>JBKDQQ010000092.1:0-13172 GCA_046341775.1 Planctomycetia bacterium
GGGGGGGGCGGCGGCCCCCGGGGGGTGCCCCCGGGGGGGGCGGCGGGCCCGCGGGGGGGGGGCGGCCCCGCGCCGCTTGCGTCGTGTACCGCGCTCCGCTCAGGCCGGGACCGCGCTCGACTCCTGCGCCGCGCCTCGCGCCCGCGCCACGCGATCGAGCGCCTGGTCCGGATATGCGCACCCCGGATGGGCGGCCCGGAACTCGACCAGCTCCTGCAAGCTCGTCTCGCGCAGGCGCGCGTGGAACCCGCGCGCGGTGCTGGTCCAATACGCGTGCAGCGGGCAGGCGCCCTCTTCCCGGCACTCGCTCTGCCCGAGCAGGCAGGTGTCCGCCGGATGCAGCGTCTCCTGCGTGGCCACGATGTCCACCAGCCGCACGTCCTTCGGCGCCTTGGCGAGCTTGAACCCGCCGCTGCGCCCGCGCTGGCTGTGCAACAACCCGCTCGTCACGAGCGGCTGCAGCACCTTCCCGAGGAAGGGCGCAGGAATTCCCAATCGCTCCGCCATGTCGCGCGCCAAGTGATGGCGACCATCGCCTTCCATGGCGAGGAAGGTCAGGGCCCGGATGGCGTACTCGCTGGAACGAGAGATCACGATTGCCTTTGCGGCCCTGGATGGCGACGGGATGGTCACCTAGGCGGGCCTCCGCATAGATGGTTCGTGGTGGTGGGCGGGTTGTCTGCACCGCTTGGGGGGACATTCGGGCCTGATGGTCGGGATTCGTGCAAAAGGAGCAAATCGTGCAGTTCGCTTGCTGGGATGCTGGCCCCCTTCAATGTGCGCGCCGGATTCGGTCGCAAGATGCTGTCAAGTAATAGTTTGTGAAATTTGGCAGCAGCCTGCCACGGTGGCCGGTCGAGGAGCGTCCACTACCTTGTTGGATGCTGTTCGCGAGCTGCAGACCTCTCGCCCCCGAAGGCCTCGCAGGAGCGTGTGGAGAGGCCTCGGCCCTGCGGTTGCAGGCTTTCTCGCGTGCAGGGAGCACTCCTACGAACCCTGACGACGCCTGCGATGGTGGGGATCTGCTGCGGGCATCTGTTCGCGTGCCGTGCTCTGCAGCCGGAGATCTGGGAACCTACCTCCGTTCCGGACCGCCCAGCGGGCCCTGTGCGGGGGACCTGGTGGGGCTGGAGGGCTCTCCAGGCTGCGCCCTGGTCGAGTGCCGGGGCGTCCCCATTCAGAAAAGGACGCTCGGGGCCTTACGCGCGGTGCAGGAACGAACCGAATCCGGGCGAGGCCACGCACAACGATCGGGGCCAGCATCGGGATTCGCACTCCACCCCCGCCCCCCTCCGCCCTCTGGTCCCGCGCATCCCCCGCCCGCCCGCCCTCCAATGGCCCCACGGTCCAAAGGAGGGCCGACCACCATGAGCCGAGTACCGCTGACCATCGAGCATTACATGACCCGCGTCCTGGTCGTCGTCGGGCCGCAGGAGACCATCGCCGAGGCGTCGCGACGGATGCGACTGCACGAGGTGCGGCATTTGCCGGTGGTCGAAGGGGGGGAGGTGGTGGGGATCCTGTCGCAGCGGGACATCCACCTGATCCAGTCGCTGTGCGCCTCGGATCCGCACGAGACGCTGGTCGAGGAGGCGATGGTGCACGACGTGTACCAGGTCGAGGCCGAGGACGACTTGCGGCGCGTGGCGGCCCACATGGCGGAGCACAGGCTCGGCAGCGCGGTCGTGGCGCACGACGGCAAGTTGCTCGGGGTGTTCACGACCACGGACGCGCTGCGTGCGCTGGCGGCGTTGCTCACCGAGCTCGAGGCGGTCGACTCGTTCTGACGGACGCGGTTCGGCGGACTTCTGTCAATTTTTTTTGACTGACGTCCGCGCCGGGCCGGCGTCCGCGCGGCGGCGACCGGCGCCGTTCAGCCGGCGATGGCGGCGCGGCGCGCCATGACCCGCGCCTCGATCTCGCCGGCGACCTGGTCCAGCGGCAGCACCTTGTCGGCGAGGCCCGAGCGGGCGACGAAGCCGGGCATGCCCCAGACCACGCTGGTCGCCTCGTCCTGCGCGTAGACCCAGCCGCCGGCCTTGCGCGTCGCCTCGCAGCCCTTCAAGCCGTCCTGGCCCATGCCGGTCAGGATCACGCTGAGCGAGTTGGGTCCGTAGATGCGCGCCACCGAACGCAGCAGCGGATCGACCGCCGGACGGCACGAGTTCTCGTGCGGCGCCTGGTCGAGCGCGATCCGCACGAGCGCGCCGTCGGACTTGAGCGACATGTGCCAATCGCCGGGCGCGATGTGGCAGACGCCGCGCGCCAGGGGCTGTCCGTCCTGCGCCTCCACGACCTTGATGCGCGACTTCGAGGCCAGGCGGTCGGCCAGCAGCTTGGTGAAGAGCGGCGGCATGTGCTGCACGAGCACGATGGGCGCGGGGAAGTCCGCGCGCAGCCGCGGCAGCACGGCCTCGAGCGCGGATGGTCCGCCGGTAGAGACGCCGATGGCGACGATGTCGACGCGCGCGGGCGGCCCGACGCGCGGCGCGGAAGGCTTGGCGATCCCGGCCGGCGACGATCCCTGGGCCGCGACCGAAGCGCCACGGCCGCACAAGGCCTTGAGCTTGGGCACCAGGGTCTCGCGCACGCGCGCCCGCGCCAGTTCGTAGCTGCCGGTGTTCGAAGGCTTCGTGACGTAGTCGTTCGCGCCCGCGGCCAGCGCGTCGAGCGTCGCGGCGGCGCCGCGCTCGGTCAGCGTGCTGAACATCACCACGGGCAGGCGCGGCCTCTTCTTGCGCAACTCCTTGAGCGTGCCGATGCCGTCGAGTCGCGGCATCTCGATGTCCAGCACGATGGCGTCGGGTTGGAAGCCCTCGAGCTTCTCCAGCGCGGCCTGGCCGTCGCCGGCCGTGCCGCAGACGACGATCTCGGGATCGCCTTGCAGCGTGTCCGCGAGCAGTCGCCGGATGACGACCGAGTCGTCGACCAGCATGATGCGCAACGGCCCCGCGCTCACGACCGGACTCCTGGACCGTCAAGACGTACGCGCGAGCGCTTGGAGTGTGGACCCATGTTGGCGGGCTGGCCGCGCGCGAGGCGACGGCGTGGTGGAGCCCGCGTGTCGAATCGGCCGCCTCGAGGGCCGACCTTGAGCCGACGGGGGTATCTTGGTGCCCATGCTGGGACTCCTGCTCGCCTGCTGCGCCCCCGTCGCTTCCGCGAACCCGATCCTGCCGCGCGCGGAAGGGAGGCACCTCGCCGCGGGCGCCGCCGCCGCGCCGCGCATCCTCGTCTACACGCATTCGGCGGGCTTCGAGCACGATGTCGCGCGCCGCCCCGCACCCGACCAGTTGTGCCTCGTCGAACAGGCCATCCTCGAGCGCGGCGCGGCGACCGGGTTGTACGAAGCCGTGCCCTCGCGCGATCCGGCCTCCTTCGACGCCGCCAGCCTCGCCACGTTCCAGGGGGTGTTCTTCTACACGACCGGCGAGCTGCCGCTGTCGAAGGAGCGGCGCGACGCCTTGTTCGCCTTCGTCGAAGGCGGAGGCGCGTTCATCGGCTCGCACTGCGCGACCGACACGCTGTATTCGGACGAGCGCTACGGTCGCATGATCGGCGGCCATTTCGACAACCACCCGTGGCACGAGAACGTCTCGATCCTCGTCGAGGACCCGCGGCATCCCTCGACGCGGCACCTCGGGGCCTCGTTCGAGATCGTCGACGAGATCTACCAGTTCAAGGCCCCGTACGAGCGCGCGCGCAACCACGGCCTGCTCAAGCTCGACGCGGAAAAGGTCGACCTCGCGCGCGAGGGAGTGCATCGCGAGGACAAGGACTTCGCGGTGGCGTGGACGCGCACCCACGGTGCGGGGCGCGTGTTCTACACCTCCCTCGGCCATCGCCCCGAGGTGTGGCGCGACGAGCGCTTCCTCGCGCATCTCGACGGCGGAATCGCCTGGGCGACCCGCACCGAGGCCCGCCTCGAGGAATCGAGCGCCGCGCGACGCGACGTCGCGCCGAGGATCCCCGCGCCGCAGGTCGCCCCGCGGCCCGCGCCCGGCTTCGCCGTCGACCTGGTGCAGGCCGCGCCGGAGCTCCTGTGGCCGACCGCGGCCCTCGCGCTGGACGATGGCTCGCTGCTCGTGGGCGAGGATCCGATGGACATGCCCGGCCCGACGGACCAGCCCATCGACCGCGTGGTGCGCATCGCGCCGCATCCATCGGGCGGCTGGTCCCGCACGGTCTGGGCCGAGGGACTCTACGCGGTCTTCGGTCTCGAGACGCTGGGCGACACGGTGTTCGTGATGAACATGCCCAACTTGACGGCGCTGCGCGACACCGACGGCGACGGCAGGGCGGACGTCCGTCAGGAAATCTTGACAACGCTGGGCCCGCCCGCGCCGGGCTGGCCGGGCGGCTTCAACGACCACATCGTCAGCGGCCTGAAGATGGGCATGGACGGCTACCTGTACGTGGCGGTGGGGGACAAGGGCATCCCCGAGTGCGTCGGGCGCGACGGGCGGCGACTGACCTTGCGAGGCGGCGGAGTGGTGCGCGTGCGCCCCGACGGCAGCGAGCTGCAACTCGTCGCCTCGGGCCTGCGCAACATCCTCGACGTCGCCATCGACGCGCGCGGGGAGATGTACACCTACGACAACACCGACGACGGCCTCGGTTGGTGGACGCGCGTCACGCACGTGATGTCCGGCGCGGCCTATGGGTATCCGCACGACTACAAGAGCCGTCCCGAGCTGGTGCGGCCTTGCATCCTCGACCAGGGCGGCGGTTCGCCCTGCGGCAACCTCGTGTACCGCGAGGACGCCTGGCCCGCGCCCTGGAAGGGCGGCGCCTACTTCGCCGAGTGGGGCAAGGGCGTCGTGCGCCGCTTCGATTTCGAGCAGCGCGGCGCCACCCACGGAGTGAAGGGCCACGAGGACCTGCTGGTCGCCGGCGAGGCGCGCGCCTTCAGGCCGCTGGACGTGGCGGAGTCGCCCGACGGGCGCTGGCTGTGGGTCACGGACTGGAACTACGACGGTTGGACGTCCAACGTGGAAGCCGGACGGCTGTGGCGCGTGCGCCGCGCCGACGACGACGGACGGGCGTCGTCGGCGATGAAGCCCCTGCCGACGACCGACGCCGGACTGCTGGCGGTGCTCGAGGAGCCTTCGTTCCGCAGGCGCTTGCGCGCGCAGCAGGCGCTGGCCGATGGCGGCGACATGCGCACCGTGCTCGCGCTGGTCGACTTCCTGGTCGGTCCGGCCGGCGATCGCGCCAAGGCGCACGCGTGGTGCGCGCTCGAGGAACTCTCGCGCTACGGTTCGGTGGCCGACGACGACCAGCGCACGCGGCGCTTGCAGCTCTGGCGCACGACAGACCAGTTGCTGCCGCTCGACTTGCCGGAGACGCACGCCTGGATCGCGCGCGCCCTGGCGCGTCGCGACGACGCGTCGCTCGCCACCGCGGGTGCGCTGCTCGTCTCCGCCCATCCGATCGTGCGTCGCGAGGCGGCCATCGCCTTGGCGAACCCGGCCTTCGCCGCGCGCGCGGCCGAGCGCGACGAGCACCTGGTCGAGGCCCTTGCGCGCGAAGGGGACGAATGGGTCCGGCACGCGCTGCAGCGCGCCATCTGGCTCGGCGAGGCCGCGCCGGACTTCGCGCTGGTCGACGCCGGCTCGCGGCGCCTGGTGGTCGATGGACTGCGCGACCGCGTCGACGCGCCCGCCATCGCGCGTCTGGCGGCGCTCGCGGCATCCGGCGCGGATCCGGCGCTGCGCGCGCACGCCGTGCTGGCCTTGCGCGAGAACGCCTTCGGCGAAGCGCCCTGGGACGGCAAGTGGTGGTCCATCGACCCCGCGCGCAGGCCGCCGCCGGCCCGCATCGTGCGGCACGCCTCCACCGCTGCCGCGCTCGGGGCCATTCGCGCCGCGCTGGGCGACGATGCGGCGCCGGTGCAGCTGGCCGCGCTCGAGGCCGTCGCGAAGCTGGAGGACCGCGAGGCCGCGCAGGCCGTGCGCGAACTCGCGCAGCGCTCGCAGGACGCGCGCGTGCGCGTCGAGGCCTTGCGCACGCTCGGTGCCGTGCGCGACCTCCAAGCGGCGCCACTGCTGGCGGCGGCGGCGCGCGCGAGCGACGCGTCCGTGCGCGAGGCCGCGCTGGCGTCCGCCGTGGCCTTGAGCGCGCACACCGACGCGGCGCTGGGCGTGCTGTCGGAGCTGCTGCTCGACGACGGCGTGGCGGTCGAATTGCAGGTCGAGGCCGCGCGCGCCCTGGCGAAGGGCGGATCTGCCGCGAGCAGGGACGCGTTGGCGGAGCGCGCGATGCGCGGCCTCGTCGAGGCGCGCATCGCCAGCGTCGAGGCCCTCGGACGCGTGGCGCGCGAGGCGAGCGCGGGCGACTTGCGCGCGCTGCTGGCCGACCCGGAGTGGCGCGTGGTGCGCGCCGCCGTGCGCGAACTCGGCGCGCTGCGCCAAGTCGAGGACCATCCGGCCCTGCTCGCCCTCCTGGGCGACGCGCGCCTGCGGCCAGCCGTGGTCGAGGCGCTGGCGCGCCGGCCGGACGCCGCGGCGCTCGACGCGTACCTCGCCGGACTGGTGGAGGTCGACGCCACCGCGCGCGAAGCCGCGCGCCGCGCGCTCGAGAGCCTCGGCGCCGTCGTTCGTCCCGCGCTCGAGGAGCGCCACCGCGACGGACGCCTGGATCCCCGCGCGCTGGAGATCGTGCGCTCCATCTACGCGCAGGTCGCTCCGCTGCGGGATTGGACCATCGTTGGTCCGTTCCCGCGGCGCGGCGCGCCCGATCCCGCCGGCCGCGCGCCGTCGGAACTCGTCGCCGACGGCGTCCGCGTCGTGGAGCATCGCTCCGAGGCCGAGCATGGCTTCGTCGACCTCGAGAAGGCGCTGGTCGCGCGCCAGGACCTGGCCGCGTTGTGCCGCGCGGAGTTGTGGAGCACGCGCGCCCGCCGCGCGCGCGTCGTGCTCGGGAGCGACGACGACGTTCGTGCGTGGCTCAACGGGCGCGAGGTGCACGACAATCCCGTCGACCGCGGTTGGAGCCACGATGCCGACCAGTTCGAGGTCGAGCTGGCCGCCGGACGCAACGAGCTGTGGTTGCGGGTGGGGCAGAACGGCGGCCAGTGGTCGTTCAGCGTGAAGGTCGAAGGCGAGGGCAGCGGGATCCTCTACGACGACCTGCGTCCGCTCGACGAGGGCTTGGCGCGCTACGAGCGCGCCGTGGCGGAGCTGGTCGGCGACCCGCGGCGCGGGCGCGAGGTGTTCCGCCGCGAGTCGGGGCCGATGTGCCTGCGTTGCCATGTCGTCGACGGCGAAGGCGGACGCGTCGGACCGGAGCTGTCGGATGTGGCGCTCAAGTACGACCGCGCGGAGCTCGTGCGTTCGCTGCTCGCACCCAGCGCGCGCGTCGCCGAGGGCTACACCTCGTCGAGCTTCGAGCTCGCCGACGGGACGCTGGTCTTCGGCATGGTCGCTTCGGAGGACGGCGATTCGCTCTCGATCCACGACCAGAACGGCGAACCGCGGCGCATCCCCAAGGCGGAGGTCGTCGAACGCGTCGCCGGCAAGACTTCGCTGATGCCCGACGGCTTGGCGCTGCTCCTGACCGAGGCGGAGTTCGCCGACCTCGTGGCGTACCTCGGGACGCTGAAGATGCCGACCCATCGTTGAGGGCCGGCGCGCGCTCTTTCGCGGTCGTGCGCGCGGCCGCTAGAGCACGCTCGCGCCCAGCCACGAGCCGATCGCCCAGGTCGCCGCGCCCGCGGCGGCCCCGATCGCCAGCATGCGCGCGCCGCCGAAGGCCAGGTTCCTGCCCGAGAACAGGCTCGTGGCCGCGCCCACGAGGAACAACACGACCGCCGCCGCCGCGATCGAGCTCCACAAGGCCAGCGTCCCCGAGGCCAGGAGCCACGGCAAGAGCGGCACCAGCGAGCCCAGGCAGAACGAGCCGAAGCTCCACAGCGCGGCGGCCATGGGCGAGCCGAGCTCGTCGGGATCGAGGCCCAGCTCTTCGCGCGACAGGACCGCCAAGGCGCGCTCCTGGTCCTTGACGAGCTCCCGCGCCATGGCGCGCGCGGCCTCGAGCTCGAAGCCGCGCGCGTGGTAGATGAGCGCCAGCTCCTCCGCCTCGGCCTCCGGATAGCGTTGCAGCTCGTCGCGTTCCTCGGCGATCTGGCCCTGCCACAACTCGGTCTGCGTGCGCACGATGATCCACTCGCCGGCGGCCATCGAGAACGCGCCCGCGAGCATGCCGGCGACTCCCGCGACCACCACCGCGCCGGAATCGGCCGCGTGCGCGGTCGCCCCCGCGACTCCGAGCACCAGGCTCGCGTTCGACACGAGGCCGTCGTTCACGCCGAAGACCGCTGCGCGCAACGTGCCGCCCGAACCGGTGCGCTTGTGGCGCGCGCCGATGGCTTCCACGGACACGACCCGCGCGTGTCCCGCGCCGTAGGTCGACAGACCGCGCACCTTCAACGCGGCGAGCAGCGACTTCGTGCGCTCGACGCCGAGGCGCGAGGCGGCCCACGCGGCGAATCGCGCGCGCGGCGAGGGTCGGAAGCGCGGCGCGGCGGTCCCCGGCAGTTCCGCCGCGAGGAGTCCGGCCTGGTGGCGCGCCGCCTTGGCGAGCTCGGCGAACAAGGCGCGCTTCGACGCATCCGGCTCCGCGCGGGCCAGCTGGTCGTAGATCCAGGCCGATTGCGTCTCCTCGCGCCAACGATCGAGCGTGTGCTCCATGTCCGCAGCATGGCGAAGCCGACGACGGGTCGCCATCCGCACGAAGGCGGGTCACTTGGTAGAACAGCGTCCATGCTGCGCCTGCTCCCGCTCTTGTGCCTCCTCGCCGCTTGCTCCACCAACGAATCGCGCTGGAAGCCCGCGCCCGGACCCCTGCAGTCCATCCACGCCGAGGGCTTGGACCCCGATGCGCCGCTGCCGGAGCATCCGCGGCCGCAACTGGTGCGCGAGCGCTGGCTCAACCTTAACGGCCTTTGGCAGTTCCAGCCCGGGATCGCGGGCGAGGCTCCGCCCTCGGACATCGACCTCTCCGGGACGATCCTCGTGCCGTTCCCCATCGAATCGCAGTTGTCGGGGGTAGGCGCCAAGCACGAGCGCGCCTGGTACCGGCGCGTGTTCGACCTGCCGGCGTCGTGGCGCGGCGAACGAGTCCTGCTGCACTTCGGCGCGGTCGACTGGGAGGCGCGCGCGTGGGTCAACGGCCGCGCCGTCGGCGAGCATCGTGGCGGCTACGACCCGTTCACCTTCGACATCACCGACGCGCTCGACAACGGCGACGAGCAGGAGCTCGTTGTCGCCGTGTGGGATCCCACCGACAAGGGCGACCAGCCGCGCGGCAAGCAAGTCGACAAGCCCGGCGGCATCCACTACACCAGCGTCACGGGCATCTGGCAGACCGCGTGGCTCGAGTGCGCGCCCGCGACGCGCCTCGAGCAGATCGTCGTGCATGGCGATCCCCGCGACGGGCGCGTGCAGGCGCGCGCCAACATCGCCGGATCCGGCAAGGGACTGGAGCTCGAACTCGTCGCCAAGGACGCCGGCCAGGTGGTGGCGCGCGCCAAGGGACCCGCCGACGAGCCGCTCGTCTTCGTCGTTCCCGGCGCCAAGCCCTGGTCGCCATCCTCGCCGCACCTCTACGACCTCGAGGCGCGCCTGCTGCGCAAGGGCGCGGTGCTCGACGAGGTGCGCTCGTACTTCGCGATGCGCACGATCGAGCTCGCCGCCGGCAGCGGCGGTGCGCCGCGCCTGTTCCTGAACGGCGCCGAGCTGTTCCAGATCGGCCCGCTCGACCAGGGCTACTGGCCCGAAGGCCTGTACACCGCGCCCACGGACGCGGCGCTGCGCAGCGACCTCGAGCGGACGAAGGAGCTGGGGTTCAACATGCTCCGCAAGCACGTCAAGGTCGAGCCGGCGCGGTTCTACCGCCACTGCGACGAGCTGGGACTGCTCGTGTGGCAGGACATGCCCAACGGCGACAACAAGACCGAGGAGGGCAGGCGCCAGTTCCAACGCGAGCTCGAGGCGATGGTGCGCGCCCTCGCGCCCTTCCCGAGCATCGTCTGCTGGGTCGTCTACAACGAAGGCTGGGGACAGCACGACACGCCGCGCATGGTCGAGTTCACGCGTTCGCTCGACGCGACGCGCCTCGTCTCCAACGCCTCGGGCTGGGTCGACCACCAGGTTGGCGACCTGATGGACATCCACGCCTATCCCGGGCCGGGGGCGCCCAAGGTCGAGGCGCGGCGCGCCGGCGTGCTGGGCGAGTTCGGCGGCATCGGCTTGGCGCTGACCGGCCACACCTGGCAGCAGGAGAACTGGGGCTACGAAGGCGCCGCCGATCGCGCGGCGTTGACGACGCGCTACGTCGACCTGCTGCGCGGTGTCCACGAACTGCGCCTCGAAGCCGGCTTGGCGGCGGCGGTCTACACGCAGACCACCGACGTGGAGACGGAGACGAACGGGTTGCTCACCTACGACCGCGCCGTGGTGAAGATGGACCCGGCCCGCGTGCGCGCGGCCAACGAAGGGCGCTTCCCGCGCCTCGTGCCGCTCGTGCCCACTTCGCGCTCCGAGCCGCAGGAATGGCAGGTGCGCTTCGAGGCCCCGCAGGGCGAGTGGTGGAAGCAGGACCACGACGCGCGCGATTGGGTGCGCGCACCGGGCGGCTTCGGCACGCGCGGCACGCCGAACGCGGTGGTGGAGACGGAGTGGAAGACCACCGAGATCTGGTTGCGCCGCGAGTTCGAGCTCGATGCCGACGCCACGGGCGAGCTCTCGCTTTCGGTCCACCACGACGAGGACGCCACGATCTGGATCGACGGCGTCGAGGTGGCGCGATTGAAGGGCTACACCACGGCGTACCGGTCGGTGCCGCTCGCGGCCGAACATGCGAAGTTGCTGGCCAAGGGCCGCCATGTGCTCGCGGTGCATTGCCGCCAGACCGGAGGCGGCCAGTGCATCGACGTGGGCATCGATCGGGTGGAGGCGCCCTGACGGAGTGGACGCCATGCCGCGGGAAAAGTCGCCTGCGCGATGCGACTTTTCAGGGCCGGCATCCTCGCTGGTGGCGGCCTTGCGCGTTCAGCGCGTGGAAAGGGCAGCCGACGCCAGTCGCCACCATCCGCGCGGCGAGCGCAGGAAGGATGCGTAGCTCTTTTCGCCGGCGATGATCGAGACCATCGCTTCGCACAGCGATGCGCCCGCGGCGGAGAACAGCGCGCGAGCCAGAGCCGGGCGTTCGTAGACGACGTGGGCCAGCCAACGCGCGCGGCGCAGCTCGGGGACGAGGTCGGCGCGCAATGCGCGGGAGTAGGTGCGCGCGGCGCTCTCCGGTTCCAGCGCCGCGCGAGCGGCGAGGCGGCCGGAGCGCAGGGCGGGCGAGATGCCCTCGTAGGTCAACGGATCGGCGAGGCCCGCGGCGTCGCCGACCAGCAGCACGCGACCGCGGGCCAGCGTGCGACGCGGGCGGGCGGGGATGATCTGCCCCTGGATGTCGCACGAGCGCGCGTCCGCGAGTCCGTGCGCGACGAGGATCGCCGGCAGCAAGGCCCGAGGACTGGGCTCGCCGCGCAGAGTCAGGACTCCCGCGGAGACCTGCTCGTCCTTGCCGAAGCTCCATGCGTAGCCGTGCGGCGCGCGCGCGAAGTCGAACACCACGGCGTCGCCGCGGCCGCGCGGCGCGCCATGCACCTCGGCCTCCAGGGCCGGCGTGCCCTTGGCCGACGGGGCGAAGCCGGCGAAGCGCGCGCAGTCCGAGTGCGCGCCATCGGCGGCCACCAGCAACGACGCGCGCAACTCGCCGAGGTTCGTGTCGAGCAGCAGGCTCGACGCGTCGGCGGGGAGCGACGCCCCGTCGCCGGCGCGCAAGCCGAGCAGGCGGCAATTCGTCCGCACCTCGACGCCGGCGGCGCGCGCCGCATCCAGCAGCGCGTGGTCGAACTCGTCGCGCAGCACGAGGGAGACGATCGGCGTGGAGCGTTCGACCACATGCGCGCGTCCGGCGTGGTCGACCAGCTCGACGCGCCGCGCCTCGCGACGCACGGGCAGGCGCAATCCGTCGGGCAGCTCGCGCCACGCGCGCGCCACGACACCGCCGCCGCACACCTTCGGCCGCGGCGGCGTGGAGCGCTCCAGCAGCACGACGCGCCCTCCCGCGCGCGCCAGATGCAGCGCGGCGCAGGCGCCCGCCGGACCGCCGCCGACCACGACGACGGGGTCCTTGCGCTCGATCCTGCTCGCCGTCGGCATCCGGTCCGCTCCTCAGCCGCCGCGCGTGTGCATCTCGAGGTGCGGGTTGTCCCGCAGGACCTCGCGCGCGGCGAGCGTGCCGCGCGACGCCGCGTCGAAGCGCGCCTGCGCGCCGCGGTCCTCGCGCGCGCTCCAGCCGCGCCGGATGGCCGCGGCCAACGCGGCGCGCGCGTCGTCGGCGCGCACCAGCTCGCGCAGGTTCGTCCCGCTCGTCGCGTACAGGCAGTGGAACCACAGGCCGTCGGCGGTGACCCGGCTGCGGTCGCAGGTTCCGCAGAACGGCTGCGTCGTCGAAGCGACGAGGCCGAACACGGTCCCGTCGGCCAGCAGGAAGCGTCGCGCCGGCGCGCGCGAGTCGAGGTCGACGCGCTGCGCGGGACCATGGGCGGCTTGGATGGTCGCCAGCACCTCGGCGGCGGGCACGACCTTGTCGAGCGACCACTGCGTGGCGCCACCCACGTCCATGTACTCGATGTAGCGGATCTCGGCCTCGACCGAGCGCGCGTGCTCGAACAAGGCGAGGATCTCGGCATCGTTGACGCCGCGCAGGAGCACCGTGTCGATCTTCGTCCCGCGCATGCCCGCCTCGCGGGCCGCCTCGAGGGAAGCCCGCACCTTGTCCAGTCCCTCGCGGCGCGACAAGGCGAGGAAGCGCGCCGGATCCAGCGTGTCTAGGCTGATGGTCACGCGATCGAGGCCCGCGTCGCGCAACTCGTGCGCCAACGGCGCGTACAAGAGGCCGTTGGTCGTCATCGACAACTCGCGCAGTCCGCGCACTCCGCGCAGCATGCCCACCAGTCGCACGATGTCCTTGCGCAGCAGCGGCTCGCCGCCCGTCAGGCGCACGTCCTCCACGCCGCAGTCGACGAAGGCTTGCACGAGCACGACGAGCTCCTCGAAGCGCAGGATGTCGGCGCGCGGCAGCCAGCGGTACTCCTCCTCCGGCATGCAGTA
>JBKDQQ010000093.1:0-43746 GCA_046341775.1 Planctomycetia bacterium
GAGTGGCGGGCGATGATCGCCCCCTACCAGCAGCCCGACCACGCCAAGGCCGCGTGGCAGGTCGTCAATTCGCACGGGTCGTACTTGCTCGTGTGGCTGGCGATGATCGCGGCGTGGCAAGTGGCGTGGTGGCTCGCGCTGCCGCTGGCCTTCGTCGCGGCGGGACTGCTCGTGCGCATCTTCATCGTGTCCCACGACTGCGGCCACGGCTCGTTCACGCGCTCGCGCGTCGTCAACTCGGTGCTGGGCTTCGTCTCGGGCGTGCTGACCTTCGTGCCGTTCCGCCATTGGACCAGCGAGCACGCCGAGCACCATCGCACCTCCGGGGACCTCGACCGGCGCGGCGTCGGCGACATCTGGACGATGACCCTCGACGAGTACGTGCAAGCCTCGCGCACCCGGCGCGTGCTGTACCGCCTGAGCCGCAACCCCTTCATCCTGTTCGTGCTGGCGCCATTGCCGGTCTTCGTGCTGTACCAGCGCTTCGCCACCAAGGGCGTGCCGTGGCGCGACAGGTTGTCGGTCTGGGCGACGAACATCGCCATCGTGGGCATGATCGCCGGCATGATCTGGGCCGTGGGACTCGTGCCGTTCCTGGTCTTGCAAGGCACAGCCACGCTCGTGTCCGGCGCCGCGGGCATGTGGCTCTTCTACGTCCAGCACCAGCACGAGGACGCGTACTGGCGGCGCACCGGCGAGTGGAACTACACGGCGGCCGCGCTGGTGGGCAGTTCGTTCTACCGGTTGCCGCGCGTGCTGCAGTGGTTCACCGGCAACATCGGCTTCCACCACATCCACCACCTCGACTCGCGCATCCCGAACTACCACCTCGAGGCGTGCCATCGTTCGCAGCCGCTGTTCCAACGCGTGAAGCCCATGGGCCTGCGCCAGAGCTGGCGCTCGGCCTCGCTCGTCCTGTGGGACGAGGCGCGCGGCAAGCTGGTCGACTTCCGCGAAGCGCGGCGCATCCGCCTGTTGCGCGCGCGCGCCGCTTGACGGGCGGCACGCGCCGAGCCGCAGCCGCGCGGCGGCCCGGAGGCTAGCCCGGATCGGACGGGTGCGCTTCGTGGGCTAGGCGCGAAGCCTCGTCGCGGCCGAGCCACGCGACCACCAGGCCGCGCACGAGATAGAGGATCGGCGTCAACAAGACCGCGATGGCGAACTTGTAGATGTAGTTCGTCATCGAGACGCGGCCGGCCTCCGCGGCGGTCATGTGCGGGTCGCCGGCGAGCATCGGCAGCACATGGAACGCGAGGTAGATCACGATCAAGGTGTCGATCAGTTGGCTGACGATGGTGCTCCCCTGCGCGCGGAGCCAGATCATCCGGCCGCCGGTGCGACGACGCAGCCAACTGAACACGCCCACGTCGATCAACTGGCCGAGCGCGAAGGCGGCGAGGCTCGCCAGGGTGATCGTCCAGGTGGAGGCGAAGGCCAATTCGTAGGCCGCGTGCGCGGTGGCCGCGTCGACGCCGGGCGTGAAGCTCACGGTAGGCGCCGCGGCGGCGCCGAGCGCGATGGGCTGCAGCACCAGGTTGACCGCGATCGCGAGCCACGTGAAGGTGCGCACGACGCGCCGGCCGAAGTACTCGTTGACCACGTCGGTGAGGACGAAGGTCAACGGGAAGGCGAGGATGCCCGCCGTGGCGACGAAGGTCCCGCCCGGCAGTCCGATGTCCGAGGGTCGCAGCCCGAAGAGGGTGAACTCCCACAGCTTCGCGCCGAACAAGTTGGCGGCCACGAAGAAGCCGACGAACAGCGCGAGGCAGGCGAGCAGCAGCGTCTCGCGCTTCGATCCGGCCCGGGTGGCTTGCATGCGGGCTGCACTCTATCGAGCCGAAGCGCGCCGCGCCACGGCGCGCGGTCCGCGGCCGGCGCTTGTGTCCAGATTTCTTGACAGAGCCGGGCCTCGGCGCGCGCTCAGAACACGGGCGGCGGCGGCAAGGACACGCCGCCGTCCAACACTTCCGCCACGCCTGCACGGCGCGCCTCGCCGGCGTGGGCGGGCTTGGCGAGCGGCGCCGGGATCGAGTCCGGATCGAAGGTCGCTTCACCCTCGTCGGCGGCGGCCGCGTGCTCGGCGGGCATGTGGATCGACGCGTCGGCCGCGTCGAAGAGGTTGTTCCAACTGGACCCCGCGTGGGGCTCCTCGACGGCCCCGCCCAGCGCGGCCTTCATCTCGGATGTGAGGACGCGCTCGATCCAGCGGCGGTTGGTCTGCACGCTGCCCACGACAGGCAGGATGGTCAGGTCCGTCATCGCCGCCATCTCCCCGAGCACGTCGGCGGAGACCATGCCCGGCATCGAGACGGTCAGCACGGAGTTGCAGCGCATCAGGGGCACCAGCCCGTGGTCGGCGAGGAACTGCAGGTCGAGTCCCTTGCGCGCCGCCGGATCTGGATCGACCTGGTCGACGGTGAGGAACGGCAAGCCGTAGATCTCGGCCACGAGGCGCGACAACTCCCAATCCGAGACCGTGCTGGAGTTGACCAGCACCTCGGGCAGGCTGCCGTGGCCTTGTTCCGCGATGTGCACGGCCTCCTGGACCTGCTTCTGGTCGCACACGCCGCGTTCGAGGAGCGCGGAGGCGAGGCGTTGGTAGTCGAGGCGTTGGCTGGGCTTCACGACGAACGGGCCGCGCCGGAACCGACCGGTGGGGAGCCGCCGGGGAGGGATCGGCACGCACGGGCCCCGGACTGAACGCCGAGCGGAGGATTCTTCCCGCGGGGCCCTTCGGGGGCCCCGACCGGCCACCAACCGGCTACACGTCGAGGTTGGTCACTTCGAGGGCGTGGTCCTCGATGTACTTGCGCCGATCCTCGACATCCTCGGACATCAGCGTGGTGAAGATGCGGTCGGCCTGGATCGCGTCCTCGACGCGCACGAGGTAGAGCTTGCGGCGCGAGGGATCCATGGTGGATTCCCACAACTGGTCGGCGTCCATCTCGCCCAAGCCCTTGTAGCGCTGCACGTCGATGTCGCCCTGCGCGCTCTTCCTCATGGCGAGCGACAACTGCACCGGACTCGCGCAGGAGACGGACTCCTTGCCGCCGACGACCTGCCAGGCGATGCCGTCGCGGAACGAGACGCCCTTGGCCTCGAGGCTGGCGAGCGCGCGGGCGATGTCCTCGGCGTGCGCGGCGTGCGCCACGACCACATCCGCCTCGTCGCGGCCGACGGGGCTGTGGGGGCCGTCGTGGAGCTTCAACTCGCCGCCGCGCAGTCCGCGCTGCAGTTCGACGAAGTTCTGCTGCTCCGCCAGCGAATCGAACCAGTGGTCGCGGCCGTCGACGCGCGCCCAATGCGTCGGCAAGCGCGCGCCATCGAAACGCGCCAGCCACTCGTCGGCCGAGATGCGCGCCCACACCGGCAGCGCGTCGCGCGACAGGTCCTCGACGCGGCGCAGGTCCTCGCCGATCTGGCGCAGCGGCGCGCCCTCGAAGGCCTTGCCGCCCTTCTCGTCGACGAGCGAGAGCGACTCGACGCCGCGCTCGATCATGATGCGCTTCAACTCGGCGTCGGTGGTGACGTAGCGCGAGCCCTTCTTCGTCGTCAGCTTGTAGAGCGGCGGCTGCGCGATGTAGAGCCGGCCCGCCTCGATGATCTGCGGCATGTGCCGGAAGAAGAACGTGAGCAGCAGCGTGCGGATGTGGCTGCCGTCCACGTCGGCGTCGGTCATGATGATCGTCTTGCCGTAGCGCAGCTTCGACATGTCGATCTCGTCGCCGATGCCGATGCCGAGCGCGGTGATGATCGTCTTGATCTCCGAGTGCCCGAGCATCTTGTCGAGCCGCGCGCGCTCGACGTTCAGGATCTTGCCCTTCAAGGGGAGGATCGCCTGGAAGCGCCGGTCCCGGCCGCCCTTGGCCGAGCCGCCTGCGGAGTCGCCCTCCACCAGGTAGAGCTCGGACTCCTCGAGGTTGCTGCTCTGGCAATCGGCGAGCTTCGTAGGCAGGTCGCCCGAAGCCAACGCGCTCTTCCTCTGCACGAGTTCGCGCGCGCGCCGCGCCGCCTCGCGCGCCTCCTGCGCGCGCAGGGCCTTCTGGACCAGCGCCTTGGCGATCGCGGGATGCTCCTCCAGGTAGACCTCGAGGTACGGCGCGACGACGGAATCGACGATGCCCGCGACCTCGCGGTTGCCGAGCTTGTCCTTCGTCTGCCCCTCGAACTGCGGCTCGGGGACCTTGATCGAGAGGATCGCGGTGAGGCCCTCGCGGAAGTCGTCGCCGGAAGGCATCTCCTGGTTGTCCTTCACCAGCTTGGCCTTCTTGATGTACGCGGTCAGCGAGCGCGTCAAGGCCGTGCGCAAACCCTGCACGTGCGTGCCGCCGCCGTGCGTGTTGATGTTGTTGACGAAGCCGAAGACCGTCTCGGCGTAGGCGTCCGTGTACTGGAACGCCACTTCGACCTCGTACTCGCGATCGGGATACAGCTCGGTCGTGGCGACCTTCTGCAGGTGCACCACGTCGGGGTGCAGCGGCTTGCGGCCGGAGTTGATGTGCCCGACGAAGGCCTGCAGGCCCTCGGGGTGGTGGTAGACCTCCTTCTGGCCGGTGCGCTCGTCCTCGAGCGTGATCGTCACGCCGCGCGTGCCCATCAAGTAGGACAGCTCGCGCAGGCGCGTGGCGACGCGATTCCACTCGATCTCCGTGGTGGAGAAGATCTGGGCGTCGGGCTTCCACGACACCGTCGTGCCGCGCCGATCGCTCTTGCCGAGCTCCTTCAACGGCTTCTTCGTGTCGCCGCGCTCGAAGCCGATCGACCAGCCCTTGCCATCGCGCTCGACGACCACCTCGAGCCACTCGGACAAGGCGTTGACGCACGACACGCCCACGCCGTGGAGGCCGCCCGACACCTTGTAGGCGTTCTTGTTGAACTTGCCGCCTGCGTGCAGCTTCGTCAGCGCGACTTCGACGGCCGGCTTCTTCTCGGTCGGGTGCATGTCGACCGGGATGCCGCGTCCGTCGTCGCGCACGGTCACTCCGCCGTCGGCGCGCAGCACGACCCAGCAGTTGCGCGCGTGGCCCGCCAAGGCCTCGTCCATCGAGTTGTCGACCACCTCCCAGATGAGGTGGTGCAGGCCGCGCACATCGGTGTCGCCGATGTACATCGCGGGGCGCACGCGCACCGCCTGCAGGCCCTCGAGGACCGTGATCGATTGCGCGTCGTAGGCTTGCGGTTGGATCTCGCTGGTCATGTCGTTCTTTCGCGCTGTGGGTTGGCGCCTCGAGCGCGCCGGGCGCGGGCCGTTTCAGCCCTTGCGCTTGTAGACGATCTTGTGGATGCGCTGGTCGCCCAGCAGTTGGTTGGCCGCGGCCGCGATGCCTTGGCCGGCGAAGGCGTTGAGCTCGGCATGGTGCGCGGCGGAGGAGACCTCCACCACCGCGGTGCCGCGGGTGAACTTGACGACGCGCGCGTGGCGGCCGTACTCGGATCCCAGCGCGGCGTGGATGGCGTCGTGGATGGCGCCCTCGCGGCCGCGACGCGCGAGTCCGCTTTCGCGCCACCACGCCTGGACCGAGTCGCCCAACCTGCGGAACCCCTCGCGAGGCCCCGAGCGGGCGATGATCCTGCGCCGGCGCGCCTCCGCCGAGTACGGCTGGCGCGCCGAGCACGCGTCGTCGGCGCCGGCGTCCTCGCTCACGCCTCCACCGTGATGGGCATCACGATGTAGATGTAGTTCTCGCCGAGGGTGAACTTGCCCGGGCTGGTGCGTTCGTTGAACTCGAGCTTCACCAGCGCGCCTTCGGCGTTCTTGAGTCCCTCGAGCACGAAGTCCGGGTTGAAGGCGATCTCCGCCTGTTCGCCCTTGTAGTCGACGTCCATGCGCGCGCGCGCTCCGCCGCGCCCGACGGATTGGCCGGTCAAGCCCAGATCGCCGGCGGTCAGCTTGAAGCGCACGGCACGCGCTTCGGTGCCGGTGACATTGGCGACGAGGCGCAGCTTCTGCGCCAGCGTCTCGCCATCGGCCTCGACATGGTGCGACGACTCGCGCGGGATGACGGCCGAGTAGCGCGGGAACTCGCCATCGATCAGTCGCGCGAAGATCTCCGCATTCCTGGTCTTCAAGCCCACCTGGTTGCCGCCGAAGTAGAGCTGCACCTGCTCGAGCGGGTCCTCGATGACGCGGCAGAACAGGTGCATGCCCTTCGTGGGGACGATCGCCGGCTTGGGACGATCGACGGGGCGCAGTTCGGCCGGTGCGGAGGCCATCGCGAGGCGACGACCGTCCGTGGCGACCATCTTGAGGCTGGTGTCGTCCACCTCGGCGAGGACTCCGTGCATCGCGTAGCGGCCGGCGTCTCGCGCGGCGGCGAAGGCGGTGCGCGACACGAGGCGCGTGAAGGCGCCACCCTGCATGGAAAGCGTCTGCACATCGCCGAAGCTGGCGATGACCGGGAACTCGTCGGGATCCATCGTGACCAGTTCGCACTGGTCCTCGCCGCCCTGGATCGTGCAGGTCTGGTCCTGCGTGTAGAGGACGACCGACTCGGCGCCGAGGTCGCGCACGAAGTCCAACGCCACGCGCGACGGCACCACGGCGATGCCGGGCTCGTCGACGCGCACGACACCGGTCTTGCCCTCGCCGCCTTCGCTCGTGACCGGGATGCGATAGCGGACGGAACATTCGAGGTCCGTTCCGAGGATCTCGATCGCGTCGACGGTGGCGACGAGGCAGACATTCTCGAGCACGGGCTTGGTGCTCTTGCCGGGGATGACGTTGTTCACGACGGCCAAGCCGTCGCGCAGCTTCGCGCGGTCGCAGGTGATCTTCATGGTTGTACGCGGGGGAGGAGAGGGTTCGTCCTTCCACGAGCGTGGCGCGTTCCTGTCTGTAGAGAGATGAAGATCCATATCTTCATCATCTTCATCTAGGGCGGTGCGTTTCGTGGAGAACGTGCAGGTTGGCGAGCGCAAGTCCCTTCGGTGGCAAGGTTCGCGACGTCGCCGTGGCGGTGGAGCAAGCAGTTGTGACGGTGGAGACTCCGTGGATGGCGCGCAGGTTGTGCACGACGATCCACCAAGGTTCGCGACGAGACACGCGCGGCGCGTGGAGCACCGTGGACAACCTCAGGGTTGTCCACAGCGAAGGCACGGCCACGGGAGTTCGACGCGCAACGCAGGAGCCAAGGAGCGCAGGCCCTGGAAGGCGCGGGAAACCGGCGCAGGAAGGTGGTTTCGACCACCCGGAACGCAGGCCTACGGCCAACCAAGCCAGGGGCTGAATTCTAGCTGAAATCGAAGGCGGAATACAGGTTGACGGAGGATGAATAAACCGACGGAAGTTCTGACTAATTATCGAACTATAAAATGAAGACTCGAACACTTCGGGGCTGCGAGCAGGCCGCGTCGAAGGGCGCAATTCCGGCCTTCATCCGACGCCATCGAGCACGGTGTGCTCGTTCATGACACAGGCCGCGTGGCAGGCCTTCCCAGCACCCCAGCACGCCGCGGCGAGGTCGCGGCGCAACGCCCCCTCGCCGGCTCGAACGCGCGCTCGACTCGGGCGTGGCGCCAGTTCAGGGCCGCAGGCCGCGCAGGCGCGACAGCAAGTCGGCGACCATGTCTCCGCACTGCGGATCGCTCTTGCTGAGTTGCTCGATCTTGGCGATCGCGTGCACGACGGTGGAGTGGTCGCGGCCGCCGAAGTAGCCGCCGATGTCCTCCAGCGAGTGGTTGGTCAAGCGACGCGCGAGGAACATGGCGACCTGGCGCGGGAACGCGATGGCGTTCGTGCGCTTCTTGCCCTGCATCTCGCTGGCGCGCACGGCGAAGCGCTGCGACACGCAAGCGATGATCTCCTCCATCGTCGGTTCGCCCCGGCGCGCGGCGAACACATCGCGCAGGGCTTCGCGCGCCGTTTCGACCGTCACGGGCGCGTTGACCAGGTTGCAGTGCGCCAGCACGCGCGTCACCGCGCCTTCGAGCTCGCGGATGTTGCTTTCGATGCGCTCGGCCATCAGGCGCGCCACATCGTCGGGGAACTCGCGACCGCGGTCGCGGCTCTTGCGCTTCAAGATCGCCATGCGCGTCTCGTAGCACGGCGGCTCGATCTCGACGACGAGCCCCCACTTGAAGCGCGAAACCAGGCGCTCCTGCAAGGTGGGGATGTCCTTCGGCGGGCTGTCGGACGACAGCACGATCTGCTTGCCCGCTTGGTAGAGCGTGTTGAAGGTGTGGAAGAACTCCTCCTGCGTGCGCTCCTTGTTGGCGAGCAGGTGGATGTCGTCGACGACGAGCACATCGACGTTGCGGTACTTGTCGCGGAAGCGTTGCAGGTCGCTCTTCTCCAGCGCGTCGATGAAGTGGTTCACGAACGACTCGCAGGAGAGGTAGAGGATCCGCGCCGCGGGGTTGCGCGCGAGGATCGAGCCGCACATCGATTGCAGCAGGTGCGTCTTGCCGAGGCCGACCGAACCGTGCAGGAAGAACGGGTTGTAGGTCTTGCCGGGCGCTTCCGCGGCGCCTGCCGCCGCCGCGTGGGCGAAGCGGTTGCAGGGACCGACGACGAAGTTGTCGAAGGTGTACTTGGGGTTGAGCGCCAGCTCGCCCGGCACGACGACGGGGGCGGCGGGCGCGACGCGGCCGCGCCCGAGCGGTGCCTGGGCGGCCGGGGCGAGCTCGCGCTCCTCCTCGCGCGGCCGTACGAGTTCCGCATCGACCTCGACCACGATTTGCCGCGGAGCGCCGAACACCTCGCGCGCGGCCGCGCCCATCTCGTCCAAGTAGTTGTTGAGGATCCAGTTGCGCGCGAAGTCGTTCTGGACCGCGAAGGCGAGCACCTGGTCGTCGCACCGCACCAGCGCCGAGCGACGGAACCAGGTCTGGAACGCCTCCGGCCGGATGTGCGTCAGGAGCGCGCGCGTGACCGTGTCCCAAGTGCGAGCCAGGTGATCGGCCTCGCCGGGCATGGCGGGAGCGCTGGCTTGGGGCAAGGAGCCGGAGTCCATCGAGTGGCGTGGGTGGGGCTGCAGGTGGGGGGCGCACTGGCCGCGGCGGGGCGGCGCAGGGCAGGAACGGACGGGCGCTGCAGGGGGGCTGCTGACGCGGTGCGCGATGTCGTGCTGCGAGAGTGGCAGTCGTCGTCGCGGAGGGGTGATTGTGACGATGCGCGCATGACCGTCAACGAGTTCTTCACGACCGGCTCGCAACCAGCGGAGTCGCGCGAGGGTTAGCGCGGCGAAGAAAAAGTTCTCCGCAGGATATCCACAGCGATGTGGACATCTTCGGCACTCGTGTCGCGGCCGAGCGACAGGCGCAGCGCGGCTCGCGCCTCCTCGCGCGCAAATCCGCACGCGAGCATCACATGTGATGGTTCCAACGATCCGCTGGCGCACGCGGAGCCCGCGCTGCACTCCAATCCTTCGAGATCGAGGCGCGCGACGAGCGTGCGTCCATCCACACTAGATGCACCGATGTTCAAGGTGTTGGGCAGCCGGTCGGGATCGTCGAGGGCAGGGCCGTGCAAGCGCAGGCCGGGCACGTTGGCCGTCAGTTGGCTCCACAATAGGCGGCAGTTGCCTTTCATGGCCTCGGCCACGGTGGGTTGTTCCTCTTGCGCGAGCTCGAGTGCGAGGCTCGTCGCTGCGATGCTGGCGACGGGTTCCGTGCCCGGTCGCCAGCCATGCTCCTGGCCCTCGCCGTCGCCCAGCGGGACGAAGGCGGTCCCCGTCCGCACCCACAGCAGCCCCACCCCGACGGGGCCACCGAACTTGTGGGCGCTGAACGCGGCCATGTCCGCTTCCAAGGCGCGCGGGTCGCAAGCGATGCGGCCGGGGGCTTGGGCGGCATCGACCACCAGGGTCGGTTGCAGCCCAGCCACTCGCAGGGCCGCCCGGATGGCCGCGATGGGCTGGATGGTGCCGAGTTCGTTGTTGGCGAGCTGCACCGCCACCACGCCGGCCCCCACCGCGCGCGTGGCCGCGACGACGGCTTCAGGGTCGACGCGCCCGCGCTGGTCCACCGGCACCAAGGCCGTGGGCACGCCGCGGGCGGCGAGGTGGCGCACGGCTCCCAGCACCGCGTGGTGCTCGACGCTGGTGGCGACGACTCCCCCTCCACGCGCGCGGTGCGCTCCATGCAAGGCGAGGTGCAATGCCTCGGTCGCGCCGCCAGTGAAGGCCAGTTCGTCTTCACGCACCCGCAGCGCCGCGGCTGCTTGGGCGCGGGCTTCGTCGAGCAAAGCACGCGCGGCGCGGCCCGAGGCGTGCACGCTCGACGGGTTGCCCAGCGTCGTGGCCTGCAGCTCGGCGAGCCGCGCCCGCACTTGCGGCCGCAGCGCGGTCGTCGCGTTGTGGTCGAAGTTGACGCGCTTCACGGGAAGGGCCAAGGCGTGGCGGACAAGGTGCGCAAGTACAGATCTTCGTACTCGCGCACGACGGTCTCGCGCGCGAACCGCTGGACGGCGATGGCGCGGGCATGCACGCCCATGGCGCGCGCGCCTGCGCGGTCCACCAGCAGCGCCCGGAGGTTGGCGGCGAACGCCTCGAGGTCGTCGACGGGGCTCAGCAGTCCGCATTGCCCGTGCGCGACGACTTCGGAGACGCCGCCCACGTCGGTCGCCACGACGCTCGTGCCGCACGCCATCGCCTCGAGCGCCGACAGGCCGAACGACTCGTCGGACGAGCTCAGGGCGAACACGTCGGCCGGCGCGAGCAAGTCCGGCAACGCGTCGCGCTCTCCGAGGAACAGCACGCGCGCGCCGAGGCCCAGCTCGCGCACGACCGCGCGCGTGGCGGCGTGCTCGGGGCCGTCCCCCACGAGCACCAGCCGCGCCTCGAGTCCTTCCGCGGCGCGCGCGAAGGCGCGCACGAGCCATGGCACGCGCTTGATGGGGCGGAAGTTGGAGACATGCACCACGGTGGGAGCGCCCGTGCGCGCCTCGTCGGACGGTCGGAAGACCTCGACATCGACGAAGTTGCGCACGACGTCGATGCGGCAGGCGCGCGAACCGAAGTCGCGGCAGAACTGCTCGCGCGTGCGGCGCGCGAGGTTCTCGCTCACGGCCGTGACGCAGTCGCTCTGCTCCAGCACGAATTGGGTCAAGGGCGCGTAGGACGGGTCGCTGCCGACCAGCGTGATGTCGGTGCCGTGCAGCGTGGTGACGAGCTTGGGTGCACGCCGATGCCGGTCCGCCAGCGCGGCTTGGCGCGCGAGGTAGCCCGTGACCGCGTGCGGCAGCGCGTAGTGCGCGTGCAGGATGTCGAGTCCTTCGGCCCGATGCTGGTCGAGGATCGAACTGACGAGCGCCAGGTCGTGCGGCGTCGAGGCGAACAACGGATACGGCAACCCTTGGGCCACGTGCATCTGCACCGGACCGCTGGAACGGGCCAGGCGCGGCGGCGCGTCGTAGCTGAAGAGGTGCACCTGGTGTCCGCGATCGGCCAGCGTCAGGGCCAGCTCGCTGGCGAGAACCCCCGAGCCTCCGTAGGTCGGATGGCACAGGATGCCCACCTTGAGCGGGGTGGCGGCGCGTTCTGCGGCTAGGTCGGGCTTGGTGGTCATGGCGGGAACGCGCCCGCGCCGCGCGCAGGGCCGTCAGGGCCCGTCCGGCAGCGAGGACAGGATGGCGAAGGCGTCGGGCGGCAGTTCGGGCATGTCAAGAGTATTGGACAATGGCGCCGACGCCGCCGGGATGGCCGTGGCCGCCGTCGGGGCGATTGGATCGCTTGGTTCGCGGGTGGTGCGCGACGTGGTGGTCGGGCGCGCGTCCGCGATGGAAGCCGCTTGCGACGGCGGCGCGGAACGATCGTGCCGCGGCGCATCCATGCGCGGCGCCGTGGACGAGTCCGCCTGCGCGTGGTCGGGCGTGGATCGCGTGGTCGGAGTGGTGTCGGGCCTCGCCGCAGGCTTTAGCACGCCCTTGGCGGGCGCCTTGGGGGCGCCGGCCACGCGGCGCGGCGGCGGCGGTCGACGCGCCTTGGCTGCTGCGCGCCGCGCGAGTTCGTCGGCGTCGAGCGGCGCCTTGGCCGCGGCGTCGAAGGCCGGCAAGCCTCGCATGTCCGGGAAGCGCGACTCCGCCTCGATCAGCAGGCGGGCGACATCCATGTAGTCCTGCGCGCCGCTGGAGTCGGCCGCGTAGCTGAAGATCGTCTTGCCGTACGACGGCGCCTCGGCGAGCTTGACGTTGCTGCGGATGCTGACGGGCAGCACCTGGCCCTTGAAGTACGAGCGGATCTCGCCTAGCACTTCGCGCGCGAGCCGCTTGCGCGAGTCGTACATGCAAGGGAGGATCCCGGCCACTTGCAGTTCCGGGTTGAGGCGTTTTTTCAGCAACTGCACGACCTCGACGAGCTTGCTCATGCCTTGCAGCGCGAGGAACTCGGTCTGGAGGGTGATCAGCACCTCGCCCGCGGCCGAGAGCGAGTTGATGGCCAGCAGTCCGAGGCTCGGCGGGCAATCGAACAGGATGTAGTCGGCCGCGTCGCGCCCCGTGCGGGCCTTTTCGGCCTCGTTCCATTCGCAGAGCGCGTCGCGCAGCACGAACTCGCGGCCCATCGCGCTCGCCAGTTCCAGTTCGGCGCCGGAGAGGTCGATGTTCGCCGGCAACAAGCGCAGTCCGGCGATGGTGGTGTCGACCAGCGCGTCGCCGAAGCGCGCGGCCCCGACCAGCACGCTGTAGCTGCTCTTTTGCGCCGGGTCCGGTTCGACGCCGAGCGCCAGCGTCAAGTTCGCTTGCGCGTCCATGTCGACGACGACGACGCGTCGGCCTTGCAGCGCCAAGGCGGCGCCGAGGTTCGCGGTGGTGGTCGTCTTCCCCACCCCGCCCTTCTGGTTGATGATCGCGATGCGGCGCATGGTGTCGCCGCGGATTCTAGCAGGCGCGGGCGCCGCACGCGCCGCTTGCAACGCCTCTTCACGCACGCGCCGCGAGGCCGGGGTCAGTCGAGGAGCGGATCGAAGCAGGGCAGCGGTCCGAGCGCGAGCAACGGTTCCCCGTGGCGCGCGCCGATGCGTTCGCCGTAGAACCTCGCACGCGTCTCCATGCGCTGCTGGATGTCGGACCCGTAGAGGAAGTGGCTGCCGTCGTCGCCGGCGCCGTCGGGCCGCAGTTGGCTCTCGTAGCAGGCGACCAGCTCGCGCTTGGCTTGCCAGACCGTCCCGATGTCGACCACGAAGGTCGGCTCGAAGGGCACGTGCCCCATGTAGTGGTAGAAGCGCGTCGGGCGGCGCGCCTCGCCGCCACCGGTCGTCCGGGCGAGCTTCTTCAGGCCCGAGAGGTACCACGCCTCGCGCGCGATGCGACCGGTCGCCGCGTGGTCCGGGTGGTGGTCGACGGCGTGCTGGGCGAGGACGACGGAAGGCGCGTGGAGGCGGAACAGCGCCGCCAGGCGTTCGCGGGCGTCGAGGGAGTCCTCGACGCGCCCGTCGGGCAGCCCCAGGTTGGCGCGCACATCGAGCTGCAGGTGCGCATTGGCCGCCTCGACTTCGCGCGCGCGGTCGTCGCTCGAGCCGCGCGTGCCCATCTCGCCGCGCGTCAAGTCGACGATGCCGATGCGCCGCCCGGCCGCCTTGAGCTTGAGCAAGGTGCCACCGACGCAGATCTCGGCGTCGTCGGGATGCGCGGCCACGACCAGCACGTCTAGTTTCATGCCAGATGAGCTCGTCATGTCCCCTCCTCGACCAGATCGGCGCCTAGATGCACCACGAGGTGCTCGCGCGGCAAGGGATCGATCTGCCCCAGGAGATCGCCGATCCACTCGACGCCGTGCGCGGCGACGAGCGCCAAGGGGCCGAAGACGCGCTCTTGCGGCAATCCGCGCGGCACGAGCGAGTTGTTCGCGCGCCGCTCGTGGCGTCGTCCCTTGCCCGAACGGTTCTGCTGCACGCGTTCGGCCTTGATCACGATTTCCTCGACGCTCTTCTTCAATTGGTCGCCGATGCGCTTCAGGTGGACCGCGAGCCCCTTGTCGAGCTCCGCGAGGTCCTCCCGGCACCCGTCGAGCGAGCGCGCCCCGTCGCGCGCCACTTGGCGCAAGCGCGAGAACACTTCGGGCGTCGCGTGCACTTCGGCTTGCGGTTGCCACGTGCCGCGCGCCTCGAGGATCTCCTCCGTCGCGACGCCCAGCTTGGCCAGGGCCAGTCTCACGGCCGGCTCGACCACGGTGCACGACAACCGCGGCACGAAGCTCGTGCGCGGCAGGTCCAGCGCGGCGCGGACCGCACCGAGCTGGGCGTGGTAGCCGAGCTCGCCGTGGCCGCCGATGTAGGCGATGCTCGGCAAGGCGAGATCCTGGACTAGCGGGCGCAGCAAGGCGCCGGGCGACCACAGCTGCGGTTCCTGCACGATCTCGGCGGCGAGTTCCGCGCTCGTGCGCGAACCATCCTCGCCGTCGTAGCGCCACTCGCCGGCGACGACTCGCAAGGCGCGCCGACCCTTGTCGTCCTGCCGGAACACGAGCGCGGCTTCGGCCGGCTCGATCGCCGCGTCGTAGCCTCGTGCGCGCACGGCTTGCGCCCCACGCACGAGTTCCTCGAAGCAGTCGGCGGCGACAAGTCCTGCGAGCGCGCGCGAGAAACGGGTGCGCAGCCAGTCCGGCTCGAGCACCACCAGCCCGTGCGGGCCGAGCAGGTCGACCATGGTGCGTGTCCAAGCGGAGGCGAAGCTCTCGCCCGCTCGCGGCAGGCACATGTCCAGCGCGCGCGCCGCGTGCGGCGAGCCGTGGACAGATTCCTCCAGCGCGGCGCGCAGCGCGGTCAGGCGGTGCCTTTCCTCGTCGAACACGACGCGCGACAAGGGCATGCGGCCCGACGACATGCCCGCAAGGCCCACCTTTTGGATGTCGAGGTTCTTGTTGAGGAGGTGGATGTGGTGGACTTCGGCGAGGTCGTGGTCGTCCGCGTGGTTCCAAAAGAGCGGCACCACGGGTCGTTCGAGCCGTTGGGCGAGCGCTCGGGCGAGGCGCACCGCGTGCAAACCCTTCCACAGGTTGTAGAGAGGCGACGCGCACAGACCTGGTTGTTGTCCCGTGACGACGCACAAGGCATCGGCCCGGCGTAGTTGGCGCAGCGAGTCGAGCACGGGGACCGGAGGCGTCAGCGGCGCCAAATGGGTCTCGAGCGCCGTGGCCAATTCGAGGCGGTCCTCCTCCTCGAACCGCTGGGGCGGCGCGGCCAGATCTTCGAGGTGCAGCGGCACGCGCACCAAGTCCGGGGCGAGGCGGCCCGAAAGGGCGTCGCGCGCCATGGCGCTCGGGCCATGCAAGTCGGCCCGCAGGTGCTCGAGGCGCATTTCGTACATGGGAGCTGAGGGAGGTTTGGCCGGAAGCTCGAGGGCGTATTTCAGGCCAGTGCGCCACTGCCGGAAACGGCCAGGGCGCCGTTGATCTCGGCGATCATGTCGTCGATGGCGGCGCGAGCGGCGTCCTTCCAATGCAGCCCGGCGTACTTGGGCTGCTTGTAGGCGTAGAGGATGCCGCGCGAGCTGTTGACCAGCGCTCCCCGTCCGCCAGCGAGGAAGCCGCCCACCACATCACGCGCTCCAGCGCCTTGGGCCCCGTACCCGGGGATGAGCAGAGGCGTCGTCGGCATCAGTCCGCGCAGGCGCGCCAATTCGGCCGGATGGGTGGCTCCCACGACTGCGCCGACGGAAGATAGACCACACTTGCCCATCACTTGGTGCCCCCAAAGGGCCACTTCGGCGGCAACTCTCTCGTGCAGGAGGGGTTGGCCGTGGTCTTGGAACAAGGCGCTGTGCTTGTTCGATGTGCGCACGAGCACATAGATCCCGGTGCCGGTGCGAGCGCAGGTCTCCACGAAGGGTTGGACCGAATCAGCGCCCAGATATGGGTTGATGGTGATCGCGTCGCAGGTCGTCCCGCGATCCTCGGGTGACGAGCCCTCGAGGAAGGCTTTGGCGTAGGCCTTGGCGGTCGAGTCGATGTCGCCCCGCTTCACGTCGCCGATGACCAGCAGCCCCGCGGCACGGGCCGCCCCGACGACTTCTTCCCACGCCTTGGCGCCATCGGCCCCGTACATTTCGAAGAAGGCTGATTGCGGCTTCACGGCCGGGACCTTGCCGGCGGCGACTTCCACGATGCCGCGCAGGAACGCCGAGCAGGCCTCGGCCTTGGCGGCGCGGGGAGCGGCAGGATCCCGGACCACCGCGTACTCCTCGGGGAGCGAGTCCACATGCGGATCGAGTCCCACGAGGCAGGGGTTCCCAAGGCGGGCGATGGCGGCGTCGAGGCGGTCGGCGTAGGTCATGGCGCTGAGCGCATCTTAGAGAGTCCAAGTGGGTGGTGGCGCGGCTCGCGCTGGTGAAAAGGCGCCTGCACCATCCGGATCCATGGATGACGCGAGACGCGCGGCGGGCCTAGAGTGAGGGCATGTCGCCCAAGGATCGCGCGCATGGGGCTCGACGCCCGGTTGATCCACAGGGGAATCCGGGATGGTTGCGTGCGTTCGTCCTCGCCTGCGCGCTGATCGCGGCGTGCCGTTCCTCGACCGGCGAAGGGCCGCCGGAGCTCGTGGTCACGGAGACCTTGGGCGCGGCCGAGGCGCCCGATGGGGCGCCAACCCAAGCGAGTGGCGCGGCGGGGACGCGCGCGGGCACCGCCTCGGCTGCGGAATCGGCGCTGCCTGCGGCCGGCACCGAACTAGGTCGGCGCATCGCCGCAGGTCGGGATCCGGCCTACCCCACGATGTCGCGCAAGCTGCTCGAGGAGGGCAGTGTCGACCTCGCCATCGAAGTCGGCAACGACGGCGGGCTGCGCGGCGTGCGCGTCGTCTCCAGCAGCGGACATGCGCGCCTCGACGAAGCGGCCTTGGCCGCGGTGCGCGCTTGGACCTTCAAGCCACGCACGGGAGCCGAGCCCAGCAAGGTGTATCGGCAGCGCTTCGTGTTCCGGCTCAAGCCGACGCAGCGCTAGTCCGCCAGCGCGAGCAGGCGCTTGGCGATCCAATCCGCGAGCGGCAGGCCGCGGTGCGTCAGACGCCAATGCTCGTCGACGCAGGCGAGCACGCCGTGTTGTTCGAGCGCGCGCACTTCGCGCATGAGGAACTCGTCGTCCGAGTCGAAGGCCGCGCGCGCACGCGCGGCAGCGCGACTCAGCCCTTCGCGCGTGCGCAAGCCCAACCACCAAGTCTCCGCCAGGCGCTGACGATCCGTGGGCGTCTCCTCCCACGCCTGCGGTCGGCGGGATTCGAGCGCTTCGCGAGCATAGGCGCCGATGGCCTTGATGTTGCCGCTGCGCGTCGCTCCTTGCTTGGAGACGGCGCTTGGTCCGAGGCCGACATAGTCGCCATTGCGCCAGTAGTGCAAGTTGTGCGCGCACTCCCGGCCGGCGCGCGCGAAGTTGCTGATCTCGTAGGCGGGCCAACCACCCTGCGCGAGGCGCGCGCGCGTGTCCTCGAAGAAGCGCAGCTCCTGCTCTTCGTCCTGGCGTCGCAGGCGACCCTGTTCCAGCCAACGACGGAAGACCGTGTCCTCTTCGAAGGTCAGGTTGTAGGCCGAGACATGGTCGGGGCCGAGCGCGAGCACGCGATCCAGGTGGTCGAGCCATTGCTCGAGCGGCTGTTCGGGCGTCGCGTAGATCAGGTCGATGTTGATGTTGGTCGCGCCCGCGGCCCGCGCCGCCGCGTAGGCGCGGAACGAATCCTCGACGCCATGCACCCGACCGAAGAGCTGCAGCGTGGAGGCGTCCAGCGATTGGAAGCCGATGGACAGGCGTGTTGCGCCGAGGGCCAGCAAGGTCGCGGCCTTCGCCTGGTCGAGGCTCTCGGGATTGCACTCGACAGTCGTTTCGCGACTGCTCGTGCGCCAACCACAGAGATCGTCGAGGCCGTCGAACAGCAACGCGAGCTCGTCGGGTTCCAGCAACGACGGCGTGCCTCCGCCGAAGAAGACCGTCGAAGGCGCACGTGGAGCACGCACTCGCGCCTCGGCAAGGATGGCGTTCACCATGCCGCGACGATCGTGTCCATCGGCGGGCACGGAGTAGAAGTCGCAGTAGTGGCACTTGGCCGCGCAGAACGGCAGGTGCACATACAACGGCGTGCCGACGGTGGCTTCCACGGCGAGGTTGTAGCACGCGAGCACCGCAAGCGAAGAGAGGCGGCCCGTGGACCGCCTCTCGCTTGATCCGGCCGTGTCGCGGTCCTACTCGCGGCCCGCCATCACCGCATGCAGCTTGCGCAGGGCGTCGACTTCGATCTGGCGCACGCGCTCGCGCGTCAGTCCGACGATGCGGCCGATCTCCTTGAGCGTCAGCGTCTCGCCGCCGGGCGTGCCGAGTCCATAGCGCAGGCGCAGGATGGTCGCTTCGCGCTCATCGATCGTGTCGAGCAATTCGCCCAAGCGCTTCAGCAGGTCCGAGTCCTGCATCTGCTCGTCGGGCGTCCGATCCTCGGCTTCGGCCACCGTCTCCTGGTTGGCCGAGAGCACATCGAGGGAGAGTTGCGGACCCATGCCCGAGACGAGGATGGTGCGGCGCAGCAACGGCCAGTTGTCCTCCGGGATGCCGATCTCCTCGGCGACTTCCTCGATCGTTGGAGCGCGTCCCAGCAAGTAGGTCAGCTCCTGGCTCACGACCCGCCAGCGAGAGATCATCTCGTTCATGTAGCTCGGCACGCGCACGCTCTTGACGGTGTTCGTCAATGCGCGACGGATCGACTGCTTGATCCACCAGGTGCCGTAGGTCGAGAACCGACAGCCCGCGTTGGGGTCGAACTTCTCGGCCGCCTTCATCAGGCCGATGTTGCCTTCGGCGATCAGGTCTTGCAGCGAGAGCCCGCGGTCGGCGTACATCTTCGCCACCGAGACGACCAGGCGGAGGTTGGCGCGGATCATGTGCTCGCGAGCTTCGAGATCGCCCGCTTGGATGCGGCGACCGAGCTCGAGCTCCTGCTTGGCGGTGAGGAGCGGCACTTCGTTGATCTCGTGGAGATACGTCTCCAGGCAGCGTTCGTTGGAAATCGGAGTTCTCCGTTGGGGTCGGGTGCGCGCGTGATGCGCGAACTGGCGACGGATCGGACAAGCGGGAGTCGGTTCTTGATGCGACCCAGCCGAGACTTGGGAGGAGGAGAACGAGGGCGATGAGAATGAGCGCGCGACGAGAGCGTCGGATCGGAAGAGATGTGCGTGCACCAGCGAGGCCGAGACATCGCCAGGAAAGGGTTTCCGGGCGAACTTGTTGGAGCGCGCCTGTCAGAACCCCAAGGCTAGGCGCTCTGCCAACACACCGGGCAGGCCCGCGCGCAGGATGCGCTGCTGCTCGCGTTCGATGTCGTAGGGCACGCGCAACAAGCGGTAGAGGTCCGACTCGGTGTCGTAGATGGCCACGGCCGCACGCGGATCGTCATCCCGAGGCTGGCCAACGCTGCCCACGTTGACGAGCACTCGTTGCCATTCGGACAGGTCGACGCGTGTGTCGTGCGTCCAAAACGTACGGCTGGGCTCGTCGCGCAAGCGGCCCACCAACAACGGCCTGTGCGTGTGCCCGATGAAGCACACGCGACGCGGCTGCGCGGCGAGCGACGGCTCCGCATCGTGGCTGCTCATGATGTAGTCGAAGCGTTCGGGGGCGTCCCACGTGGCATGCGCGACCAACACGTGCTCGAACTCGAGCCGCAACGGGAGCTGGGCGAGGTAATGCCTTTCTTCCGGAGAGAGCTGCGCTCCGGTCCACCGCGCTGCGTACGCGGCGGCAGGATTGAAGCTGTCGACCGGCAAGAGGCCCACCGCGGCTGCGTCGTGGTTGCCCATGACAATGTGCACGCGGCGTTCGACCAGCAGTCGCAGGCACTCGCGCGGGGCAGCGCCGTAGCCGACTACGTCCCCTACGGAGACGATCTCGTCCACCCCCTCGGCGTCCACGGCGGCGAGCACGGACTTGAGGGCACTCAAGTTCGCGTGGATGTCACCGAGAATGGCGTACTTCATGTGGTGCCGGTCGCAGCGCAAGGCTGGCCGCCAGGCCTAACCAAGCAAAGGCGAGGAGCAGGGAGACCATAGTTGGCCGGTCCGGGCGCGGCCAGACATCGATCCAGGCCCCGAGGGGACTGTAGGTGCCGCAGAGAGGCCCGAACCAAGCCACAATTGCCAGGACGAGCGAACGGCAGACACGGGAAACGGAGAGATGCTGCGCAGCGATGACCATGCCCCACCACATGAGGCAGCTACCGATGGACAGGGGAAAGTCGAGGCTGAGGGCTGCGCACACGGAGTAGTGGGCGAGAATGATGGAGGCGGTGGAAACTAGGAACGCCCAATGGGGCGCGTGGCTCCACATGGCTCGCGTCGCGACGAGCAGGGACGACTGTTGCAGCTGCAACGGGAGAGTGGGCAGTAGCCACCAGAAGGCAGAAGTATCGGCGGAGGCATGAGTTAGGGCAATTGGCAATGTCGCCACGAACAACGCCCCAGTGGCTGCGCCTACGAAAGCCCAAAAACGCGCATCGCTCAGGCTCAGTTTGGCCCAAATGCTGATGAGGGCAAGGAGGTTGTCTACCTGTGGTTGCGACCGTGTCATCCGTGAGCCGGGACTTGTTCTACTCGTAGTGGTCCCCTACCGTGCCCCGAGGAGGACATATGTCAACGGAGCAAAGACGTTTGGGGAGAGGGTTGGGATCCTTGCTGGGGGGCTCGGCCGCTGCTCAGCCAGTGCCCAGCGAAGGAGTCACCGAGATTCCGCTCGACCGCATCGTTCCGAATGCGCGTCAGCCGCGCAAGCATTTCGATGCTGTGCACATGGAAGAACTGGTGGCGAGTATTCAACGCCATGGAGTCCTCCAAGCCATCGTGGTGCGTCCACTTGGAGACCGGTACGAGCTCGTGTCCGGCGAGCGCCGCACCCGCGCTGCACGGACTGCTGGACGCACCACCATCCCGGCGGTCATCCGTACCGACATTCCGGATGACCAGATGCTGGAGTTGGCGCTGGTCGAGAACGTCCAAAGGCAGGATCTCGATGCGATTGAGAGAGCACAGGCCTTCCGCGAGATGATGAGCGCCTTGTCTCTGACCCAGGAGCAGGTCGCAGACATGGTGGGGCTCAAGCGCTCATCGGTTGCCAATCTCCTTCGTCTGCTTGATCTACCGGAGGCAGTCCAGTCGGCAGTGCAGCGCGGCCTCATTTCCATGGGCCACGCCCGAGCCTTGGCTGGTCTATCCACGCCCGATGACCAGCTGGGTTTGCTCAATCGCGTGGTGCGGGAGGAGCTGTCGGTCCGCGATACCGAAAAGGCGGTGGCCGAACGCACTCGACCCCGTGGTTCCGATCCATCAGGGAAAGGGGAGGTGCAACCGGCCACGCCCCCGTGGGTCAAGGAGCTTGAGGCTCGACTTCGGGAGTCCCTCGGCACGAAGGTAAGTCTCCAGAACCAACCGGGGTTCAAGGGTTTGATCCAAATCGAGTATTACAACCGCGCTGACTTGGAGCGACTTCTGGACCGACTCGCTCCCAAGTCGATGATCTAATTCCCTGTTCCACGTGGAACAGCCCACGAGGAACTGGGCACCACACCACGCTAGGAGCCAAGAAATGACAGCGGGGCCGGCTCGACGCCGGCCCCGCTGTCATTTTGGACAGGAAGTGAAGTCTAGAGCTTGCTCGCCTTGGTGATCACCGCTGGCGCCTCAGGGCGGTCCATGGTGCCTTCGGCAATTTTCAGCTTTTCGATGGTGTGCGCGACCTCCATGCCGGCGAGCACTTTTCCGAACACCACATAGTCCTTGTCGAGCTGGTTGGCGTCGGCGACCGTGATGTAGAACTGAGATCCCGAGCTCTGGGTATCTCCACCCTGCTTGGCGGCGGCCAGGAAGCCCTCGAAGTGCCGCAAGCCGGATTCTTCGCGATCAACCTTGTAGCCGGGCCCACCGGTACCCCAGGAGGCGGCTTCCTTGGAGGCATCCTTGGTGTTCGGGCAGCCGGCTTGGATCATGAAGCCAGGCACGACGCGATGGAACTTGATCCCGTCGTAATAGCCCTCACCAACTAGCTTCAGGAAGTTCTCGCAGTGCTTGGGGGCTCGATCGGTGTAGAGCGCGACGTCAATGTCACCCCTGTCGGTGGAGAGACGAACTCGCGGTGCGTCACCAGGGAGTTCAGGGTTGCTCAGTTGGTCTGCGTTTGCGGAGCGCCAAGCCTTGACGGCGACCAGGCGGCTGCGCATCTCAGCGACGACCGATCGCTTTGGCGCGGTGGCGTCGGCGCCGAAGGTGTAGGCATCCACGACGAGAGGGTGCCCGGGATGATTGGCTTCCAATGCCTGCAGAGCGCGCTCCGCCTCGTCGTAATCCTTGTTCTCGTAGGCATTTACGGCGGCCATGTACTCGATCCAGGCAGCGGCCGACCGACCCTTGTGGGTCTGGGCGATGGCCAACATGTCGGCCGTGGCGCCCTTGGGCAGGCCGGTAGTGGCGTCTTCAGGTGCCTTGGCTCGGAAGTCCGTCCAAACGGCGACTTCGCCGGCTTCGGCATCCAGAGCGGCCTTGTGTTGCCACAGCAGCCAAGCAGTCAGGACAACCGCGAGGGCGGCGCCGAGCTTCCACCAGCGCTCAACAAAGCTGGCAAGGCCGGACTTCTCTTCCAAGGGAGCGATGGTGACAGCTGTCGGGGCTCTGTGTTCAGCCATGTGGTCGTTTGGAGTCCAGATGTGCCCAGTTTGTTGGGCAGATGGACGCTTGCTCGAGGGAGGGCTTCCGCGCGCGAATCACGGGTACTCGCAACCACTTGCGGCCCAATCGCCCCCCCATTCTACGACTCCCCACGCTGCACAGAGCAAGCAAAAACAGCCCTTCGGGTGACCTGCTACAGCGCTGGATCGTCCCCCGCTGCGGTACCCTGCCGCACAGCCGGGTTTCAGCCCCACCCTCGCAGCACATCCCATGCACGCCGTCCTGCTCGCCCTCACCCTCGTTCCTGTTTCCTCTGCCTCCCTTCCGGTGGTCCCCGCTCTGGTGGTGGACGCCGAATACGACAAGCGCAAGAACGAAGCCGGCAAGGATGTCACCAAGCTGTGGAAGCTCTACGAGTGGTGCGTCGCCGAGAAGCGCGACAAGGACGCGAAGACGACTCTCAAGGCGATCCTGAAGGTCGATGCCAACCACAAGGAAGCCAATGTGGCCTCTGGCCACGTCTTCGTCGATGGCAAGTGGTTCACGACCCAGAAGAAGGCCGACGAGTACAAGAAGGCCAAGGAAGAGGAAGAGAAGAAGGCACAGGGTCTCGTCTCCTACAAGGGCGAGTGGGTTCCCGCCGAAGATGTGCCGTTCCTCGAGCGCGGTCTAGTCAAGGACGATCGCGGCAACTGGATCAGCGCCGACGAAGCGAAGAAGCTGGCCGAGGGTTGGTCGCGGCAAGACCTCGAGTGGATCGACCCCAAGGAAGCCGACAAGGTGGCTGCCGGACTGTGGAAGTGCGGCGCGGAATGGCTCCCGCTGGACAAGGCCAACGAGTACCACAACGCCATCGGCGATTGGTGGCGCGTCCCGAGCGACACCTTCACGTTCTATTCGACGATCGACCGGGAAACGCTCACGAAGGGCGTGGCCACCACGGCGGGGTACGCCTACGCGGACCTCGAGGCGATCTTCGGCATGAAGCCCAAGTTGGCCCCGATCGTCGTGCTGCTGCGCGACGCCGAACAATACGGCAGCTACGCCGCGGGCAGCGAGGAGGACGAGCGCTTCCCCACGGAGATGGAAGGCCTGTCGTCCATCCACCACGCGTACTACGCGGATCTCGCCTTCGAGACTTCCGGTGATCCGCGCTCGACCTACCTTGGCGCGGGTGTCGGCTATTGGGACGCCGCGGCCAAGGACGGCGACAAGTGGGGCGTGCACAGCGTGCGCCATGCTGCCGCGCAGTCGTGGCTGGAGTCCATCGATCCGAGCCAAAGGTGGATCGAGAAGCTACGCAAGGACGGCAAGCTCGAACCCCGCGGATTCTGGGAGGAGAAGCGCCTGCCGCGCTGGTACCGCTACGGCGCGGCTTCGTACGCCGAGCGCTACTTCAGCGATCCCACGGTGAAACCCGGTGGCGACAAGCTCTGGGCGCGGAAGTGGAGCGTCTCGAACATCGCGGCCAAAGGCGGCCTGCGCCAGCTGAAGCAGGTGTTCGAGTTCAAGCTCGACGCTTCCATGGGCTCCGAAGGCGCGAAGTTGCTCAGCGAGGCGGGCCTGCTGGTCGCGTTCATCCACGACGGTGGCTGCGCGCCGGTGCAGGAGAAGAACAAGGCCTTCCTCGAGGCCTTCCGCGCGGGCAAGGACAAGAAGGCCCTCGATCCGCTGGTCAAGGCGCTCGAGACGGAGATCGGCAAGCAGGAGGCGACGTTGAAGGCCTGGGCGGGCCTCTGATGCCATGTTGTCAAGTTTGCTTGTCAGCCTGCTCCTCGGTGCGCCGGTCGATCAGCGCCAACTGCATCGCGCCGACGCCGATCTCTACGTCGAGATGACCGACGCGCGCGCGGCGTGGACCGCCATGCAATCCGCGCCCCTGGTCTCGATGGTGTCCGGCGAGCCGATGGCGAAGCTCGACAAGTTCGGCCAGCAGATGGGTTGGAATCTGCGCGCCGCCATGGACGGCCTGCTCCCGCAGGCCGACGCCACGCGTCCGGACGATCGCTTCTGGCCGTGGTCGGCGGCGTCGAGCATGTCGATGTCCCTGTCCGGCCTGGAGCCTGCGGGCGGGGACATGCGTGGCTTGATGGTGGCGGACTTCGCCGAGGAGGCCGCCGCCGAGCAGGCGCTCCGTGCCATGGGCAGCCTCGTCGCCACGGATGCACGCCCCGAGACGGTGCGTCTCTTCGAGCAGGACCTGCCGGTCGCGCGCTACAAGGCGGATGCGATGCAGACACGCCTCGCTGGATGGGCGGTCCGCTCCGGCGCGCGCATCGTCGCCGGTGTCGGCTCCATGGAACCTGCGGACCTCCTTGCTCTCGCGCCCGAGTCTTCGATGGCAGCCCATCCTGCGCGACTCGACGACGACGGGCTCGGTGCTCGTTCCGGCACGCTGGTCTACCGCGCTTGGTCGGACCTCGAAGCCGTGGGCGCGCCCGAGTTCGGCGCCCTCTCGGGAGTGCTCGAGTTGCAGAAGTGGGCTGCCGGATTCCTGCCCTTCGTCGGTTCGCGCGGCAAATGGCGGCTCGAGCTGGACGGCGCGCGCTTCGCGACCGAGAGCCTGGTGGAACGCATCGGTCCCGCCAAGGAGCTCGATGCGTTGATGGGGGCGGAGCCCGTGGGCGCCGTCGCCACGGCGATGGTGCCAGTCGAGGCGGTGGGGGCGTGGACGACCTCCCTCGCGCCGGAAGCACTGGAGCCGCTGTTCGATCGCCTGCTCGGCCTCCCCGCCGCCACGGAGCAGCCCGGAGCGTTGTCCAAAACACTTGACAAGCCCTGCGCGATCTACCTCCTGCCCTACCCGGCGTTGATGCAGGCGGTGCAAGCGCCGCCGCGCGTGGTCGTCGCCATGCGCACGCTGGATCGCGAGGCGTTCATCAAGGCGATGGACGCCAAGGCCGCCGCGGTGCTGCAAGCCGATCCGCGCCAGCGCGTCGATTCCAAGCCTTACCGGCGCCAGCCCATGTGGGTCTTCGCCGCGGAGGAGGAGGCGCAGCCAGCCGAAGCCGCGACGCCGCAGGCCGGACCTTTCGGCGCGATCGGCGCAGTGGACCTGACCATGCGGCCCACGGTCGCATTGCACGGAGATCGGGTGCTGGTGGCCCTGTCGCCCACGACCGCGCGCAGCGAGGTCAAGCGCCTCATCGACGAGAAGGAGGGGTCCGCCCCGCACGCCATCGCCTCGTTGCGCAAGGAAGGCGCGTTCGAGCTTTCGACGATGGACTGGTCGCGTCTCCTTGGAGGCCTGTGGGACCAGGCGCGCGGCCTCGTGCCCATGCTGGCGCAGGGCGGCGCCGAACCTGTCGATTTGTCCCTGTTGCCGACGAGCACCGACTTGTTCGGCTCGTTGCAGCCGACGCTCTCGTGGTCGCGCCGCGTTCCACGCGATGGTGCACCTTCGCTGGTGCACGCGCGCAGCGAGTCGAGCTTCGGCCCCGAGACGCCGCTCATGCTCGCGGGCATGGTGTACGCGGGCGCCAGCTCGCGCCAAGAGGTCCCCGGCGAGGCCGAGGTGCTCGAGACGAAGCCTGCGCCGCAGCCCGCGTCGCAACCCGCCGTCGACGACGCTCAGGCGCGCACGACCAAGGCGTTGCGCGGCGTCAAGACGGCACTCGCGGTGTACAAGTCGCAGGCCGGACGGTTCCCCGCCGCGCTCGACGAACTCTTGCGCGGAACTGACGCCTTCCCGGACGGCTTCCTGCCCGACAAGCGCTTGCCTTCCGACGCGTGGAGTCGACCTTTCATCTACGAGCCCGCCACCGACGGGACGAGCTACGCGCTGCGTTCGACCGGAGCGGACGGCGTCGACCAGCGCGGCGCGGGCGACGACATCAAGGCGCCGTGACGAAGAAGCCGACGCTGCGTCGTCGCTTCAAGCACGCGCGCCGCCGCGTGGGCGTCGCGCTCGGCGACACCTTGCTGCCGCCCGTGCTCGAGGCCTTGTCGCGCTCGTGGGACCTCGAGCTCGTCGATCGCCACCACCTCGAGGACACATTGGTCGCCGATCGGGGCTGCCTGCTCGCCTTGTGGCACGGCCGGATGGTGTGCGGATTGCCTCACTACGGCCGCCGCGGATTCCAGGTGCTCGTCTCCATGAGCGGGGACGGCGATGTCAGCGAGAAGTTGCTGCGAGGATTCGGCTACGGCGTCGTGCGAGGCTCCAGCAGTCGCGGCGGTGCGCGCGCTTTGCGGGCGATGCTCGGCGTGCTCGACGAGGGCGCCGCGCTGGTGGTGACTCCCGATGGGCCGCGCGGTCCGCGCCACGCCATGAACCTCGGTCTCGCCTGGATGAGTCGCGCCACCGGTCGCGCCATCGTGCCCCTCGGCTTCGGCGTGGATCGCGCCTGGCGGGCGCGCAGCTGGGACAGCTTCACGGTGCCCAAGCCCTTCGCGCGCATCGCGCTCGTCCACGGCGCGCCGATCCGCGTCGGGCGCGAAGGCGGCGAAGCGGAGCTCGAGCGCGCCACGCGCGAAGTCCAGCGCGCCTTGCTCGACGCCGAGCAACGCGCCTTCGACCGGGTGGGGGCGGTCCGCGATTGGTGACGCGCATCGGACCCGCCGGTTGGTCCTATCCCGACTGGGAAGGACGCGTCTATCCCGACCACAAGCCTCCGGGCTTCCATCCGTTGGCGTGGGTGGCGCGTTGGTTCGATCTCGTCGAGATCGACGCGAGCTTCTACGCGGCGCCTCGCGCCGAACATGCGCAGCGATGGGTCCAATTGGCCGCGGCGCGCGAGGACTTCCGCTTCAGCGCCAAGCTGTTGAAGGAGTTCACGCACGCCCCCGAGCCGTCCGACCCCGCCGCGTGGGTGCGCTTGGCGGAGGACTTTCGCGCCGGGCTCGAGCCGATCTGGAAGGCGCGCCGCTTGTGGAGCCTCCTCGCCCAGTTTCCGGCCAGCCACCAAGCCACGGCCTCCAACCTGCGACGCATCGGCAAGCTGAAGGTCTTGTTCGACCCGTGGCCGCTGACCGTCGAGCTGCGCCACCGCTCCTGGTTCGAGCCTCCCATGCTGGATTCGTTGCGGGGCCTCGGTGTGACCGTGGCCCACATCGACCTGCCCGCGTCGTGGAACCACCCGCCCCCCTGGTTCCACCCCTTTTCGCCGCGCGGGTACCTGCGCCTCCACGGACGCAACGAAGCCACCTGGTTCCGGCAGGGTGTGGGCCGCGACGCGCGCTACGACTATCTGTACGGACCCGCCGAACTGGACGAGCTGCACCACCGGGCCGCCCGCATCGCCGGCGAGGTCGACGAGCTGGCGGTGGTGACCAACAACCACTTCCGCGGCGCGGCGGTCGCCAATGCCTTGGAACTGGCTTCGCGCCAGCGGGCTGGAGCCGTGGCAGGCCCCGGGGAGATCGTGGCCGCCTACCCCCAACTGGCCGCTCGGGTTCGGGTCGAGGGCCAGCAGCAGTTGTTCTAGCGGCCGATGCCCGGCGGGCCGGCGGACCAGCTCCGCCACACGGCGACTTGCGGCCGTAGGGGGGCGTGTTGCTACGATCCCGCGATGCCGAAGGGTTGCCCGAACTCCACCGGGTGGCATCGGCGCGCCACTTGAACGCCGACACGCTGCTCATCTGGGCCTACATGGCCACCCTCGGCTTGCTGTTCATCTACGGACTGCACCGCGTGTGGCTCTTGTGGCGCTTCCGCTGGGGCTCGGCCCGGCCCGCCCAAGTCCCGACGCAAGGGCTGCGCGAGCTGCCCGTCGTGACCGTGCAACTGCCCGTGTACAACGAGCGCACGGTGGCGGCGCGCCTCGTGCGCGCCTGCGGTGCGCTCGACTGGCCGCGCGACCGGTTCGAGATCCAGGTGCTGGATGATTCCACCGACGAGACGCGCGAGATCGTCGATGAAGAGGTGCGTCAACTCGTCGCCGCCGGCATCGACGCCAAGGTCGTGCGTCGCGCCGACCGCGTGGGGTACAAGGCGGGCGCCCTGGCCCACGGGCAGCGCGTCGCGCGCGGCGAGTTCATCGCCATCTTCGACGCGGACTTCCTGCCCAAGGCCGACTTCCTGCACCAACTGGTGCCGCACTTCGCGGATCCCGGGATCGGCATGGTCCAGGCGCGTTGGGGTCACGACAACCGCGACGACAACATGCTGACCCGCGCCGAAAGCGCGTTGCTCGACGGCCACTTCGTCATCGAGCACACCGTGCGCCACGACACCGGCGTGTTCTTCAACTTCAACGGCACGGCCGGCATCTGGCGTCGCGCCGCCATCGACGAGGCGGGGGGCTGGCAGCACGACACGCTGACGGAGGACCTCGACCTTTCCTACCGCGCCCAGCTCGCGGGTTGGCGCTTCGTGTACAAGCCCTTGATCGTCGCCCCGGCCGAAGTGCCGCCGGACATCGCGGCCTTCAAGAGCCAGCAACACCGCTGGGCCAAGGGCAGCGTGCAGGTCTGCAAGAAGCTCGGTTGGCGCATCCTCGCTTCGCGCGAGCCGCTCAAGGTCAAGCTCGAGGCGATGGCCCACCTGACCGGCAACGTCGGCTACCCGACGGTGCTGTTGCTGGCGCTGCTCCTGCCGTTGAGCACGACGCTGCGCGCCGATTTCGCGCCATGGTTGTCCGTGGCGCTGTTCGCGACCTGCTCCCTGTCGGTCGTGATGTTCTACGAACGCAGCCAGGATGCCATCGGCCGCCCGTTCGGCCGCCGCCTGCTCGATTCCTTCGCCGCCATCCTCCTCGGCATCGGCATGTGCGTCAGCCAGACGCGCGCCGTGCTCGAGGGCGTGTTCGGCGACACCGGCGCCTTCGTGCGCACGCCGAAGAAGGGCGATGCGCCCCGGGCCAAGCGCTACGCGGCGGCGCTGAAGGGTTGGCCCGGCGTCGAGTTGCTCGTGGCCGCGTGGTTCGGCTGGGGCATCTGGCGCGCCGTGGAGCAGGAGCTGTGGACCTCGCTGCCCTTCCAGGCGCTGTTCTTCGCCAGCTTCGCCTGGGTGGGTTGGATGACGCTCTCCGATCGCGTGCGCGACCTGCTGCCCGCGCGCCAAGCTCCGGTGGACGCCGCCGACGGAGCGCCGGTCCGCGGTTGAGCGCGAGGCGCGCGCGCTAGCGCGACGTGCGTCAAGAATAATTGACAGCGCGCGGCGGCCCCCGCGCGCCGTCCCGGCGCGCGGCTCAGGCGCCGCCCTTGCGAGCCGTCAGCAGGTCGACGAGATCCATCTTGGTGACGATGCCGAGCAGCCGCTCGGATTCGTCGACGACGATGCCGACCATGCCCGCGGCGAAGACTTCGAGCAGCTTGCCCGCGTCTTCGCTCGCCACCAGCGTCTTCACGTTGCGGAACATGACCTCCGCCACGGCGCTCGACAGCGTCGCGCGGCCGTCGACGAGCTTCGCCAGCAGGTCGCTCTCGGTGACGATGCCCACCAGTTGCCCGCCATCGACGACCGGCAGTTGGCTGACGCCGTGTTCCTTCATCGCCATGACGCCGTCGGCCACGGTGTCCGCGGTCGAGGCCACGACCAGCTTGCGCGGCGGCAGGTTGCGCAGCAGGTCGCCCAGCGAGTTGGTCTCCCATTGGCTCTCGACGAAGCCGTTCTCCTTCATCCAGCGTTCGTCGAGGAACTTCGTCATGTAGTTGCGGATCGAGTCCGGCAGGATGACGACGATGCGCTTGCCGGGCCCGTTGCGCTTGGCCCATTCCTTGGCGGCCCACATGGCCGAACCCGAGGACCCTCCGCACAACAACCCTTCCTGGCGGATCAGGCGCCGCGCCATGAGGAACGAGGGCCGATCCTCGGTCTTGAACCACTCGTCGACCAGCGAACGGTCGAGGACGTCTGGGATGAAGTCGTAGCCGATGCCTTCGACCTTGTAGCTGTGGATCGGGCCGGGACCCGCGAGGATCGAGCCCTTGGGATCGACGCCGACGACCTTCACGCCGGGCACCTTCTCCTTGAGCTTGCGCGCCGTCCCCGTGATCGTCCCGCCCGTGCCGGCGGTCATCACGCACGCGTCGAGCTTGCCGTCGGTCTGCGAGAGGATCTCCTCCGCCGTGCCCTCGTAGTGCGCCGCCGGATTGTCGGGGTTGCCGTACTGGTCGAGGATGTGCGCGTTGGGCAGGATCTCCTTCAACTGCTTGGCGACGCCGATGTGGCTGCGCGGCGAATCCCACGCGGCCTCGGTGGGGGTGCGGATGATCTCCGCGCCCAACGCCTCGAGGACGACCTGCTTCTCGCGGCTCATCTTCTCGGGCATGGTGATGATCATTCGGTAGCCATGCACCGCGGCCGCCAGCGCCAGCCCGATGCCGGTGTTGCCGCTGGTGGGCTCGATCAAGGTGTCGCCGGGCTTGATGCGGCCCTTCTTCTGGGCCTCGACGAGCATGCGCTTGCCGATGCGGTCCTTGATGGAGCCGCCGGCGGAGAGGTACTCGCACTTGGCGAGGAACTCGCAGCCCGTGTCCTTGCCGACGTTCTTGAGGCGCACGAGCGGCGTGTTGCCGACGGCGTCGAGGATGGAATCGTAGATCTGGCCCATGGCGGTCCTTCGCGTCGCCGCCGGGCGCATACGGCACCCTGTCGCGGAACGCGCATCGTTCCCCATCGTCCTCGTCGGCGCAAGGCGTCGTCCTGCGAACGCGCCGTGTTCCCCTCAGGCCGTCGGCGGACCCAGCAGGAGTTCGCCGTCGGGGTCGACCTGCACGGCGAGGCGTGCAAGGGCGCGCCGATCGAGCAGCCCGGCGGCGTCGACGCGCTTGCCGGTGCACAAGTCGTAGCGCCAAAGATGCCAAGGGCACACGACCACGCCGTGGGCGACGCTGCCTTCGAACAGCGGCCCGTCCATGTGGGGGCAGAACGCCTGCGCGCACAGCGGCGCTCCGTCGACGAGGTACAACGCGTAGTCGCCCCACGGCGTGGCGACATGGCGGCCGCGCTGGCTGGAGAGGTCGGCGACGCGCAGGCCGCTCTTGTGCGGCGGGGACGGACGAGCGGGGTGCACGAGGGGAAGCTAGCCGCGACGCCGCGCACGCGCCACAATCGACGCACCTTGGTCCAGGAGACACTCGTGCTCAAGCTGCCGCCCTCGGCCGCCACCGACCTGCGTCGGCGACTGCAGCCGGGCGCGTTCGAATGGCGTTCGGTGCCGCACGCCGCGTTCTCCGCCAAGGGCGAAGGGGTCGTGGTGACCTTCTACGAGTCGGGGAAGTTGCTGCTGCAGGGCGCGGATCCGGCTGGCTTCGCCCTCCGTTGGTTCGACCTGCACGCCGCGCCCGCCGTGGCGACCAAGCCCGCTTCCGCGTCGCGCGCCGCCGCTCCGGCCGGGGGATCGTCCGGCGGCGCCGTCGCCATCGCCGCGCCCACGATCGGCAGCGACGAGTGCGGCAAGGGCGACTACTTCGGACCGCTGGTCGTCGCGGCGGTGCGGCTCGAGCCGGAGGAGGCCCGAGCGCTCGCCGGATCCAATGTGCGCGACTCCAAGACGCTTTCCGACGAGCAATGCCTGCGCATCGGTTCCGCGTTGCGCGCGCGCCACCAAGTGGCCGTCAAGCGACTCGACCCGCCGCGCTACAACGCGGCGCACGCGCGGCCCGGGGCCTTGAACGGCATGCTGGCGGACTTGCACGCCCAGGCCATCCGCGAGCTGGCGCGTCCCGGGGATCGCGTGGTCGTGGACCAGTTCGCCGACGAACGCCTCGTCGCCACGCGCCTCGCTGGACTGGACATCGACCTCGAGCAGCGCCACAAGGCGGAGAGCGAGCTCGCCGTCGCGGCCGCGAGCATCGTGGCGCGCGAGGAGTTCCTCGTCGCGCTCAAGGAGCTCTCCGAACGCCACGGCGTCGAGCTGCGCAAGGGCGCGGGCGCGCCCACCGACGCGTCCGCCCGCGAGTTCGTGCGCCTGCACGGCCGCGGGCCGCTGGGCGAAGTCGCCAAGCTGCACTTCAAGAACACGCAGAAGATCCGCCTGTGAAGGTCGCCGCGCACCAACGCGAGGCGCGAGGTCGCGTTCGGCGCGCGCCGACGGCGCGCATCCATTCGGCCGCCGGCAACATGTTCGCGGTGTTCGACGGTCGCGAGACGCCCGTCGACGAACGCAGCGGCGATCTGGCGCGCGCGTTGTGCGCTGCCCCCGGCGCGCACGCCGCCAAGCTCGACGGCTTGATCGTCGTGCAGCCCGGTCGCACGCGCGGTCGCTGCACCATGCGCATCTGGAACGCCGACGGCAGCGTGCCGGAGACCTGCGGCAACGGCCTGCGTTGCGCGGCGAAGCTCGCGTGGGAGGAGGGGCTGGTCGAGGGCGAACGCTTCGTCGTCGACGACGGGGCGGGCGCGCACGACTGCGTCGTCGAGCGCGAAGGCGCGCTCGTCGTCGGCGCCAGCATCTCGATGGGGCGTCCGCGCGTGCTCGCGCTGCATCGCCTGATCGCCATCGACGACGCCCTGGTGTCGGCGACGCTCGTCGACGTGGGCAACCCGCACTGCGTGCTCCATGTCGCCTCGGTCGACGCCGCGCCCGTGACCACCCTCGGCCCGCGCCTCGAGCGCCACCCGGCCTTCCCGCGCGGCTCGAACATCGAGTTCCTCGCCCTGCACGATGCGCACCACGCCGACCTGCGCGTGTGGGAACGGGGTTGCGGAGAGACGCAAGCCTGCGGCAGCGGCACGGTCGCCGCCGCCGTCGCGGCCATGGCGACGGGACGCGCGGAGTTGCCCATGCGCCTCCACCTGCCCGGAGGCGTGCTGCAGGTCGCGCGTCGCCCGGATGGCGAAGTGCTGTTGACGGGCCCGGTCGTGGAACTGCGCCGCACCTAGGCGCGTCGCGCGCATGCTCGGCGCGACGCACGCCGCCGGTGGTCGAGGGCGCTAGACTCGCGTCGTGGTCCATCTGCCGCACCTGCTGCTCGCCGTGCTGGCGCACGGGCTCTGCGACGCGTCGGAGTCGGCCTTCGAGCCGCGCTGGTGGGTCGTCGTGGCGAGCATGGCGCTGCCCGAGGCCTTGGCGCGCGCTTGCCGCGGAGCGCACGCGGCGGGCCGCTTCGCCCTTGGCGGGCGCTTGCACGCGCTGCTGCGCTGGAGCGGACCTTTCGCCCACGCTTGCGCGCTGTTTTTCGGCGGTTGGACGGCGTTGTTGTCCCAAGCCGCCGGGCGCCCGTTGTCCGTGTTCGATTGGCCGACCGCGTGGCACGCGGCCATGTTCCTGCCGTGGCTGTGCGCCGAGCTCTTGGCGGTCGATGCGCGCGCGCGCCTGTTCGTGGCCACGCGCGAGCGCGCCTCGTGGCGCCGCCACCAATGGCGTTCGCTCGCGGCCACCATGGCGCCGTTGGCGGCCTACGGCGCCATGGCGGGCGTGGTTGGCCTGTCGGAAGGACTGCGCGTGCGCGTCGAGGAGATCGGGCTGTACGAAGCGGCCTTCGTCGGGGCGCTGCTCGTCGCGACCGTGGCTTGGATGCCGCGCCTGGTCGCATGGGCCTGGGACACGCGCGCGTTGCCGCGTGGCGAGCGTCTCGAGCGCCTCGAACTGTTCCTCGAGCGCCATGGCGCGCGCGGCACGCGCCTCGTCGAATGGCGCACCGGGTACCAGACCGCCAACGCCGCCGTGGTGGGCTTGTCGGCGCGTTCGCGCACCGTGTACCTGTCGGATGCGTTGCTCGCGCAGATGGACGACGCCGAACTGGAGGCCGTGCTGGCGCACGAGGTGGCGCACATGCGGCTGCGGCATGTGCCGTTGTTCCTGCTGGCCTCGGTGGCTTGGATCCTGTGCGTCGACCTGGTCGCGCGCGAGCTGGCTCCGGCGGCCCCGTGGTCGGGCTTCGCGTGCCTCGGCCTCGGCTTCGCGGCCTGGTTCGCGGGCTTCACCTGGCTTTCGCGGCGCGCGGAGCTGCAAGCCGACCTCGCCGCCATCGCGATGGTCGGCGATCGCGCGGCCCTGGTGCGCGCCTTGGAGAAGGTCGGCGGCCGCTTGCGCGACGTCGCCGGGTGGCGCCACTTCAGCGTGTCCGACCGCATCGCGTTCCTCGAGCGCGCCGCGCGGGATCCGGGGATCCGGCGCGGACTGGACCGCAACTTGCTCCTCGTCGCCGCTGGCGCCGCGCTGCTCGCGCTCTGCGGCGCCGCGCTGCACGGCGCGCGCCTCGTGCGCGAAGCGTCGGGGCAGCACCTGTGGGCCGACCTGAGGCTCGGCAGGTGGAGCGCGGCGGATGCGCGCTTGGCGCACGACGGCGTGGCGGACGAAGGCTTGCGACGCCTCGTGGAGCGCGCGCGCGCCCTGCCTCCCGGCGAACGCGACGCGGATGCGCTCGCTCGGCGCGCCGCGCAGGCGTGGCGCGAGGGCCGCGGCGCGGAGGGCGTCGCGTGGTTGTCCCTGGCCGCCTTGCGCGACGCCTCGCGCTGGATGGCCGCAGCCGACGCCGCCGTGCGCGGCGACGAGCAGTCGGCGCGGGCCGAACTGGCGGCGCGCCTCGACGAAGAGGACGCGCTTCCCGCGCGCCGCGGCGGGCGCTTCGTCAAATAAATTTGACGAAAGCCCGCGGCGGGCTAGTAGGACAAGCCGTTCTTGCGCAGGTGGCAGAGCGGATCCGCTTCGCGCAGCAGGCCGCCGGCCTCGACGGTGGCCACGACCAGCACGTGGTCGCCCGCGTCGCAGGTCGTGCGCGCGCGGCATTCGAGCCAGGCCAGCGCTTCGACGAGGTGCAGGCTGCCGCCCGGTCCGCGAGCCGCGGCCAAGCCATCGAACGGGTCGTCGGACTTGAGGAACGGCGCCATCAGCCCGCGACTCGCCGCGTCGAGGATGGACACGCCGAAGGGCGTCCCCGAACGCAGCGCTTCGAGGTGCGGGCGTCCCTGCGCCAGGGCGACGACGATCGTGGGCGGCTCGAAGCCGCACTGCACGAGGAAGCTCGCGAGGAAGCCTGCGGGACGTCCATCCAAGGTGCAGGAGACGATGTACAAGCCGCTCGGGACGCGGCCGAGGGCGCGAGCCACGGGGGAGGGTTCGGGGCGCGTCATAAGTGCTTGCTTCGGAGCTAGTTCTACGCGCCTCTGCGGGTGGATTCCAAGCCTCGAAACGCGGACAATGCGCGGTCCCTCCGCAAGGTGCGCGCTCGGCGCCCACGACGCCCCGTTCCGGGCGCGTCGGACCGCCCCGACGCCATCAGGCGCGCTCGCGCGCGCCGGCCCGCGCCCGACGCGGCGCACCTCGTCCACGGAGGCACTCGAGCGACGCATGAGCCAGAGCGACACCACCCCGCCGACGACGCCGCCCTCGAGCATCGAACCGCGCCTCATCGAGCGCGAGATGCGCGAGAGCTACCTGACCTACGCGCTGTCGGTCATCCACTCGCGCGCGTTGCCGGACGTGCGCGACGGACTCAAGCCGTCGCAGCGCCGCATCCTCGTGGCGATGAACGACCTGAACCTCGGCCCGCGCGCCAAGTACAGGAAGTGCGCCAAGATCGCGGGCGACACCTCGGGCAACTACCACCCGCACGGCGAGGCGGTCGTGTATCCGACCCTCGTGCGCATGGCGCAGGACTTCTCGCTGCGCTATCCGATGGTCGACGGCCAAGGCAACTTCGGTTCGATCGACGGCGACGCGCCGGCGGCGATGCGCTACACGGAAGCGCGCATGAGCGGCATCGCGGTCGAGATGATGGCCGACCTCGAGAAGGAGACGGTCGACCTCGAGCCCAACTACGACGACACGCGCACGCAACCCGTCGTCCTGCCGAGCCGCTTCCCGAACCTGTTGTGCAACGGTTCGGACGGCATCGCGGTCGGCATGGCGACCTCGCTGCCGCCGCACAACTTGCGCGAGATCTGCGCGGCGCTGCGCATGGTGCTCGACGATCCGAGGACGACCATCGCGCAGCTGTGCGAAGTGGTGAAGGGCCCCGACTTCCCGACCGGCGGCATCGTCATGGGCAGGAACGGCATCCGCCAGGCGTACGCCACGGGTCGCGGCCTGATCCGCCTGCGCGGACGGTGGAAGGTCGAGGACATCCGCACCAAGCAGCAGATCGTCGTCACCGAGATTCCCTTCCAGGTGCGCAAGACGGCGATCATCGAGAAGATCGTCGAGGTCGTGAAGGACGGCCGGATCACCGGCATTTCCGACGTGCGCGACGAGTCCGACCGCGACGGCATGCGCCTCGTGATCGAGCTGAAGAAGAACGAGGACCCGCAGGTCGTCGCCAACCAGCTCTTCCAGTACACGCCGCTGCAGGAGACGGTCTCGATCATCAACTTGGCGGTCGACGACCGCCAGCCGCGCACGCTCAACCTGCGCCAGCTGCTGGACGCCTACATCCGGCACCGCCGCGACGTGATCCGGCGCCGGACCAAGTTCCTGCTGCGCAAGGCCGAGGAGCGCAAGCACATCGTCGAGGGCCTGCGCATCGCCGTGGGCAACATCGACGAGGTCGTGCGCATCATCCGCGCCAGCTCCGACCGCGACGACGCGCGCGCCAAGCTGCGCGCGGCCTTCGGCTTGTCCGAGCGCCAGTCGCAGGCCATCGTCGACATGCGCCTCGGCAGCCTGACCGGGCTCGAGATCGGCAAGCTCGAGGCCGAGTACCAGGAGCTCGTGGCCGAGATCGCGGACCTGAACGACATCCTGGCGCGCGAGATCCGCGTCGTGAACATCATCAAGGCCGACCTCGACGAGCTGGAGCAGCAGCACGGCGACGACCGCCGCACCGAGATCAGCCCCGAGGAGATCGACGGCAGCTTCGACGTCGAGGAGCTGATCGCCGAGGAGATGATGGTCGTCACCGTCACGCGCGACGGATGGATCAAGCGCACGCCGCTCGACCAGTACCGCGCGCAGCGCCGCGGCGGACAAGGCGTCAAGGGCTCCGAGGCCAAGGAGGGCGACGCCACGCGCTCGGTCTTCGCCGCCGCGACCAAGGACTACCTCATGTTCTTCACCAACCTCGGCAAGGTGCACTGGGCCAAGGTCTGGGCCATGCCGGAGGCGGCGCGCGACGGCAAGGGCCGCGCGATCGGCAACATCGTGCAACTCGAGGCCGGGGAGAAGGTCGAGAGCGTGCTGCGCGTGCCCCACTTCGACAAGGACAGCTTCGTGTTCTTCGCCACGAGGCAGGGCACCGTCAAGAAGACCTCGATGGCCTTGTTCTCGCGCCCCAAGCGCGGCGGCATCCGCGCCATCACGTTGTCCGAGGGCGACGAGCTCGTCGGCGTGGCGCAGGTCAAGAAGGGCGAGACGATCCTGCTCTCCAGCGCCGGAGGACGCACGATCCGCTTCCTCGAGGCGAGCGTGCGCGCCATGGGCCGCACCGCGGGCGGCGTGCGCGGCTTGCGCCTGCTCGGCGACGACCGCCTCGTGGGCCTCGTGGTCGCGGGCGCCGAGGGCGTGTCGGTGCTTTCCGCCTGCGAGCACGGCTATGGCAAGCGCACCGCGATCGCCGAGTACCCGATCAAGGGACGCGGCGGCCAAGGCGTCATGGACATCAAGACCACCGACCGCAACGGCAAGGTGGTGGGCACGGCGCTTGTGCGCGACGGCGACGAGATCCTGTTCATCACCACGGGCGGCAAGGCGGTGCGCATCGAGGCCTCGGGCATCAACTCCATCGGCCGCAACACGCAAGGCGTGCGCCTCGTCGACTTGCGCGAGGGGGACGCCTTGGCGGGCCTCGACGTCGTCAGCGAGGCCGACCTCGAGCGCTATGTCGCCGAGCGCGCGGCCGCCGGACCGGTCGAGGCGCTGCCCGAGATCGAAGAGGGCGGCGAGGAACCCGAGGACCTCGTCGACGACGGGGCGGACGACGCCGATGTGGACGACGACGAGACGGAGGAGTGAGCGATGGGCCTGAAGGAACGCTTCGAAGCCGACGTGAAGGAAGCCATGCGCGCCAAGGACGAAGTGGCGCGCGACACGCTGCGGTTGCTGCTGGCCGAGTTCAAGCGGCTCGAGGTGCAGGAGGGCAAGCAGCTCACCCCCGAGCTCGAGCTCGACGTCTTGCTCAAGGCCGTCAAGCAGCGCCAGCAGTCGATCGACGAGTACGAAAAGGCCCAGCGCCCCGAACTCGCGGCCAAGGAGAAGGCCGAGCAAGCCTTCATCCAAGGCTACCTGCCCAAGGCGATGGGCGAGGACGAGGCGCGCGAGGCGCTCAAGGCGCTGATCGCCGAGACCGGTGCGAGTTCCAAGAAGGACGCCGGTCTCGTGATGAAGGCCGTCATGGCCAAGCACCGTGGCGTGCTCGACGGCAAGCTGGCGCAGAAGCTGCTGGGCGAGCTCCTGCCCTGAAGGCGCGGCGCGCGCGACGGAAGGCGGAAACCAAGCTGCAGCGCGCCGAGCGGCTGCGGCACGAGATCCAGCGCTTCGAGGACCTGCCGAACGCCAGCACCGCCACCGCCGGCGATCTGCGCCTGCTCGGCTTTCGACATCCGCGCGAGTTGCGCGGGGCCGACCCGCGCGCCATGTACGAGCGCTTGCAGGTCCTGACCCGTTCCAAGCAGGACCCCTGCGTGCTGGATGTGTTCATGGCGCTGGTCGACTTCGCCGGCGGCGCGCCGGCCCGCCCCTGGTGGAAGTACACGCCTTTGCGCAAGCGCCTGCTCGCGGAGTGAAGGCTCGCACGCCCGCGACGCGCTCTGGCCCGGCGCGATCCGCGCTTGCAGACTGTGCGCATGAGCCAGGCCGAGCCTGATCGCCTCGTCGCGCGCCACACGGGGCTCGTGAAGCGCGCGGCGTGGATCTCGGGCTTGACGCTCGCCTCGCGCTTCGTCGGATACGCGCGCGAGACCCTCGCGGCCGGGCTGTTCGGCGACAAGAGCGCGGCGCTCGACGCCTTCGTCACGGCGTGGCGCATCCCGAACCTCTTCCGCGGCCTGATGGGCGAGGGCGCCATCGCCACCGCGATGCAGACCGAGCTCACGCGCGCCGAGCACGAGCGCGGCGTCGACCGTTCCAATGCGCTGTTCCGCGGCTTGTTCGCGCTGGTGGGCGCCGCGAGCCTCGCGCTCGTGGGGCTGCTCGTCGTTTGCGTCGTGGCCATGCCCGATCGCATGCCGTGGACGGACTGGCCGTGGCTGGGCGCGGATCCGGCCCCCGTGCGCGAGCTCGTGGCGCGCATGCTGCCCTTCGTCGTCTTCGCCTGCCTCGCGGCGGTGGCCGGCGGCGCGCTGCAGGTGCGCGGCCGCTTCGTGGCGTGGGCCGCCGCGCCGGCGTTGATGAACGCGGTGTGGATCGCGGCCTTGCTGTGGACCGCGTCGCGCCACGGCTGGTCCACGCTCGTCGGCGCCGCGGAGCTCGAGCGCCAACTCGCCATGGCGCGCGAGCTGGCCTGGCTGGTGCTGGGCGCTGGATCGGTGCTCCTCCTCGCGCAGCTTCCGTCGGTCGCCGGCGAAGGCTTGTTGCGCCGCGGCGAACCGATCCCGTGGGCGGAGGTGCGCGGCGTGTTCGCGCGCAGCGCGCCCATCGCCCTCGGCGTGGCCGTGTTCCAGGTGAACATCTTCGTCGCCGGCCTCTACGCCGAAGCGCTGCTCGCCGACGGCGGACCGTCGATCTTCTGGTGGGTCACGCGCCTGCAGCAACTGCCGCTGTCGCTCGTGTCGGTCGCTGCGGCCAGCGCGGTGTTCCCCCTGCTCGCCGCGCACGCCTCGCGCGGCGAACTTGGTGCGTGCGCCAAGCTCCACAAGGACACGCATCACGCGATCCTCTTCCTCGCCTTGCCCGCGACCGCGAGCCTCGTGGCCATCGCTCCGGAGATCGTCTCGGCTTGCTTCGAACGCGGCGCCTTCGGGCCCGAGGGCGTGCAGCGCGGCGGTGCGGCGTTGCGCTGGCTGGCCTTGGCCATCGTGCCGGTCGGAGCGGCGAGTTGGTGCGCGCGCGCCCACTACGCGTTGGGGGAAACCCGCCAGCCGCTGTTCGCGGCGCTCGCCAGCGCCGGCGTGAACCTCGTCGCCGCGCCACTCTTCATCACGCGCCTTGGCATGGATGTGGCGGGGCTGTGCGCAGCCAGCGCCTTGGCGGCGGGGGTGCAAATGGTGATCCTGGGCGTGTCCCTGCGCCGCCTGCTTCCTCGCACCGGCGAACCGCGCTGGCGTCGTTTGTTGCTGCCGACGGGGCTCGGAATCCTCACGGCCCTCGTGGCGCGCGCCGTCTTCATCGGAGCTTCACCTGGCCCGACGACGGTCGCGCAGTTGCTCGTCGCAATTCTCTGCGGTTCCACGACTTACGTACTTGGCTCGCTGTTGCTCGGCAGCCCGGAGCTCGCCGGCCTGCGCGCTCGCTTGCGTCAGAGACGCGCCTGAAACGCCACCGGTTGGGGTCGGGGAGGCACCACTGTGCAATATGTGGTACTGTTCTAAGCTCGTGACCTACTAGGGGTTGGGGCTGGAAACCCAAGATTTTTAGAAACCCTCGCGGGACCCGATGGCAGAATCCGCACCACGCGGCCGATCGGGCGGCTGCGCCGAACCTACAGCAGACACATCGCCTAAACCTACCGCAGCCAAGAGTTTATAGCCGAGCTATCGCTCTTCTGCGTGGTCTAGTCCCTTCAACCGCGAACGCAATCTGCGTTCGCGGTGGTGTCGCCTCGCCACCAAGTCGCACCTGTCCTACGGAAGTCCTGAAGCTGTGAACCCCATCGTCCCCTCGCTCCAGAAGGGCGGCCGTGCCGCCGAGCCCAAGACCGTGGATGCCCTCGCCGAACTGCAGGCCGTCGCTCCCCCGAGCGATCTGGTCGATCCGCAACTGACGGAGAACGCCGTCAAGGTGCTCGAACGCCGCTATCTGAAGAAGGACGCAGCCACCGGCAAGGTCTGCGAGACGCCGCGCGAGATGTTCTGGCGCGTCGCCACCTGCGTGGCCCACGCCGACATGACCCTGCCGGGCGGCTCGGCCGAGAAGGCGTTGGCCGTGGCGCGCGAGTTCTACACGTTGATGGCGAAGTGCCTGTTCATGCCGAACAGCCCGACGCTCATGAACGCCGGCCGCGAGATGGGCATGCTCTCCGCCTGCTTCGTCCTGCCGGTCGAGGACTCGATCGAGGGCATCTTCGACTCGATCAAGGCGACCGCGATGATTCAGAAGGCCGGCGGCGGCACGGGCTTCTCGTTCTCGCGCCTGCGTCCGCAGGGCGACCTCGTGCGCAGCTCGGGCGGCACGACCGAAGGCCCGCTGTCCTTCATCCAGGTCTTCTCGAAGGCCACCGACGCCATCCAGCAGGGCGCGTTCCGCCGCGGCGCGAACATGGGCATCCTGCGCGTCGACCACCCGGACGTCCTGCGCTTCATCAACATCAAGGACGACCTGAGCCAGCTGACGAACTACAACATCAGCATCACGGTCACCAACCGGTTCATCGACGAGCTGCGTTCGAACCCGAACACGCCGCACATGATCATGAACCCGCGGACCAAGCAGTGGTCCAAGCTCGAGAAGACCGACGACAAGGGCAAGCCCACGGGCGAAGCCGTCACGGTCGGCGAGCTGTGGAACATGATCATCGAGCACGCCTGGAAGACGGGCGAGCCGGGCGTCGTGTTCATCGATCGCGTCAACGAGAAGAACCCGATCAAGAACGTGGGCCTGATCGAGGCGACGAACCCCTGCGGCGAGCAGCCGCTGCACCCGTACGACAGCTGCAACCTCGGTTCGGTGAACCTGGGCGCGCTCGTCAAGGGCGAAGGTGCGAACGCGCGCTTCGACTGGGACGAGTACAAGTCGATCATCCACACGACGACGCGCTTCCTCGACAACGTGATCGAGGTGAACAAGTACCCGTTGCCGCAGATCGACAACATGTCGAAGACCACGCGCCGCATCGGCCTCGGCGTGATGGGCTTCGCGGACGCGCTGTACAAGCTGAACATCCCCTACAACAGCGAGCAGGGCACGGCCTTCGGCGAGCGCATCATGCAGGTGCTCAACGACGAGTCGCACCTGGCCTCGGAGATCCTGGCCGAGGAACGCGGCGTGTTCCCGGCCTGGGAAGGCAGCGACTGGGAGAAGGCCGGCCGCCGCCTGCGCAACAGCTACACGACGACGGTGGCGCCCACCGGCACCATCTCGATCATCGCCAACTGCTCGGGCGGCATCGAGCCCATGTTCAGCCTGGCCTTCATCCGCCAGGTGATGAAGGACAACCAGGGCCGGCCGACGATCATGCGCGAGGTGAACTACGTCTTCGACGAAGTCTCCAAGCGTCGCGGCTTCTACAGCGACGAGATGATCGACGACATCGTCGAGAAGGGCACGCTCGCCTACCGTTCGGACATCCCGGACGACATCAAGCGCGTGTTCGTCACGGCGCACGACATCACGCCGTACTGGCACATGAAGATGCAGTCGGCCTTCCAGCGCCACTGCGACTCGTCGATCTCCAAGACGATCAACTTCCCGCACGAAGCCTCGGTCGAGGACGTGCGCCAGATCTACGAGATGGCGATCGACGAGGACGTGAAGGGCGTGACCGTCTATCGCGACGGCTGCCGCGACATGCAGCCGATGGCCTTGGCGGGCTCGACGAAGAAGAAGGAAGGCGATGCGACCACCGGGTCCGCCGCCACCGAGTCGACCACGACCTCGGCCACCCCGCTGCAGGCCATCGGCCTGAACACGGCGATGGGCGGCGAGGGCGAGGAACTGTCGCCGATCAAGCTGCCGGAGATCATGCCGTGCGTGCGCATCCGCCAGATGACGCCCTTCGGCAACATGCACGTGAAGGTCTCGGTCGACCCGGTCGCCCAGCGCGAGCGCGAGGTCTTCGCCCAGCTCGGCAAGGGCGGCGACGTCGCCAACTCGGACCTCGAGGCCATCTGCCGCATCTTGTCGTTGTGGCTGCGCTCCAACGGCAGCCTCAAGATGGCCCTCAAGCAACTCGAGGGCATCGGTTCGTCCCTGTCCGTCCCGACCAAGGACGGCCGCATCATGTCGCTGGCCGACGGCCTCGCCACCGCGCTGAACCGCTATCTCCAGGCCAAGGAGGAGTCGGGCCTGCACGGCTTGCTGCTCGGCGGCGCCACGCCGGACGTCGCCAAGGGCTCGACCGGCTTCGCGTCGAACGCCGCGACCGGATCCACGGGCGGTGATTTGCCGCCTTCGAGCCTGAAGAGCGCCAAGCAACCCTCGAAGTCGAGCACCCAGTACAAGCTGAAGTGCCCGGCTTGCAGCAGCAACCTCTCGTTCGAAGAGGGCTGCGTGAAGTGCCACGCCTGCGGCTTCAGCCAGTGCTGATCGCCGTCGGGACGCACGACGGATAGC
>JBKDQQ010000094.1:0-22798 GCA_046341775.1 Planctomycetia bacterium
TGCGGCTCGCCGTCGCGCCACTCGCGCTCCCACTCGAGCGCGCCATCGCGCGTCCAAGTGCGCTCGCGCCCATGCAGCACGGAGCGCTCGCCGGGCAGCACCTTGACCGTCCACTCGCGCAGGACCTGGCCCGTCGCGGGATCGCGGCGCTTCAACACCTCGTGGCGCACGCCACCCGTCGGCTCGAGCCTCGGCGCCGGCATGGGAGGTGCTCCGCGGCAACCTGCGGCGACGACGATGGCCGCGAGCAGCGCCGCCTTCCTCATCGCATGGACCTGTCGAGCAAGGCGCGCACCATGAGCGTGAACGCCTGTTGCGACCAGCTGCGGTACTGCGGCGCGAATCCGAACAAGTCGACGATCCCGTCGCCATGGCGCACGCGCACCCATGCGGCCTGGCCCTCGATCAGTTCGCCGCCCTTGATCCAGCCCGATTGCAGGAGCTGCGTCGGCGCGTAGCGCAGCATGACGCGCGCCTCCTGGCCGCGCGCCTCGAGCTTGTCCTTGTCCAACTTGAAGGCCGAGGAGCGCGAGAAGAAGACGCTGACCGCGTCGGGCAAGCCCTGCAGCAGTTCGCCGCCTTGCTTGTCCGGCGCCTCCGGAACGCAGCGCAGCACGGAACCAGGGCAGGCGAAGTCCTTGGCCGCGTCGCCGCGCGAGAGGTCGACCACGCCCAGTTCGAGCGCGTCGATGGCCCAACGCGCGGAGCCGCCGACGGCCACGAGATGCCCGCCGCCGCGCACGAACTCCTCGATGCGCGCGGCGCCTTCGGGATCCAGGCCGCCGACCAGCTCGGAGGGCGCGCTGCCCTCGGCGCGTCCCCGGTCGAGCTCGGCCGAGCCCACGCCCGGCAGGATCAGCGTCGTGAAGGCCAGGGCTCCGCCGCGCAAGTGCTCGTTGCGGGCCGGTGCATGGCGGATGCCGAAGTGCTCCAGGAACCAGCGCATCCAGCCTTCGTCCATGTCGCCGCTCCATGGCGAATGGAGGCCGACCGCCGGGAGTTCCTTGGCTCGCTCGCGCAAGGCGTCCGAGTCGCGGGTCCAACCAGCCTTGGCGTCGAAGGCGGAGACCGCGTCGGCCGCCTCCGCGACCCGGCGCGTGCGCGCCGCGAAGGGCCGCGACACTTCGACGCGCTCGACGCCGAAGAGCAGAGGCAAGGTCCAACCCGCCACGTCGTACGGCGCCTTCGTGCCGGGGTAGCGCTGGATCTCGAACAGGTCCTTCAGGTGCCGGCCGTAGGGCTGCTCGCGACGCAGCACGATGCTCCCGGCGGGATGCGCGCGCCCGTCGGCCTCGAAGGACTCCTGCGCCACCTCGACTTCGATCGCCGACCGCAGCAGCGCGTCCACCAGGCGCCGCGTCGCGCCGCGGTCCTGCGCCGCGCCGTCGGCGCGCAGCGGCGGCACCACCCAGCCGCGCGGCGCTTCGTCACGGCCCAGCTCCAGCGAGCGTCGCGCCGCCTCGAGCGAATTGGCGAGGAAGGCTTCGCGTTCGCGCGACAGGGTGCGCAGCAAGGAACGCCCGAAGGCCAGCTCGTAGTCGACGATGTCGCGCAACCGCCACCAGCCTCCCGGCCAAGGCGCGACGAACGAGTTGGAGGGCCGGTACCCCTCGACGCCATCGGGCTCCACGAGCTCCGCGCGCTGCTGGAAGATCGGCGTCGCCAGCTTGCAGCTCGCCGCCTCGGTCAAGAGGCCGATGATGTTGTGGCGCACCGGCACGTTGCGGTTGCCGCCGTTCCACCACATGTCGTAGGTCCCGCCGGTGGCGACGCCGGTCAGGCCCTCGCGCGTCAAGTCCCACACGGCGCGCGTGCCGACCACGTTGATGCCGGCGATGACGCCCGGATCGAGGTTCGGGTTGAGCGGATCGCGGAAGGGCGGCACGAACAGGCGCTCCTTCTTGGAACCCTGCTGGTGCACGTCCCAATACACGGTGGGCCGCCAACGCTGGTAGAGCTGCTCGGTGACGATGCGCGTCTCCGCCAGCGACAAGGCGAACCAGTCGCGGTTGTTGTCGTGGCCGGCGTACTTCTGGTAGAGCCGCGGCAGCTCCGTCGCCTCGTACGGCGTGCCCACGTGCCGCATGTACCACTTGGCGACTTCGTCCATGCCGTCGGGGTTGATCGAGGGCGCGAGCACCACGACCAGCTCCTCGCGCGCGGACTTCCACGGCTCCTCGTCGCTCGTGGCGAGCTCGAACGCGAACTGCATGGCGAACTGCGGCGAGGCGCACTCCGTCGAGTGCATGTTGCACGAGATGAAGAGGATCGGCTTGCCGTCCGCCACCGCGCGCGACAACGCGGCCTCGTCGGCGCCGCGCGGATCCGACAGGAGGCGCGCGATGGCGCGCCACTCGTCGAGGCGCGCGAGGTTCCCCTCCGAACTGATGGTCGAAAGCACGAAGGCCCGGCCCTCGGTGGAGACGCCGACCTGCTCCGTCACGACGCGCGGACTGGCCGCGTCGAGCGCTTCGAAATAGCCGCGCACGGCATCCCAGTCCGGCAGGCGATGGTCCGCCGCCAACGGATGGCCGAGGTGCTGTTCGGGCGACTTGACGCTCGCTTGCGCGCCGAACACGGACGCGACGACGAGCACGAGGAGGCAGGACGTTCGCAAGGCTGTCGCGAGCATGGCGCGATCCTATGGGATGCGCCGCCCCGCGCGGTAGACTCCGTGCGATGTCCTCCGGTTCGCCCGCAGACGCCATCCCCGACCTGCCCGAGGGCGATCCCTTCGTCGGCGCGGCCGATGCCGACGAAGGCACCCCGGTGGCGCCCGTGCCGCCCGCGGACTTCTGGCGCGTGCTCTACGAGCGCCGTTCCATCCGCCGCTTCGACGCGCGCGCCGTGCCGCGCGAACTGGCCGCGCAGGTCGTGCATGCGGGCATCTGGGCGCCTTCGTCGTGCAACTACCAGATGTGGGACTTCGTCGTCGTCGACGATCCCGCGAAGAACGCCGAATTGGCCGCGATCGGCTCGCAGATGGGCAACGCGCCGGTGAACATCGTCGTCGCCTACGGACGCGACTTCAGCGAGGACGCGTGGGCCAACATCCAATCGGCCTCGGCCGCGGTGGAGAACATGTCGCTCGCGGCGCACGCCCTGGGCCTCGGCACCTTCTGGATCACGCAGACCGGCGACCCCGAGAAGCTGCGGCGCGCCGTGGGCCTGCCGCAGGACAGGCTGGTCGTCGCCGTCCTGGCGCTGGGCTGGCCGAAGAACCCGCCGCGCAAGGGCCCCAAGCGCCGCCCCTTGTCGCAGGTGGCGCATTGGAACAGCTACGGCGGCCGGCCGATCCCGGGATCGCCGGACCCGGAGGCGTGGGACGCCGACTTGTTGCGCACCTACCAGCGCGCGCGCGTGCTCAACGGACTGCGCCACAACAAGCCGCGCGCCTTCGAGGTCGAGTTCCTCGAGGAGGCGCTGGCGCGCCTCTTGCCGTCGGCCGGGCCGCGCCGGTGGCTGGATGTGCTGCCGTGCACCGGCATCGTGCTCGAGCGCGTCGCCCGGCTGCGGCCCGAGTTCTCCTGCAGCGTCGTCGAGCGCAGCGCCGAAGTCGCGGAGTTCGCCGCCGCGCGCGCCCTGCCGCGCGCGGAGCGGCACCTGCTCGAGGACGGCCAAGGTCTGCGCGCGCCGCCCGAGGCCGGCTTCGACCTCGCCACATGCTTCTTCCGCCTCGAGGGCTTGGCGGCGCGAGACCGTCAATTACTTTTGACACGCATCGCCGGCTGGCTGGCGCCAGGCGGTCGGTTGCTCGCGTGCTTCGTCAACTCGAGTTCCTACCACGCGCTGGCCGAGAAGGCGCGCGCCGCGCGCGGCGGCCTGGGAGGCGTCGAGTACGTGCTGTCGCCCGACCCCGGCATCGGACCCTTCAAGCCGCTCTCGTGGCGCGTGCTGGGGCGCGAATTGGAGGCCGCGGGGTTCGCCGTGGTCGCGCGGCACGGGGCGCAAGTCGCGCCGCCGCGCGCGGAACTGGACTTCCGCCTGCGCAACTTCGGCGGGCTGGCGCGCGGCGCGGCCGGTCTGGCCAGCGCCCCGCTGCGCGCGCTCGACGCCTTGGGTCCGGTCGCGACGGCGTTCGGCCGCTTCCAGGCCGTCCTGCTCGAGAAGCGCGCGCGTTGAGCCCGCGCGGCTCAAGAACCGCGCAAGCCGAGGTCGGCGGGCTGGATCTCCTCGCCGGCGAACACGCTGGCGCGCCGGATGACGTTCTCCAGCTCGCGCACGTTGCCCGGCCAGCGCCACGCCTCGAGCGCCTGCAGCGCCGCGTCCGACATGCGCGTCGAGCGCCCCGACTCGGCGTCGCAACGCGCGAGGAAGTGCCGCGCGAGATGGGCGACGTCGCCCTTGCGCTCGCGCAGGGGCGGCAGGCGCAGCGTCACCACGTTCAGGCGGAAGTACAGGTCTTCGCGGAAGGTGCCCGCGCGACACATGGCCGGCAGGTCCTTGTTCGTCGCCGCCACCACGCGCACGTCGACCTTCTGCACCTTGTTCGATCCGACGGGGCGCACCTCGCCTTCCTGCAGCACGCGCAGGAGCTTCGCCTGCATGGACAGCGGCATGTCGCCGATCTCGTCGAGGAACACCGTCCCGCCGTTCGCGGCCACGAAGTGGCCCGCCCGATCGGCGACCGCGCCCGTGAACGAGCCGCGCACATGCCCGAAGAGCTCGCTCTCGAGGAGGCTCTCCGGCACCGCGGCGCAGTTCTCGGCGAGGAAGGGCTTCTTGGCGCGGCGACTCTGCTCGTGCAACGCGCGCGCCACCAGTTCCTTGCCCGTGCCGGTCTCCCCCATCACGAGGGCCGATACGTCCGAAGGCCCGACCTTCGCGACGAGGTCGTACAGGGCGCGCATCGGCGCGCTGTCGCCGACCATGCCGAAGCGACCGGGGATGGGCTTGGCCGCCGACCGGGCGGACGGGGCGTCCCGCGAGTCCGGCGCGCCCGAGAGTTCGCGCCAAGCCGCTTCCAGTTCGGCCATGCGTCCGGCCGCCTTGGCCTCGGCGACGATCGCCTCGAGCTTCGCGCGCAAGTCGTGCATCGTCAGGCGAGCTTCGTCAACTTGGCGTACTGGAGCAAGAGATCCTTCACGCCGTGCGCCGGGAAGCGCACCTTCGCCCGCGCGTTGACGCCCGCGCCCTGCAGCGCCTCGATCACGCCTCGCCCGAAGTGCCCGTGCTCGACCCTGTCGCCGACCTTCAAGTCGGTGCTGGAAGGTTCGAAGCTGCCGAGCATGTCCTCCACGCTGCGCTCGTCGGCCGATTCCGCCTCCGCCGCGCCGCCGGGGATCTCCGCCAGGAAGCGGGAAGGCTCGCGGTAGCTGAACTGGCCGAAATGGTTGCGGGTCTGCGCGTGGGACAACCACAGCTTGTCCTGCGCGCGCGTGACGCCCACGTAGAACAAGCGCCGTTCCTCCTCGACCGCCTCGTCGCCGCCGTCCTGCAGGGCGCGCACGTGGGGCAGCAGCTCCTCCTCGCATCCGGCGATGAACACGATCGGGAACTCGAGCCCCTTGGCCGAGTGCAAGGTCATCAGGGTCGCCTTGCCGCCCTCGGCCGCGGCGTCGGGCACCTGGTCGACATCGGCGACCAGCGCGATCTCCTGCAGGAAGCCGCGCAAGCCACGCGGCGCTTCGTCGCCCGCCTGCGCCTCGCGCGCGCGTGCGGCGGCCTGCAGGTCGTACTGCTCGGCGTGCACCAGCAACTCCTCGACGTTCGCTTCGCGATCGACCGCCTGGTCGTCGTCCATCTCGGCCAGCCATTCCTCGCGGCCTACCAGTTCCAGGATCTGGCCGAAGGCCACGCCCGCGTCGAGCTCCTTCAACTCCGCGAGCTTGTCCAGCAGCGCCGCGAATCCCTCGAGGCCGCCGCGCGCGCGACCGCGCACCATGGCGAGCGCCTCCTTCGACCGCGCGGCGCGCGCCAGCGGGATGCGCCGGTCCTTGGCGAAGGCGGAGAGCTGCTCGAGGCTCTTGTCGCCCACGCCGCGCTGCGGCGTGTTCACCACGCGCAGGAACGCCAGGTCGTCGGCCGGGTTGACCGCCAACTTGGCGAAGGCCACGAGATCCTTGATCTCGCGCCGCTCGTAGAACTCCTGTCCGCCGACGACCTGGTAGGGCACGCGCGCCAGGCGCAGCGCCGATTCGAGCGCGCGCTGCATGAAGTTCACGCGGTAGAAGACCGCGATGTCGCCCGCCCGCGCGCCGGCGCGCAGGTGCGCGCGGATCCGCTCGGCGACCGCCTCGGCCTCGTCGTTCTCGTCGGCGCAGGTCAGGAGCCCGATGGGCTCGCCTTCGCCGCGCTCGCTCCACAGGTCCTTCGGCTTGCGCGCGCTGTTCTTCTCGATCAAGGCCTGCGCGGCGCGCAGGATCGTCATCGTCGAGCGGTAGTTCTGCTCGAGCCGCACCACGCGCGCCTCCGGCCAATCCCGCTCGAAATCGAGGATGTTGCGGATGTCGGCGCCGCGCCAGGCGTAGATCGACTGGTCGGGGTCGCCGCACACCGCCAGGTTGCCATGCGCGGAGGCGAGGTGGCGCGCCAGCAAGTACTGCGCATGGTTCGTGTCCTGGTACTCGTCGACCATCACGTGCAGGAAGCGGTGCGCGTACGAGTCGCGCAGCCCCGGATGCTCGTCGAACAAGCGCAGCACGAGCAGCAGCAGGTCGTCGAAGTCGAGCGCGTTCTGGCGTCGCATCGCCTCTTCGTAGGCGCGCGCGACCTTGTCGAGCACCTCGAGCTCGATCTCGAGGCCGTCGGGCGCGTGCACGGACTCCGCCGGGCGGTTCTTGCGGTCGGAGATCCAGCCGCCGACCAGCGCCGGCCGGAACCGCACCGGGTCGTAGTCCGCCTCCTTGATCAGCTTCTTCAGCAGCTGGTTGCGGTCGGATGTGTCGTAGATCGTGAAGTCGCGCGTCCACCCGCCGAGCATCTCGATGTCGCGGCGCAGGATGCGCGCGCACATCGCGTGGAAGGTGGAGATCCACATGCCTTGCGACGGCACGAGGCGCTCCACGCGCTCCTTCATCTCGCGCGCCGCCTTGTTGGTGAAGGTGATGGCGAGGATGCGCCAGGGTTCGACCCCGCGGTCGCGCGCCAACCGCGCGATGCGCCGCGTCACCACGCGCGTCTTGCCCGAACCCGGCCCGGCGAGGATCAGCAGCGGACCCGCATCCACCTCGACGGCCTCGCGCTGCGCGGCGTTGAGCCCCTCCACCAGGCTGGCCGGGCCGTCGTGCGCGGGGCGCGCGGCGCCGGCGCGGTCGGCTCCTTCGGCCGCCCGCGCGCGCGGCGCACCCGGAGCAGGCGCACCCGAAGCAGGCGCACCGGGAGCGGAAGCATCGGGGGCCGGCGCGCCGACGGGCTCGGCCCGAGGCGCGGGCTCCCACAGGCGTCCCTGTCCTTGGTCTCGGCGCGGCATGTGCGTCTTCAGACTGTAGCGCACGCACCGACGCGCGCGCACGCGCCGAGCGTGCCTGCGCGCGTGGCTTGGGGCCGCCGCAAGCCCTAGGATGCGCCGCACGATGGCCACCACGATCGACGCCACCCAGCCAGGCAAGGCAGCGGCCTCCGTCGACTGGGCCGCGCGCGCGCACCTCGTGGCGCTCGTGCTGGTGCTGGCGCTGGCGCTGGCCCTGCGGCTCGTCGCGCTCGATCGACTGCTTCCCCACTTCGTCGAGCCCGACGCCTTCTGGAGCTACCACCTGATGGAGCTGCGCGGCGAGGTCGTGCCCGACGGCGTCGACTACCGCGAGCGCTACCCTTCGCTGGTCCCGACCCTCTTGTCGGCCGTCGCGCCGCCCGCCGCCCCGCGCGACCTCGCCGGAGCGCTGGCCGCCGCCGCACAACCCTTCGTGCTCGTGCGCGGCGTCGCGGCGCTCTGCGGCGTCCTCGCCTGCGCGCTCGCCTACTTGTTCGCGCGCCGCCTCGCCGGCGCGTGGACGGCGCTCGCCTGCGCCGCCCTCGTCGCCGCCAGCCCGCTGCACCTCCTGTGCTCGACGCAGGCAAGGCCGCACGCAGTGGTCGCCGCGACTTCCTTGGCTTGCCTGCTCGCGTGCGTGCGCCTCGTCGAGCGCCCTTCGCCGACGCGCGCCATGGTGGCCGCGCTCGCGGCCGGCTTCGCGCTGGCCTCGCTGCAGAACGGCGTGTTCGTGCTCCCGCCCCTGTGCTTGGCGACCTGGTGGGCGGTGCGCGGCGCCAAGGGACTGCTGTGCGCCGCCGGCGCGGCGCTCCTCGCGCTGCTCGTCGGATTGCCGTGGTGGCCGGGACTTCCGACCTTCGTCGACGGCGCCCTGCGCCTCGGCGGCAGCGGCGCGCACCAGCTCGGCTCCGGCGAGTACGACTTCAGCGGCTTCGCCACGGCGGCGCGCCTCTTGTTCGAGCACGACCCGTGGCTCGCCGTGTTGCCGCTCTTCGGCTTGTGGGCGACGCGCGCGCGACTCGCCACGCTGGCGCGCGGCTGGTTCGACGGCTCGCACGCCGCGCGCAACCTGCTCCTCGCGCACGCGGTGCCCTACCTCGTCGTGGCCGGCGCCAACCGCGAGTACTACGAGCGCTTCTGGCTGCCGGTGCTGCCCGCCGTCGCACTACTGGCCGCCATCGGATTCGGCTGGCTCGCCGCCGCGGCATGGCGCGCCACCACGCCGCTCCTGCCGCGTGCGGCGGCGTTCCTGCTGCTCGTGCTGGGACTGGCGCTGCCCGCGGCCGGCGTCGCGGCGTGGTGGCGCCTGTCCAGCCGTCTTGACAGCATCGAGGAGGCCGCGCGCGTCCTCGCGCCGCTCGACGCGCGCGTCGCCACTTCGCCCGTGCTGGCCCTGCCCACGCTGCTCGCCCCCGCCGAACTCGAGGCGACGCTGGCCGAGCGCGATGGACGCGTCGTGCCGTGGGTCGCCTGGCAGGCGGCGCGCCAGGACGACCTCGCGCCGTTGCCGCGCAGTCGCTGGCGGCTCCTGCCTTCGCGCGTCGCGCGCCCGAAGGAAGGCGCGGCGGAGCGTTGCGACGAGTGGCTGGCGCAGGTGGCGCCGTCGCACGCCTGCGTCGAGGTCTCGCGCCGCACGCTGCACAGCGCCGGGACCATGCGCCTGCTCGAGCGCGCGCGAGCCGATGGATCCACGCTCGAGCCCGGGGGCGCGCCCGCGCCCGACCCCGCGGATCTGGACCGCGTCGTGTTCGCGTACCAGGCCATTCCCGCCTTCTACGCGAGGCTGCTCGAGGCGGACCGCTTCGGTCCGTCGCTCGAGCTGCGCGCCATGCGTCCTTGAGCAAGGCCGGGGCGAGCCCTTGCATGCCGCGCGGCCACGCCCGCGAACCCGGGACGGCCCCGCGGGCGGGCTCGAGGCGACCGGCGACGACCGGCCTGCGCAGCCAAGCCGCCTGGGCGCGCTGCGCGCCACGACCGGCGCACCCCGCGTGGTCGCACATCCCCGCGCGGTCATCCCTGGCCTCGCCGCCCATCGCTCGCCTCCACGCCGGCCGTCCGCGTGGCGCCCGCGGGCACGGGCGCTTACCATCGACCGCCATGCGGACCCAGGGCGGGTTGCGAGCTCCGTTGGCCTTGGCGCGCGTGGTCGCGCCGCGGGACGAAGCGCTGGTCGAGCGGCTGCTGGAACGGCACGCGACGATCGCGCCGCGCCATCCCGTGCTGGTCGCCGGCGGCGCGGACGCCGGGCTGCTGCGACTCTTCGAGGCGCGCGACTGGCGCTCGATCGTGGTCGAGCCCGCCTCGCACGGCGAACGGCCCGCCGGGCCGGCGGCGGCCGGCGACGATCCGAGCCGCGTACGCGCGGACCTGCGGCGACTGCCCTTCGAGGACGACGCCTTCGACCTCGTGGTGTCGCGCGGACTGCAACGCGCCTGGCAGGACGAGCACGAGTGCGCCGCCGTCGTGCGCGAACTCGTGCGCGTCGGCCGCGGGCTGGTCGTGGCGTCGTACTGGGACCACGAAGCGCTGCCGCGTCGCGTGCCTTGGCCGCGGGGCGCCTCGCGGCGCGTGGCCATGCCGCGCGCGTTGCTGCGCGAGTTGTTCGAGGACGCGGGCGCCGCCGTGGTCGATTGGCGGCATTCGTTCCGCTTCGTGTCGCAGCAGGCGTGGCTGGTGGCGCGCAAGCGCGCCGTCGTGCGCCGTCCCTCGCCGCTGCGCCACTCCCCCGCCGCGACGACCGCTTCGGGACGCGTGCGCCTTGGTCCGCTGGGAGCGTGAGCTCGAAGGAGGTCGGCTGCACCTGGTCGGCTGGCGCAGCTCGACCATGGAGGCGGCGCTCGCACGCGTCGCCGCGCTCGCACGGCGCGGGACGCGCCACCGCGCGCGCGAAGTGATCGACGGCTGGGACGCGTGGGTCGAAGGCGAACCGCTGGTCGGCGCCCGCGCCTGGCGCGCCGGATTGGCGCGGCACCTCGGCCGCGAAGGACGACGGGTGCGCGAGTACAAGCTGCTCTCCTGGCAGACCGAGCGCTTGTTCCCGGTGCTGCTGCCCTTGGCCGGCGCCAGCTGGTTCGTCGGCGGACGCATGGCGTACCAGGCCCATGTCGCGCGTTGGCAACCGCACGACGCGACGCTCTCCGACCTGCTGGCGCGCGGCGACGAGCGGCTCGAGCACTTGTACGGCGTGCTGGGCCACGAAGTGGGCCGCTTGCACGCGTTGCGCGGACGGCATGGGGCGCTCGAACCCGCGCGCATCCTCGTCGCGCCGGAAGGAGCGCTCCAGCCGCTCGTGTGGAGCGGCTCGGGGGCCGGCGCGCGCGGTCCCTGGCCGCCGCGCGCGGAGGACGACCTGAGCGCGGCCATCGACGCCGCGCGCGCGAAGGGACGCGAAGCGCTGGTCGAGGCCTTGTGGTCCGCCTATGAACGCGCCCGGGCCGGCAACGACCGCCCCGTGCGCGCGTCCGAGCGGCGCGCGGCGCTCGCGGCGCGCGTCACTCGACCTTGCAGCTGAGCTTGGTCGAGCCCTTGAACGACACGGTCTGCTTCATCGAGTGCTGCTCGCCGCCCGCGTCGATCTCGGCCGCGGTGGCCATCTCGAAGTCGGTGTCGCCCTCGATCTCGTAGCCCACGAGCCGGTTGGCCGCGGGATCCCAGTGCAGCTCGCCCTTCATGGCCCAGCCGACCTTCAGCGTGCGCGTGCCGCCTTCGTCGCCTTCGACCTCGCCGGTCGTCGTGGCCTCGATCGACACCTCGACCACGGCGACCTTGGCGCCCGCGATCTCCTTGCGGCCCGCGTAGGTGCAGACGACCTTGCCGGCCATGTTCTCGTCCATCTGGTCGTCGAGGTCCTCCTCGTTCTCGTCCTCCTCCTCGCCCGTGTCGATCGACAGATCGCCACCGGGGGAGAACAAGCCCACGAGGTGCTTCGCCTCGACCTCCCAGGTGTCGCCTTCGGCCACGCCCTTGCCGGGCAGGAACGCGACGAGGTCGGTGTCGGCGTCCAGTTCCTCCAGCAACTCCTCGTCGCCCTGCTTCTCGGCGTCCTCCGAGGCCCACGCGGCGGCGTGCTCCTCCTTCTCGCCGTCCCAGGTGAACTTGACCGACTTGCCCACGAGCTTGCTGGACTTGTCCTTCGACTCGTCCTCGGACTGCTCGCCCATCGAGAACGCCTGCACCACCGTGCCGGAGATCGTGTCGTACTCGCGCACGAGGATGGTCGCGCGACCATCGCCCGACGCGACGAACTCCTCGCTGAACACGAACTCCGACTCGTCGGAGAGCGAGAGCTTGGGCATCTCGCCCGGAGGCTGGACCTCCTCGCCGTCGAACTCCATCGCGAAGGACTGGCTTTCGAGCTTGGTCTCGTGGCGGATGGTCTTCTGGACCTTGGCGCCCTTCTCGGGGGCGAAGCGCAACTCGTCGGCGACGGGAGCGGCGGCGAAGAGCAGGATGCTGGCGGCGAGGATCGTCTTCATGGTGGTGCGAGGGGCCATCCTAGCACGCGTGGCGGATGGCGCGGGTCGGAGCGACGGGCGCGCGCCTCAGGCGCGGAAGCGGCTCTCGGTCGCGCCGCAGCGCTCCTCGAGGAGCTTGCGCCATTCCTCGTGCTCCGCCGCCGGGCACGGCGACGAGGTCCACTCGCCATGCAACCTCCACCGGAGATGGTCGCCCGTCAGGCGCCACTCCTCGAGGTCCTCGAAGCGCCGCGCCTCGAAGCCGCGCGCCACGCCCTGCGTTCCGAGCACGGCGTCGAGCCGTCCCGGCGTGGCGACGACGAGGCACAGCGCGGGCACCACGACCAGCAAGGTCCCCGTCGTCGGCAGCAAGTCCGCCTGCAGCGCCCACGCGGCGACCAGCGCCAGCGGGACGGCCAGCGCGAGCCGACGCGACAAGCGGCGCGGGAGGTCCTGGTGGCGCGGCTCGCCGGTCGTGGCGCGCGCGCGCGCGCGCAGCGCCAGCACCACCAGGAGCGCCGTCCACACGATGGCTCCGGGCACGCCGAGCGCGGCGGACAGTTGCCCTTCGAGGTTCGCGGCGGCTTGCATGGCGTCCGAGGCTAGCACGGTTCACTCGCCGCGGTTCCAACGCTCCGAGGCGCTGGTCGCCAGTTGGCGCAGGATCCGCGCATCCTGCTCGGGCAGCGCGCCGATCATCGGCTCCGCGCCCGGGGCGAGCCAGGCCGATTCGCCGGCGGCGAGCGGGCGCGGGGCGGCGTCGCCTCCCATGGCGCGGGCCATGGCGCTGCGCCCCACCGACACGCCGTCCTCGAGCGCCGAGACGCGCGTGCCGCCCGGCTCCTTCGCGACGGCGAAGGCGCCGCCGCGCGCGTCGACCTGCGCCTCGTCGGTCAGTACGCGCACGACTCCGTCGAAGCGCACGCCCACGGCGACGTGCAACGAACCGGACTCGAGGCGCAGCGACTGTTCGCCCTTCGGAGGCAGCTTCATGTTCACGAGGCGCGTCTCCGCGGCGACCTCGCACAGGAGCGACTCGCGCAGTTGCAGGGAAAGCACTTCGCGCCGCGTGTCGAGCGACTTGGCCGTCTGGAGCACGTCGCCGAGGCGCGCGCGGTCGAGCGCCGAGTGCTCGACGCCGTCGACCACGACCGTGCCGCCCGACGAAGACGGCAGTACCTGCCAGGTCGGCGAGGCGCGCAGCGTCAGCACCAAGGTGGCGACGAGGCCGGCCGCGACGACGAAGCCCGACGCGACGAGGAGCGGAGCGATGCGCGTGCCGTTGGATGCCATGGCGCGCACAGCCTAGCGCGCCGCGCTACGCTGTGCGGCATGGGCATCGAGCCGAGGACCGCCGCGCGCCACCGCAGCGCCACCGCCGACGACCCGGCCGATCCCGAGGTGATCGACGGCCGGCTGGTGCGCGGCGACGCGCTGTTCTCCCCCTGCCGCACCTGGCGCTGGCGCCTGTCGCGCGAGTGGGACGGCGGTTCGGGCGTGGTGTTCTGGCTGATGCTCAACCCCTCGACGGCGGACGCGGTGCGCGTCGATCCCACCGTGCGCCGCGCGGTGTCGTTCTCGATGCGCTGGGGCGCGGCGCGCGCGCTGGTCGGCAACGTCTTCGCGCTGCGCGCGACCTCGCCCGAGCACCTCTACACCCATCCCGATCCGGTCGGGCCGGAGAACGACGAGCATCTCGCCGCGATGGCGGCGGATGCCGATCGAGTCGTGGTCGCATGGGGCAACCACGCGCGCCACGGAGGACGCTACCGCGACATCGCGCGGATCCTGCGGCCCCACGCGGCCAAGTGCGTGTGCCTGTCGACCACCAAGGGCGGCATGCCGGGGCATCCGCTCTACCTGCGCGCCGACACCGTCCCGGCGCCGGCGCGCGAGTTGCTGGCGCGCTTGTCGGGCTGAGCGGCGCCGGGGATCCGCGGCGCCTGGCCGCGGAACCGCCGACGCGCCCGCCTCAGCCCCACAGCACCATGTCCTTCGTGCGCAGGTCGTGCTCGTCCACGCCGCGCGTCCGCACGCGGATGCCGTAGCCGAACGAGCCGCTGCGCTCGAGTCGCTGGCGGCCGACGAAGGCCTGCACGCCGCCTTCGACGGCGCCTTCCGGATCGAGCACGAGCGCCACGCGGTTGCGCAGATCCGTGCCCGCCGATTGGTGGCCGAGCACCAGCTCGACCGCCAGGTCCTCGCAGGTCAGCTGGCCCATGTCGACGCGCACGCGCACCTCGACCTCGTCTCCCACGCGCAGGCTGGAGACGTCGGCCACCTGCGCCGACAGGATGCGCACCGCGGCGAAGGACTTGCGCAGCTGCGCGCCGCGCGCCGCGAAGGTGCGCGCCTTGTTGAAGCGGTCCTCGCGCAGCGTGTGCCACGCGCCCGCCAGCGGCTTGTAGGCCGCGTCGCGGTACTCGCCCACCATCCGGTCGGTGTCGAACACGGGCGGGATGGTCGCGAGGCTGCGCCGCACGCAGGCCAGCCAGCGCTTGCGCACGCCGCCCTCGAGGTCGAAGTAGGTCGGCACGACCTCCTCCTCGAGCAGGTTGTAGAGCGCCTCGGCGTCCAGCTCGTCCTGCCGCTCCTGCGTCGCCATGGCGCGGCCGTGGCCGATGGTCCAGCCGTTGCGCGGCTGCGCCTGGTTCGCGGGCTCGTCCTCCTGGGCTTCGACCCACCATCCGTCGGGGATCGACACGTTCAGTCCGCCGTTCGCGGCCACCTTCATGCCCGAGGTGCCCGAGGCTTCGAGCGGCCGGATCGGGTTGTTGAGCCACACGTCCACGCCTTGCACGAGGTGGCGCGCGAGTTCGATGTCGTAGTCCTCGACGAAGTGCACCTTGCCGACGAACTCCGGCCGGCGCGTGAACTCGACCACCTGCTTGAGGATCTCCTGGCCGAGCGTGTCGCGCGGGTGCGCCTTGCCGGCGAAGACGATCTTCACGGGCCGCCTGGCGTCCGAAAGGAGCGCCAGCAGACGCGCCGGATCGCGGAACAGGAGGTTGGCGCGCTTGTACGGCGCGAAGCGCCGCGCGAAGGCGATCCACAGCGCGTCCTCGCCGTCCTTCAGGCCGGCGAGGATCTTCGTCTGCAGCGCGGTCGAGTCGTCGCGCGAGGAGTGCGCCTCCTCGATGCGCTCCTTGAGGTGGTCGACCAGCGCCTTCTTGCGCTCGCGCCGCAGCTGCAGCAACTGCGCGTCCGTCAACTTGGCGGCGTGCGCGGCGAAGTCCGCGCCCTCGACCGTGCGGCCCTTCGCGCCGAGCATCTCGGCCAGGCGGCCGCTGGTCCAACTCGGGAGGTGCACGCCGTTGGTGACGGACGACACCGGCACCTCGCCACGCAGGAGCCGCGGCCAGAACGGATGCAGCAGCTCGCGCGACACGTCGCCGTGCAGCTTCGAGACCCCGTTGACGTGCGCGGCGAAGTTCATCGCCAGGTAGGTCATGTTGAAGCTGGCGCGATCGTCCTCCGCCGTGCCCAGCGCCCAGAAGCGCTCCCACGGCAGGCCGACCCAGCTCGCGGCGTCGCTGAAGTAGCGGCGCATGATCTCCTCGCCGAAGCGGTCGTGGCCGGCCGGCACGGGCGTGTGCGTCGTGAAGACCGTCGTGGCGCGCACGAACTCGCGCGCCTCGTCGTAGGTCAGGCCGTGCTCGCGCACGAGGCGGCTGACGCGCTCGAGCACGAGGAACGCGGCGTGCCCCTCGTTGATGTGGAACACGCACGGATGGATGCCGAGGCGCGTCAGCAGGCGCTTGCCGCCGCGGCCGAGCACGATCTCCTGCCGCAGGCGCATCTCGTGGTCGCCGCCGTACAACTGGCGCGTGATCTCGCGATCCTCGGGCCTGTTCTCGGGCTGGTCGCTGTCGAGCAGGTACAGCGGCACGCGCCCGACCTGCACCTTCCACGCCCGCAGCACGAGGTCCGAGCTCGGCAGTTGCAGCGTGATCGTCAACGCGCGGCCGTTCTCGTCGAGCACCGGCTCGATCGGCAGGTCGCGCGGATCGTTCTCGATCTCGCCGGCCACCTGGTCTCCCGCCGCGGTCACGCGCTGGCGCAGGTAGCCCTTGCGGTAGAAGAGGCCGATGCCGACCAGCGGCAGTCCCATGTCGCTGGCGCTCTTCAGGTGGTCGCCCGCGAGGATGCCGAGGCCGCCCGAGTAGATCTTGAGCGACTCGTGGATGCCGAACTCGGCGCAGAAGTACGCGACCGGATGGCGCTCGTCGATGGCCCCGCCGGCGACCTTGATGCCTTGGGGCTTGCGCGCCATGTACGCGTCGAAGCGCGCCAGCACCTTCTCGAGGCGCCCGACGAAGGCGGGATCGGCGGCGCGCTTGGACAGGTCGTCGGGATAGAGCTCGCGCAGGTAGGGCACGGGGTTGTGGTCGTGCTTCTTCCACTTGTCCTCGTGCGCGCCGCGGTCCTGCAGCTCCGACAGGAGCTGCGCGGCCTCGGAGTCCCACGACCACCAGTAGTTGCGCACGAGCCGCTCGAGCCCCTCGAGTTGGCGCGGCATCGTGGCCGAGACGGTGAAGGCCATCAGGCGCGGCTTGCCGCCTTGCTGCGTCGGCCGGATCTCCATCGTGCGCGGCGTGCGCATCGCGAAGGCCGGCGCGCCGGCGCGCTTGGCGGCCGACTTGGCGGCCGAGTCGAAGGCGTCGTGGTAGCGCCGCACGAGCCCGGTCCAGGCGGCCGCGGAAGCGGTGGCGCGGCAGGCCTTCTCCATCGCGGCGCGCGGACGCGGGTCGGCCAGCAGGGCCTCGAGCGCCTCGCACAGTTCGTCCGCGGCCTCGGCGAAGCCCTCGGCGCCGCGGCGCGCGCGCTCCTCGCGCGGCAGCACGACGACGCCATCCTCGCGGGCGAAGCGCTTCTCGAGCGCCCAGCGCCCGAATCCCGCGAGATCGCTCGTGATCGTGGGCACGCCCACGGCGAGGCTCTCCTCGGGCGTGTAGCCCCAAGGCTCGTAGAACGACGGGAAGGCCGAGACGTCGAAGGCGCGCAGCACCGCCTCGTAGGGCAGGTTGAGGAACCCGTCGGACTCGGACAGGTAGATCGGCACCTGCACGACCTTGACGCGCGAGCCGGGCGCGTTGGCGAGGCCCAGCTCCTTGCAGCGGCGCTGGATCGGGTCGCCCTCGGGCTCGAACAGGTTGTGCGTGGACACGCCGAGCGTGCCGCGCGCCTCGGCCACGGGGCGCGACAAGCGCTCGAGCAGCTCGCTGCGCACGCCCGATTGCCCGCCGGGCACCATGGCGAACAGCACGAGCTTGCGGCCCGGCTTCTTCTCGAGGCGCGCCGCCGCCTCGAGCAGGAGGTCGATGCCCTTGTTGTGGAACTCGTAGCGGCCCGAGGTGGCCACCAGTTGCGCGTCCGAGCAATCCTCGCCGACCATGCGCGAGGCCAGGTCGAACAGGCGCGCGCGCGCCGCGTCGCGCCCGGTCTGGCCGCACATCTCGTCGATCACCGACAAGTCGATGCCGTTCGGCAGCAACGGGCTGGCGCGGCGGCCGAAGTACAGCTCGGCCTCGTCGGCGGTCACCTCGCTGACGGTCGTGAAGACATCCGCCTCGCGCGCGCAGACCTGCTCGATCGAGTGCTTGGCCGTGATGTTGTGGCCCTTCGCCGCCTCGGCGCTGGTGCGGCCGGCGAGGCCGTCCTCCGGCAGCACGCCGCCCGAGGAGACGGAACGCCCGAGGATCGTGGCGTGGGTGGTGAAGACCGTGCCCACGGTGGGAGCGTTCTTCTTGAGGTGCAGCAGGCCCGCGCCGGTCATCCACTCGTGGAACTGCGCCACGCAGGAGTCGCTCTTGGGCGCGGGATGCGCGGCGCGCCAGCGTTCGACGACCATGCCCGCGGCCCAGCCGAACAGCACGGGTTCCACGTAGTCCCAGCCGCCGCTCAAGGAGTCGACCTGGTAGTCCTCCCACAGCTTGGCGAGGATCTCGTCCTTCCTGGCGTACAGCCCGCTGAACTCGACGAGGATCGCGCGCGGGCGTCCCGGGATGTTCCAGCGCCCCACGCGCACCGGGATGCCGTCGGCGCGGCAGGCGTCGCAGAACTCCGCCCAGCACGCCTCCTCGACGAAGGCGGCGTTGGGCTCGCCTCCGGTGAGCAGCCACGGCCCGATGCAGATGTAGTTGTCGTCGAGCTCCTCGACGAGCGTGCGCGCCTTGGTGGAGACGACGGTGTGGATGCCGCCGACCTTGTTGCACACTTCCCAGCTGACTTCGAAGAGCGTGTTGGGGAGGCTCACGGATTCTGGCTTGGTTCAGGAGTGGGCGCCGCGGAGGCGTCGAGCCGACGCGGCGCTTGGAGGGGACGGGACGCCTCGAGCGCCGCGGTGCTGCGGCGCGCGAAGTCGTCGAGGACGTTCATGAAGGTGATGAACGCGTCGTGGGGCGACGCGTACGGACTGAAGTACTTGTGCACGTCGCCGTCGCTGAACCACTTCGTGCACATGTAGTACAGGTGGTCGGAGGTCGACAGGCGCCGCCAGGTCTCGAGCCACGCCGGTTCGCCGCGGCGCGCGAGTTCGCGCGCGGCCGGCAGCGCCGCGTAGAGCGCCTCCTGCGCCGAGCGCTGCATCGGATTGCCGAGCCACGCGGTCATGTCGCGCTCGGCGTCGGCCCACGAGACGGGCCGCGGGATCGACAGGCGCGAGACGGGGTCGTGGCGCAGCGCCACCTCGCCCGGCGTGGCGAACGAGAGCCGCGGGTTCGACAGCAGCACCTGCGGCAGGGCGCGCATGAAGTCGAAGATCCCCGTGTCCTCCCACTGGTGCTCGCCGAAGGTCTCGTAGTCCATGTAGAGGCCCACGAAGGCGTCGTCCTCGTCGACGCCGCCGACCCACGAGCCGAACTTCTCGGCCGTCAGCGGCCATTCGTGCCAGCCGCGGTTCGAGAAGCGGAAGGCGATGTCGTCGCTGAAGGCGTAGCTGCGCAGCAGCAGCTTGAGCTTCTCGCAGCCCTCGGGACGGTAGACGTGGTGCGGACTGCGCCAACCCAGGAGGTGGTCTGCCCCTTCGCCCAGCAGCGCGCGGAAGCCGAGCTCCTCCACCGCCCGCGCGATGCGCGCGTCGATGACGAGTTCCGTGTTGCGGAACACCACGGGGTCGTGGCCGAAAACCTCGTTCACGAGCGCGCGCTGCCCCTCGACCTGCGCGCGGAACTCGTCGAGGTCGGCCAGCGAGGCGAGCGAGTGGTGCGAGGTCTCGCACAGGAACTCGACCGCGCCGGTGTCGGCCAGCGCCTTGAAGCTGTCGAGCGCCTCGGGCGCCCACAGCTGCATCTGGCGGATCGCCGCGCCGCTGACCGAGTACGAGCAGCGGAAGTCGCCCTTGGTCTCCTCGACGAGCTGGCGCACCAGCGTGTTCATCGGGATGTAGGACTTCTGCGCGACGCGCTTGACGATGCGCTCGTTCTCGGGATCGTCGAAGTAGTGCTCGCTCGCGCCGATGTCGAAGAAGGTGTAGCGCCGCAGCCGGAACGGCTGGTGCACCTGGAAGTAGAAGCTCACGGCCGTCACGACGGCACCCCCGCGAGCTCCTCGTAGACGCCGCGCACCAGCTCGGCCGGACGCTCCCAGCCCATGCGCCGGACCTCCTCGCGGCCCTCGTCGCGCAGCGTGCGCGACAGCGCCGGGTAGCGCAGCAGCGCGAGGATCTTGTTGGCCGTCTCCTGCACGTCCCAGAAGTCGACCTTCAGCGCGTTCTTGAGCACCTCCGACACGCCCGACTGGCGCGACAGCACGACCGGCACGTCCTGCGCCATCGCCTCGAGCGGCGAGATGCCGAACGGCTCGGACACCGAAGGCATGACGTAGATGTCCGCCATCGAGTACATGCGCTCGACCTCCTTGCCGCGCAGGAACCCGGTGAAATGCACGTGCCGCGACAAGCCGAGGCGCGCCGCGCGCTCGATCATCGCCGGCAGCATGTCGCCGCTGCCCGACATGACGAACTTGACGCGCGGCTCGACCTTCACGACGCGCGCGGCCGTCTCCAGGAAGTAGTCGGGGCCCTTCTGGAAGGTGACGCGCCCGAGGAACAGCACGATCGGCTCGGGGATCGCCTTCGCCTGCGCGCGCGCGCCGCGCCGCGGATCGCCGTCGAGCCCGTTGTGCACGACGCGGATCTTCGCCGGGTCGATGCCGTAGCGCGTGCGCACGACGCGCGCCGTGTAGTGGCTGACGCACACGACGCGATCGGCGCCCTCCATGCCGAGCCGCTCGAGCTCGCGCACCTGCGGATTGACGCTCTCGCCGCTCCTGTCGTACTCGCAGGCGTGCACGTGCAGCACGAGCGGCTTGTTCGAGGCGCGCGCGGCCGCCAGCCCGGCGGGCACGGCCATCCAATCGTGCGCGTGGACGACGTCGTGCTCGCGCGTGCGCGCGATCTCGGCCACGGAGGCCGCGTAGCGACCCACTTCGGCCATCAGGTCGCGGCCGTAGCTGCCGCTGAACTCGAGCACGCGTCGCGGGCCCTGCGCGGACGCCGGCACGGGCGCCGCCGGCGCGTCGAGCGGCACGATGCGGGCGCGCACGCGCCTGCCGGGGCCGGCGAGCGCCTCGACGCGATCCGCGTGCTCGCGCAGGCGATCCTCGTACCCGGCGGGCGTCAGGTAGGGCGTGAGCAGCGAGTCGATGGCGACGAGCTCGAGCGAGCGCCGCACGCGCCAGGCGCGCTCGTCGCCCTCGGGGCCCAGCTCGGGATCCCATTCCTCCTCGACCAGCCGCGCGTTCGCGCCCGGCGCGGCTTCCGCGCCGCCGACTTCGACCTGGTTGGCGCCGACGATCTCGGCCAGGTGGCGCGCGTCCTCGTCGCCGCGCGCGCGCGCCACGACGAAGACCACGTCCACCCCCTGCTGCGACAAGCCGCGCGTCAAGCCGTGGCACGCGGTCCCCAACCCGCCCGAGATGTGCGGAGGGAACTCCCAGCCCAGCATGAGCACCTTCATCAGCGCGGGTCCGCGAGCAGCTTGTACGCGCGCAGCACCTCGGCGGTGCTCCACGCCTGCGCGATGGTGCCGCCCGGCCGATGCGGCGGATCGCCGTCGAAGACCTCGGACAGGTGGCACAGGCCGGCCTTGTCGAGGTGCTCGCCGAGCCCGTCGAGCAGCGAGCGCAGCCACGCGCGGGTCTGCGCGTCCGGACCGTGCGCGCGCAGCGCCGCCTCGACGAAGAAGCCGAGCAGCCACGGCCAGGCCGTGCCTTGGTGGTAGGCCTCGTCGCGCTGGCGCGGCGAGCCGTGGTAGCGGCCCTTGTAGTCCTTCTCCTCGGGCCCGAGCGTGCGCAAGCCGCAAGGCACCAGCAGGTGCCGCCGCGCGCAATCGACGACCCTCGCGCGTTGGTCGGTGGAGAGCGGGCTCCACTCGAGCGCGGCCGCAAGCACCATGTTCGGACGCATCGAACGGTCGGCGACGCCGTCCTTCCAGCGGTCGGCGAGCCACGGCTCATCGGGCAGCACGAAGCGCTCGAGGAAGGCCGCGTGCGCGTCGCGCTTGCGCGCGCCCCACGCGCGCGCCGCGGATTCGGAGCCGCCGGCGCGATGCAGGTACTCGAGGTAGGCCAGCAGGAAGCACCACAGCGCCTCGATCTCGACCGCGCATCCGTCGCGCGGAGTCACCGGACCGTCGGGCGTCTCGGCGTCCATCCAGGTGGCGTTCAAGTGCCCGCCGCCGGCGACGATCAACCCGGACTCGTCGGCGCGGATGCCGAGGTCGGTGCCGTCGTGGTAGCAATTGGCGATCTCCTCGAGCGCGGGCAGGAAGCGCGCGGCGACCTCGCGCACGGGCGCGCCGGCCTGTTCGTGCAGGCGCACCGCGCGCGCGAACCACAGGCTCGCGTCGACGCTGTTGTAGGCCGAGTCCTCCTGCCCGAGGCCGAAGATGTTCGGCAGCAGGCCGCGCCGCAGGTACTTGAGCGACCCTTGCAGCACCTCGCGGCACTGGTCGAGGCGCCCGCGCGCCAAGGTCAGGCCCGGCAGCGACAGGTAGGTGTCGCGCCCCCACTCGAGGAACCACGGCCAACCCGCGATCACGCCCAGGCGCCCGTGCTCGTCGCGGTGCAGGAAGTCGTCGGCCGTCAGGGCGAGGGTGTCGCGCACGCCGCCGGTCCAACCATCGAAGCGCGCGAGCCGCTCGCGCTCCTCGCGCTCGAAGAGCGCCGCAGGGTCCTCGACCGGACCGTCGATGGACGCCGCGACGCAGACGGCGGAGCCTTCGGTGAGCTCGAACTCGTGCCAGCCCGGCGACCAGTTGTCCTCGTGGCCGTCGTAGCCGCGCGCGATGTCGGCGCCGAGTTCGATGCCGCGGTACCACACCGGATCGGTCTCGAACGAAGCCTCGCCGCTCGTCGTCAGGTCGAGCGCGGGCAGCGACTCGTACGGGCGCAGGCGCACGCCGTGCGCGGTGCGCTGGACCTTCGGGTCGAGCGCGATGTTCTCGACCGTCAACGCGTCCGCCTCGCGGAACGGGAGCAGCGCCTTGACCCGCAACTTCAGCGGTCCGGTCAGGCCGCTGGCGCGCCAGCGCACGACGATGGCGCGGCGCGAGCGCGCCATGAGCAGCTCGCGCTCGATCTTCGCCATGCCGAGCAGGAAGGTCCACTTGGGCCACGGCGCGAGTTCGAAGCGTTCGAGCGATTGGTGGCCTTGCGGCGCGAACAAGCCCTTGTAGCGCGACACCGACAACGGGAACGAGCGTCCCGATCCGTGGACGGACTCGTCGAAGCGCGACAACCACACATGGCGCTTGGCCGAACCCGGGCGCGGACCGGCGAGCAGGGCGTGGTAGCGCCGCGTCGGGCACAGGAGCACGGTCGACGACGCGTATCCGCCGCGCCCGTCGGTCTCGAGCCATTCGCGCGTGACGGAGCGCTCGAGCTGCAGCAGTTCGGCGCGCTCGATGCGCACGAGGGCGCGTTCCATGAGGGT
>JBKDQQ010000095.1:0-2002 GCA_046341775.1 Planctomycetia bacterium
TCGCGCGCCCGCTCATCGCCGTCAACGGCCTGCTCGTCGAAGGCGAGAACCCGCACCGCAAGCTCGGCAACCGCTACTGCGACGCGCTGCGCCAGGCCGGCGCGATCCCCGAGGCCCGCCCGCCGGTGGGCGGGCCGCAGGACCTCGAGCGCCTGCGCGAGCGGGTCGACGGGGTGCTGCTGACCGGTGGCGACGACTTCGACACGGCGCGACTGGGCCTCGGACCGGTGCACCCCACCGCGGTCGTGACCCCGGCCGCGAAGCAGGACTTCGACTTCAATCTGGCGCGCGCGATCGTGGCGCGAGGCCTGCCGGTCCTGGGCATCTGCTACGGGATGCAACTGCTCGGCGTCGCCGAGGGCTGCGGCTTCCACCAGCACATCCCCGAGGATCGACCCGGCGCGCAACCGCACGCGGGCGGCGTCGTGCACGCCGTGCGCTGCGAGGCCGGCACGCGCTTCGCCAAGCTCGTGCGCGAAGAGCGGCTGCAGGTCGTCTCGCGCCACCACCAGGCCATCGCCTCCGTCGCCGGACCGTGGCGCGTGGCGGCGCGCGACGAACAGGGCTTGATCGAAGCCATCGAGCGCGAAGGCCATCCATTCGCCTTCGGCGTGCAATGGCATCCGGAGCTGTCGCCGGAGGGCTCGCCGCACGACCGCTTGTTCCAAGGGCTCGTCGGCGCCGCGGCGATGCGCGCGACGCGGCGCATGGTGGGGGCCTCGTGACGGGCGCGGAACTGCGCACGATCCGCGTCGGCACCGCGCCCTCCTACGAGGTGCACGCGGGCGAAGGAGCGTTGCGCCTCGCGCTCGAATGGGCGCAGCAGCGTTCCAAGTGCCTCGTGGTCGCCGACGCGCAGGTCTGGTCGCTGCACGGCAAGGCCTTGGCGGCGCTGTCGGCGCCGGTGCTCGCCATCCCCGCCGGCGAGGCGGCGAAGAGCCTCGCGACCATCGAGCGCGTCGCGGATCGCCTCGCCGAGGAACGCATCGACCGTGATGGCGCCATCCTCGCCTTCGGTGGCGGCGTCGTGGGCGATGTCGCGGGCCTGGCGGCGGCCCTGTGGAACCGCGGCATCGCATGGGCCCAGGCGCCGACGACGCTGCTCGCGCAGGTCGATTCTTCGGTCGGCGGAAAGACCGCCGTCAACCTGCGCGCCGGCAAGAACCTCGTGGGCGCCTTCCACCAACCGTCGATCGTGGCGGCGGACACGCGCTTCCTCGCCACGTTGCCGCGCGACGAGTGGCTCTCGGGGCTGGGCGAGGTGCTCAAGACCGCCATCATCGAGGGCGAGGTCGGCTTGGCGCGCATCGAGGAGGCCCAACCGGCGTTGGCGCGGCAGGACTCCTCGTCGGTGGTGGAGGTCGTGGCGGCCTGCGTGGCGCACAAGGCCTTCCTCGTGGCGCGCGACCCGCACGAACGCGGCGAGCGGCGCCTGCTCAACCTTGGCCACACCTTCGGCCATGCGCTCGAGACGACGCTCGGCCACGGCGCCATCCCGCACGGCGTGGCGGTGGGGATCGGAGTCGTGCTGGCGCTGCGCGCGTCGCGGTTGTCAGGCAAACTTGACGATGCCGGCCTGCCCGCGCGCGTCGAGGCGTGGATGCGCGCCGTGGGCCTGCCCACCCGCCTGCGCGAGGCGGGCTGCGCCAGGATCCCCGAGCCGGCCGCCGTGCTGGGTGCGATGCGGCTCGACAAGAAGAACGCCCGGGGACGCGTGCGGCTCGTGCTGCCGCTGCGGCCGGGCGTGCTGGTGCGCGACGTCGAGGTCGACGAACCGTTCCTGCTCGACGTCCTCGCCCAAGCCTGAGCGCGCGGCGCTCAGAAGCCGATCGTCGCGCCGAACCAGGGGCCCGAGAACGTCCAGTCGAGGTCGCCCTGGTCGGCGTCGTCGTCCAGCTCCGCGTCGAGGCTCGTATGGCGCCAACCGGCGGCGAGCGACCCTGCGAAGCCGCCCTGCTCCCCCAGCAGGCGCCACTTGGCCATCAAGTCGAGATCGATGTAG
>JBKDQQ010000096.1:0-35674 GCA_046341775.1 Planctomycetia bacterium
GGGCGTGTACACGACGCAAGCGCTGTTCGGCCCCGAGGCCGATCTGGGCGATCTGTCGATGCCCATCGCGGCGCAGGTGCACGCCGTGCTGTTCCGCGGCAAGGATCCGCGCGAAGCCGTGCTCGAGTTGATGACGCGCGCCCCCGCCGGGGAGATGGACGGCATCGTCGAGGCGCGCGCGTGAGCGACGGCGCCCAGTTCGCGACATGGTTCGTCGTGACGGTCGGCTTGCTCGCCGTCGCCGCCACCTTCGGACGCATCGCGCGGAATCGCGCGGCGCACCGCGCCCTGCACCTCGTGTTCGTGGGCCTGACCGCCGCCTCCTTGGCGTGGACGATCAAGGAGGCCTACGAACTGGGGGCCTTGTACGACCTCGCCTCCGCCGGCTGGATCACGCCGCTGCACCTCGCCATCGCCAAGGTCGCCACCGGCTTCCTCGTCTTCCCGATCGTGGCCGGCGTGCTGGCCTGGCGCGACGGCAGGAAGCGTCGCATGCACGCCTTCCTCGCCTGGTGCGCCATGGTGCTGATCGTGCTCGCGGCCATCACCGGCTCGATCATGATCATGCTCGCCGAGCCCAAGGGTTGAGGCGCGTTCGAGGCGGGGTCGCGCCCCGCCTCCGTTCATCCGCGCTGCAGCGCGCGCGCGACGCCGTCGAGCACGAAGGGCGCGCACACCAAGGTCGCGTTGGCGGCGAGCGGCACGGCGAGCAGGAAGAGCCAGCTCGACTTGGCGCGGAAGCCCCACGCGGTGGTCGCGAGGCCGAGCACGCCGAAGGGCAGGGCCACCCAGCGCGCCGTGGCGAGCGCCGGGGCGCTGTCGGGGGCGAAGGTCCACCACCAGAAGGTGGCCCACCACACGCTCCAGCCCAGCGTGGCGAGCACCATGGCCTGCACCCACGTGCGGTGGCGGCGCCGCACGTGCACGCGGTCGCGCCAGAGATTGCGCAGGGGACGGGCCATGCGCGGGCAGTCTAGCCTGCCGATGGACGCGCTCGGGCCCCGTTGCTAGACTCTTCCCCCTGCAATCCCAGCAGACGGTCCGGGGCGTAGCTCAGCTTGGCTAGAGCGCTACAATGGGGTTGTAGAGGCCGGAGGTTCAAATCCTCTCGCCCCGACCACCTTGTCCGCACCGCGCGCGGATCGGCGCGCGCGCCGCGGGTCCTCGACTGCTCGCGCCGCGCGCACGCCAGCGCCCGGCGCCAGGCTTCGGATCGAACCACCATGCGCGGACGGCACTTCATCCACCTGCAGCTCTTCGGCCTCCTGGTCGCCGCCGCTCCCGCCTACGGCGGCTCGCACGGTCCGAGCGGCTTCGGCACGCCGCGCGCGGTGCAAGCGGGCATCCCGCTCGCGGTCGACGCCTTCGTGGTGGACCTCGCGGCCGCTTGGACGGTCTGGGACCAATACTCGACGGGCGAGCTGCTCGCCACGGACGGATCCGCCGCCAGCCTCGAGCACAGCGCGCTCGCCACCGCTTCGTTGCGCTACGGCGTGACCGAGACGACGGTGCTCGGCGCGCGCGTCGCTTGGTGGTGGACGGACGGCTATGCGGTCGGCCCCGAGCTCGCCGGCGGCGGCGGACCCTTCGAGGGCGACCCGGGCGGCCCGAGCGACCTGTGGCTCGACGGTTCGTGGCGCTTCCACCGCCATCCGCGCGGGGACTTCGCCTTCTTGTTCGGCGTCAAGCTGCCCTTCGGCGCCGACGACGAACGCCTCGAGGGCGGAGGGCGCATCTCGCCCTCCGACCAGGCCAGCACCGGCGCCGTCGACTTCCGCGCCGGGTTGGCGTGGACCAACCAACTGACCGAGCGCCTGCGCTTCGACGCGTCCGTCGAACGCACGCTGCACGGCGACAACAGCGGCTTCGAGCAGGGCGATCGCTGGGACGTGGGCGCGAGCTTCTCGTGGCGCCTCGGCGCTGACGAAGGCCCCGGCGCGGGTTGGTCGGTGTCGGGCGCCATGCTCATGACCAACCTCGAGGCCGACGTGCAGGACGGCGTGTCCGATCCGAACTCCAGCGGCACGCTGGCCTGGTTCGCGCCGTCGTTGATGCGCTCCTCGACCGACGGCTCGGCCTTGCGCTTCGAACTGGCCCTGCCGGTGTCGCAGGAGCTCGACGGCGACCAGGTCGAGGCCGATTCGCGCCTGACCGTCGGCTGGTCGCGCGGGTTCTAGGCCGGCGAGCGGCGGATCCGGCGGCGAGCGCGGTCGCCCCGCGCGTCCCGGAACGCGTGGTGGCCGCCCTCGCGGACGGCCACCATGCGACGCGGCGTTCGTCGCCCGGCGTTCACTTCTGCTTCTTCAGCAGGTCGCGGATCTCGGCGAGGAGCTTCTCCTGCGCCGGCGGCTCGGGCGGGGCGGCCGGGGCGGGCGCGGCCTCCTCCTTCTTCTTCGCGCTGTTCATGGCCTTGATCACCATGAACAACGCGAAGGCGACGATGACGAACTTGATCGTGGCGTCGACGACGCTGCCGTAGTTCAAGGTCGCTGCACCCGCTTGCTTGGCGGCCTCCAGGCTGGCGTAGCCCTTGCCGTCCAGCGCGATGAACTGCTCCTTGAAGTCCACTCCGCCGGTGGCGACGCCCACGACTGGCATCAGCACGTCCGACACGAGCGCCGACACGATCGCGCCGAACGCGCCGCCGATGATGACGCCCACGGCCATGTCGACGACATTGCCGCGCATGGCGAAGGTCTTGAATTCCTGCAGCATTCCCATGGTGGTGCTTCCTTTCGTGGCGCGGAGCGGACTCAGAAGCTCCAGCCCAGGCCCAAGGTGAGCAGGCGGTCGGTCGACTCGACGTCGTCGGGCGGCGTCTTGTCGTAGTTGAGCGTGAACTGCAGTTGCGCGTACATCTTCTCCGTCAGGTTCGTCTTGAGCTTGGTGTCGATCTTGGCGAAGAAGTCGTCGGCGGGATCCTCGAGGCTCGGGAAGGCTTCGATGGTGTTCTCGAAGCTCGTCTTGTCGTTGAACTGCGCGACGATGTTGTTGGCGAGGCGCGCGGCGGGGTACTCCTCGTCCTCGCCCGTGTAGCGTTCCTCGCTGAAGTAGGTCACGCCCACTTCGGAGCCCCACTTGAAGGCTTCCTCCTCGCGCCACTGGAAGCCGACGCCGGCGCCGATGTAGTAGCGCAATTCGAGTTGCGCGAGCTTGTCGTTGTCCACGCCCGCGATGCCGTTGTAGTAGATCTCCTTCGTGGCGAAGTAGTCGTACTTGAGGCTGGCGCCGCTCTTGCGCGCGGAGAGCTGGTCCTCCTGCTCCGAGTAGTTCCAGTACGCCTTGGCCGTCCAGCGATCGTGCTCGGCGCGTCGCTCGGCGTCGCCCGAGGCGTTGATGCTGGTCGTGTCGGTGTTGCCGGAGCTGGTGCTGGCGCCCACCGTGACCGAGCCGGTCCACTTGACTTCGGCCGGCGTCGCCGGGGCGGCGTCCTGCGCCGGGATGGTCGCGGCGTCGCTCGCGACTCCCGGGTTGGACAAGAGGGCGGGAAGGAGGAACAGGGCTGCGGTCATGTGCTTCTCTCTCGGTATGGGGGGGATGGCGCCGGGCACGCGGCGCGAAGTATGGCGCGCCGGCACCGCCCCTGTCCAAGACGCCCCGCCCCGAGTCGCCCCGTTGGCGTATTCTGGGGCGCGATGTCAGGCGCGGATCGCAGGCGGAACGCCCGCCCCTTGTTCGCCATCCTCCCCTTGGCGGTGCTGTGGGCCGCTCGGCATGGACCGGTCGCGCTGGCGCAGCGCGGCGATCGCCATGGCGAGGCGCAGCCCGACCTGCCCGTCGCATCGCGTCCGCCGCCTCCGCCCTTCCTCCCGCCGGAGGAGGCTGCGCGGCGCTTCGTGCTGGAGCCTGGTTGGCGCATCGACCTGGTCGCCGCCGAACCGCTGGTCGAAGCGCCCGTGCAGGCGAGCTTCGACGCGGACGGGCGCTTGTGGGTGGTCGAGATGCGCGGCTACATGCCCGACATCGATGGTCGCGGCGAGGACGCGCCCGTCGGACGCGTGTCCGTGCTGTTCGACGACGACGGCGATGGCCGCATGGATCGCGCCACGCGCTTCCTCGAGGGCCTCGTCCTGCCGCGCGCGCTCGCCTTCGCCCGCGACGGCGTGCTCGTCGTCGCGCCGCCGCACGTGTCGTACTGCCGCGACCTCGACGGCGACTTCGTCGCGGACGAGCGCGTGGTGGTCGACTCCGGCATCGAGGGCCTCGCCAGCCCCGAGTACGGGCCGAACGGACTGCTGCACCTGCGCGGCGCGTGGTTGTGCGCCAACCACGACCGCGCCTACGCGTGGAAGGACGGCGCGTGGACCACGCTGCGCGCGGCCGGCGGCGGGCAGTACGGCCTGACGCGCGACGACGCGGGCCGCGTCTACCACAACAACAACTCGGACCTCCTGCGCGGCCACCTCGTCGACGGGCTGGTGCTCGCGCGCAATCCGCATCTCGACCGCGGACCGCTCGTCGACGCCGCCATCGCGCGCGACCACTCGGTGCATCCCGCGCATCCGACTCCCGGCGTCAACCGCGCCTACCGCGAGGGTTGGCTGCGCGACGGCCGCATCCAACGCGCCGACGCCGCCTGCTCGCCGCATGTGGCGCGCGGCGACGCCATCCCGTCGGATGCTCGCGGCGACGTCTTCGTGTGCGAGCCCGCGGGCAATCTCGTCAAGCAACTCGACCTCCTCGCCTCGTCCACGGGCGGCTTCGAGGTCGAGGCGCGCCACGCCCTTTTCGGGCGCGAGGTGCTCGCCTCGACCGACGAGCGCTTCCGTCCCGTCTCCTTGTGCGACGGACCGGATGGCGCCTTGTACGTGGTCGACATGCATCGCGGCGTGATCCAGCACAAGAACTTCGTCACGAGCTTCCTGCGTCGCCAGGTGCTGGAGCGCAAGCTCGAGGCGCCGCTCGACGCGGGCCGCATCTGGCGCATGTCCCGCGCCGATGCCGGCGCGCGCCTCGCGCCGCGGGCCATGTCGAGCCTGCGCTCGGACCAGCTGGTCGCGTTGCTCGACTCGGAGGACGGTTGGACGCGCGACACGGCGGCGCGACTGCTCGCGCAGGACGACTTCGAGCGTGCCCCGCTGGTCGACAAGCTGCGCGCGGCGGCCGGCGACGAGTCGCCGCGCATGCGCCGGCTCGCGCTCGAGCTGCTCGACGAACTCGACGCCGTGGGCGAGTCGCTGCTCCTCTCTTCCCTTTCCGACCGCGACCTCGAGGTGCGCCTCGCCGCCGTGCGCGCGTGGCGCAAGCCGCTCGAGCGCAACCAGGCGCCCATGCTGGGCCACCTGCTGCAGCAGCTGCGCGCCAAGGAGCCGCGCCTGCGCTGGGAGGCGTGGGCCACGCTCTCCGGGCGCATCGACCTCGCGGCCGCCATGGGGCCGCTCTTGCGCGACGCTTCCGACCCCGAGCTGCGCCGCGTGGCGTGGTCGGGTTGGCCCGGGCGCGCGGTCGAGCTGTTCGAGGCTTGCTTGCGCGTGCTCCTGATGAAGGACCACGCGAGTTGGGACGAGGGCCAAGGCCGGCGCGAAGCCATCCACGAACTGGCGGTGCTGGCGGGGCGCGAGCGCAAGGCGGCCGACTTGATGAAGCTCGTCGACATCTACGCGACGCGCGTCGACCTGCCGCAGTGGTTGCGCTTCGCCATGATCGACGGGCTGCTGGCGACCAGCCAGAAGCGCCTCCATGCGCTGCCCGCCGAGCCGCGCCGCTTCCTCGCGCACCTCGCGTCCTCCGAGGGCGTCGAACGGGCCAAGGCCGAGGAGCTGCACGCGTCCATCCTCTGGCCGGGGCGCGCCGACCTGGCCGACCATCCCGCGCCGCGGCCCTTGACGGAGGACGAAGCGCGACTGCAGGAGGATGGGCGGCGCCTGTACGGCGCCATCTGCGCCGCGTGCCACCACTCCTCGGGCGCCGGCGAACCGGGCAAGGCGCCTTCGTTGCACGATTCGCGGCTCCTGCTCGGCGACGCCCGCGCCGCCGCGCGCATCGTGCTGGGCGGGCTCGAGGGCCCGTTGCAGTCGCATGGTCGCGCGTGGGACTCGTCCATGCCCGCTTGGAACGGCACGGACCGGGAAGTCGCCGCGGTGCTGACCTACGCGCGGCGCGAGTGGGGCCACGCCGCCGAACCCGCGACGCTCGCCGCCGTGGAGCAGGCGCGCGCGGACAGCGTCGCCCGCGGGAAGCCTTGGACCGCGGCCGACGCGCCGATCCTCGCGGGCGCCGACGGGGAAGCACTGCTCGCGCGCGGACTCGAGGCCTTCGAGCGCCATGGCGACGCCGCGTGGAGCGTGGTCGACGGCGTGCTCGTCGGCAAGGTCGGCGGAGGCGCGCAGAGCTTCCTCGCCACGCGCTCCTCGCACGGCGACTTCGTGCTCGAGGTCGACGTGCGCCTCGCGACGCCCGGCAACAGCGGCATCCAGGTGCGATCGCGCGTGGTGGACGGGCGCATGCGCGGACCGCAAGTGGAGATCGATCCGTCGCCGCGCGCGTGGTCGGGGGGCTTGTACGACGAGGGGCGCCGAGGTTGGTTGGCGACCCTCGAGGGACGCGCGGCGGCGCGCGCCGCCTTCGACAAGGACGGGTGGAACCGCTACCGCATCGAGGCGCGCGGTCCGCGGTATCGCGTGCACGTCAACGGCGTCGAGACCTGCGACGCGCTCGACCCGCTCGACCTCGAGGGGTGCATCGCCTTCCAGGTCCATTCCGGCGCGCAAGGCGAGATCCACTGGCGCGATCCTCGCCTGGTCGACCTCGGCGCGCGCGAGTGGCGCGAAGCGGATCCGACGCGACCGCTCGACTTCGGCGGCGCGGAGGAGGTGCTGCGCTTCGAACTGGAGGGCGGAGGCGCCCGGCTCGAGGCGCGTTGCGCCGACTCCGCCGCTGCGTCGCGAGCACCCGAGTTGGTCCCCGGGGTGCGCGCCTCGGCCGCGGGATTGGTGCTCGAGTTCGACGCGGCTTCGCCGCCCGGGACCGCCGCGCGGCACGAGTGGCACCTGACGCTCGTCGGCGAGCGCATGGCCCTGCACAAGGACGGCGTGCGCGTCTTCGACGCCACGGTGCCCGGACTTCCGGCGAACGGCGCGTTGAGCTTGTCGCCCGGGGGCGCCAAGCTGCTCGCCTGCCGGCGCCTCGTCCGCCGCTGAAGGACTCGCGCATGAACCTCCTACGTCTGCTGCCGGCCTTGTCGCTGGCCTCCGCCGCCTGCCGCTCGAATGCTCCCGCCAAGCCCGACATCGAGGTCGTGCGCGACTGGTTGTGCGGTTCGTTCTCCTCGCAGTCCCAGGCGCAGGCCAGCGGCGGCGAGTTCCTCGACATCCGCCTGCGCGTGGTGCCGATCTGGACCGCGCGCTCCGACGGTCCCTGGCTCTACGTCGAGCAGGCGAGCGCCACCAAGCTCGACAAGCCCTATCGCCAGCGCGTCTACCGCCTGCGCGCGCAGGGCGACGCGATCGTCAGCGAGGTGCACGCCTTCGCCTCGGAACCGCTGCGGTGGGCCGGCCAGTGGAAGGACCCGTGGGCCTTCGACGCCATCTCGCCCGCCGACCTCTCCGAACGCGAGGGCTGCGCGGTGGTGCTGCGCCGCGTCGACGAGGACGGTTTCCTCGGGGCCACGCTGGACAAGGACTGTCCGAGCGAGCTCGCAGGCGCGGCCTGGGCGAGCAGCGAGGTGCTGCTCAAGGCGAGCGGCATGAGTTCGTGGGACCGCGGCTTCGACTCCGCCGGCAAGCAGGTCTGGGGCTCCACGAAGGGGCCGTACTTGTTCGAGCGCCTGCCCTGACCCGCGCCCGCGGACGAAAGTGGTAGGCGAGATACCACTTTTGCCTCCGCGGCGGCCGGCGACGCGTCAGAGTCGGCGCACCCAGATGTTCCTGAAGCGCATCGGGTTGCCGTGGTCCTGCAGGCCGATCGGCAATTCGGCGGCGTGCGGCGCGTACTGCGCGACCGCGCGGTGCGCGGTGGCGCCGAGGAACTCCGCCTCCCATTGCACGACGACGCCGTTGTGCACGACGGTCACCTTGGCGGGGGAGACGAGCTTGGCGCCGTCGAAGCGCGGCGCCTTGAACAGGATGTCGTAGCTCTGCCACTCGCCCGGCGCGCGCGAGGCGTTGACGAGCGGCGGCAATTGGCCGTACAGCGCGGCGCATTGCCCGTCGGCGTAGGTGCGGTTCTGGTAGCTGTCGAGGATCTGCACCTCGTAGCGCTGCATGAGGAACAACCCCGAGTTGCCGCGCCCCTGCCCCTCGCCCTCGACCTTGGCCGGCGTGGCGAACTCGAGGTGCAGCTGGCAGTCGCCGAAGCCTTCCTTCGTCTCGATGCCGCCGGTGCCGTTGACCTCCATCCAGCCCGATTCGACCTTCCAGGTGCCGTCCTGGTCGCCGTTCCTCCAGCGCGACAAGTCGCCGCCGTCGAACAGCACGATGGCGTCCGCCGGCGGCGGAGTCGTCGTCGGTTCGCCGGGCGTCACGACGCGGGGCACCGGACGGTGCTTGTCGTGCACGCGCCACTTGCCGTCGGGCAGGAGCGGCGTGTCGAGGTAGCCCACGCCTTCGTCGTGCGCGCCCGCCTGCTTCGCCTCCGCGCTCGCGCCGCCCGCCGCGCCTCCTTCGTCGACGAGTCGCGCGAGCTTGTTGATGCGGCCGAGGTGGTTCCAGTCCATGACCATCAAGTTCCCCGCGGCGTCGAAGTGCGCGCTGTGCGGCGCGATGAACACGCCGTCCCGCCAGCGCTCGCGCGGCACGCCGTTCTGCGCGCGCAGCGACTCGTCCGGGTTGTCGCCGAGGTGCCCGACGAGCTGGTTGTCCTTGTCGAGGATCGTCACGCGGCCGGCGAGGTCGGGCACGGCGAGGTACCCGTCGCGCTCCTGCATGCTGCACGGCAGGCGGAACATGCCCTCGATGATCGACAGGGGCCGGCCCTCGAGGTCGAAGACCTGCAGGCGATGGTTGCCGCGGTCGGCGACGAGCAGCGTCTCGGGCGTGCGGCGCTTGTCCACCAGGAGGCCGTGCGGGCAGTTCAGCCGGCCCTTGTCGGCGCCGGGGCCGCCGAAGGTCGAGAGCCAGTTGCCTTGGGGATCGTAGCGGTGCACCCAGTGCAGCCCGTAGCCGTCGGCGACGAAGATCGTGCCGTCGGAGGCCACCGCGATCGAGGTCGGATGGAACTGCGCGGCCGAGTCGTACTTGCCCGATTCGAGCGGAGCTCCGCGCTTCAGCACCGTGCGCCCGTCGAGCGTCAGCTTGCGCCACTCCGACAAGGCGTGGTGCACCAGGTACAGGTACTCGCCGTCCGCCTCGCGGTTGACGACCATGCCGTGCACGCCGCCCGCGAGGTCCGCGCCGAAGGCCCGCACGAAGCGCCCTTCGCGGTCGTAGACCATGATGGCCTTCTCGGTGTCCGTGTTGACGTACAGGTGGCCCTGGCTGTCGGACACGATCACGCCGTGCGTGTTGCCCAGCTCCGCCCCGCCCGGGCGTTCGAAGTGGTCCCTGACCCACTGGAACTTCAACGGACCGGCCTCCAAGGTGGGCGCCTCGTCCGATCCGCGGGACGGCAAGCACAGCGCCAGGGGTAGGGCCAGCAGCAGGTGGATGGTCGCCATGCCGCAGACCTTAGCCGTTTCCTCCGCGCGCCGCATCCGGACGATTCGCCGTGGCGGGTGGTTTCCTTCGCAAGGTCCAGGCCCTACGATCCGACACGTACCCGTAGGATGGCCCGCGGACCGGCCCCGGCCGGCCCGCAAGAGCGGAGGTCCGGAAGATGGTGCACGCCACGCGGCAAGGGGAGACTCCCGAGCACGGCAAGCACACCTTGAAGGTGTGGCGCGGCAAGGTCGTCGCGGTGTTCGGCGACGATGTCTTCGTCGAGCTCGGCCCGCGCATGCAGGGCGTCTGCTCGCTGCGCTCCTTCGCGCGTCCGCCCTCGGCCGGCGACACCTACGACTTCACGCTGCGCGGCCTCGAGGCCGGCCTGTGGTCGGTGGCGCTGAAGAGCGAGGAGAGCCTGCAGGCGTGGGAGGAGATGGTCGTGGGTGCCCTCGTCCAGGCGCGCGTCGTGCGCGAGGCGCCGGGCGGCCTCGAGGTCAAGATCGGCCGCCTGCACGGCTTCCTCCCGCGCTCGCACAGCGGCTTGCCGCGCGAGAAGAAGGTCGCGGAGCTCGTCGGTCGCACGCTGCCGTGCGAGGTGATCGAAGTCGACGCCCAGCGCCAGCGCGTGGTCGTCTCGCGGCGCCTGACCAAGCAGAAGGAGAAGGTCGACGAGCGCGTGCGCGAGGCCGAGCGCCTGAAGATCGGCGCGGTCGTGTCGGGACGCGTCGTGCGCGTCGAGGACTACGGCGCGTTCGTGGCGCTGGGGCGCGGGCTCGAGGGCCTCGTGCACGTGTCGAACCTCTCGCACGCGCGCGTCGCCCATCCCGGCGAGGTGGTCGCGCCCGGCCAGATGGTCGAGGTCAAGGTGCTGTCGATCCGCGACGGAGGACGGCGCATCGGACTCGGGATCAAGCAGTTGCAGGAGAGCCCGTGGGCCGCGCTCGAACGCACGATCCACGCCGGCCAGGTGCTCGAGGGCGTCGTGTTGCGCACGGCCTCCTTCGGCCTGTTCGTCGAGGTGGCGGGCGGCGCGCACGGCCTCGTGCCGCTGGAGGAGTGCGGCGCCGATCCGCGCTTGTCAAATGGACTTGACAGACTGGGCTTCGAGCCGGGCGCCAAGGTGCTGGTGCGGGGGGTGGAGTTCGACCTCGCCGGCGAGCGCCTCAAGTTGAGCCTGCAGCACGCCGCGGGCGGGCGCCTGACGGCCGAGGACGTGGCCGACCACGCGCCCTGGCTGGCGCAGGGCTTCGCCGCCGAGGCCTTGGCGGCCGGGACGGCGCGTGGCGCGGCGGGGACGGACGCGGCGGAGGAGCCGCCCTTCACGCGCCATGCGCAATCGGTCGAGCGGCTGATCGCCGACGCCAAGCGTCGCCCGCGCGCGGGCTGAACGCCTCGGACGACGCGCCGCGGTCCACCCGCGGCTACAGCCCGAGCAGCATCTTGAGCGCCGGGACCGCGTCCGCCGCGTGGGACGCGCTCGCGTCCGCGCCCACGACCTTCCACAAGTCGGGCACGACGACGAAGGGCACGCCGCCGACGAGGATCGGCAGCTCGCGTCCGCGCTCGCTGGCGCGCACGCAGGCGACGAGCTCCATGCACGCCGGCAGGTTGATCGTCAGCTTCGCCCCGACCGCGAGCGCGTCGACGGAGAAGTCGTCGATGGCGCGCACCACGTCCTCGCCCGGCGTGCTCGCGCCCAGGTAGAGCGCGTCGAAGCCCGCGAGCTCGAGCTGCTGCGCGACCATCTTCAGCCCGATGTCGTGCAGGTCGCCGTTGGCGCTGGTGACGAGCACGCGCTTCTTGAGCCGCGGTCCACGAGGCAGGCGCGCATCGAGCAGCGCCAGGACCTGTTCCGTCGTGCGCGAGGCGACGTGCTCCTCGGCCACCGACAGTTCGCCGCGCTGCCACATGCGTCCGATCTCCACTTGCGAAGCGGACAGCACGTGCCGGTGGACTTCGGCCACGGGAACGCCCTGGTCGACGAGCGCCAGCGCCAAGGCGAGCGCGTCGTCCCGTCGTCCCTCGAGCACGGCCAGCAGGTAGTCGCGCGCCGCCTTGGCGTGCGGCGCGGCGGCGGTGATGTGGTTGGGCAGCTCGGCCGCGCAGGCCTCCAGCGCCGCGAGTCCGCCTTCGCAGATCGCGACCAGCTGGCGCGAAGCCTGGGTGGGAAGTTCCTCGGCGATCTCGTCGCGCAAGGCGACCAACGAGCCGCGCAGGGCCTCGAGCGGCATGCCATGCGCCTGGAACGAGACCTTGAGCCATCCGACCTGGTGGTCGAACAACGCCGGACGACCGCACTCCGCCGCGACGGCCAGGTGGTCGAGCAGGCTTTCGGCGTGCGCGCGCGCGTCGCCGAAGAACTTGGCGTCGAAGCGCTCCAGGAGCTCGGGGTCGCGTTCGGCGAGCCGCAGGGCGATGCCGGAGGCGTGGGCCTTGCGCGCCGAGCGCAGCACGGCGGCCGCGTATTGACCTTGCTTGTCCATCGCGAGTCGTGGGGGAAGGCTCGGGATGCGCCGCGCCGGTCGGCGCGTCCATCCTCGAGCGCCACAGTCTACGCCAAGAGCCCGACCGGTGATGCACGGTCGGCCGGGCGCGCGCCGCCGGCGTGCCGCGCGGGCCGGCTCGCCGGTTTCCGACGCGGACTGCGACGCGGACTGCGGCGCGCGCGGCTGCCGGGGTCCAGCGCGGGCCAGGCACCGCGCCAGGCGGCGCGTCCGGTCCCTCGGACGCTTGCCGCTCAGGCCGGCCCGCTTGCGCGCGTCGCGGCGCTCGCCGAGCGGCCCTCGCACCCGGCGGCGGCCTCCGCGTGTCGTTCCGGGGTCGCGCTGCCCGCCTCCACGAGATCGGCCACCTCGAGGGCGCAGCCGCGGGCGAGGGTCACGCCCGCTCCGCCGTGGCCGTAGTTGTGCACGACCAATCCGCCCTCGGGCAGGCGCTCGGCTTCCAGCCGCACTTCGCGACGCCACGGACGCAGGTGCGTGGCGTGCGACAGGACCCGCGCGCCGGCGAGTCGCGGCACCCGCGCTTCGCAGCGCGCGCGGATCGCTTCCAGCGTCGCCGGGTCCGCCTCGAGCGACTCGCGCCCGGGCTCGACGCTGCCGCCGAGCACGCAGTCCATCGAGCGCGGCACGATGTAGGTCGCTTCGTCGCCGTGGCTGTCGAGGAGGAACGACTCGAGCGTGCCGCGCTCGACGCGCAGCACGCTGCCGCGCCACGCCTCCAGTCCCGCGTCGCACGCCAACTCGCGCGCGCCGAGCCCCGCGCAATTGACCACGAGGTCGGCTTCGCGCGCGCACTCGGCGAGGCTCGCCATCGCGCGCCGCTCGATGCGCGCGCCGCGCTCCTCCGCCTTGCGCCGCACCCATGGCAGGAACACGCCCATCTCCGCCACCGGCGCGTCGAACACGAGGCCCGCGGGCCGGTCGGGCGGCAGTTCGTCGGCGCGCGCGCGGCGCCAGGAGGGATGCAGCGCGGTCCAACCCGGCAGCGGCGCGTCCACGTCGCGCAGGCATTCGAGGCCCCGCCGCCCGAGCACGCCGCTCGTCGGATCGCGCGCGCAATCGACGAGCCAGCCCCAGGTCTGGGCGGCCCAGCGATCGGTGCGCGCGCCGCCGACGGCGAAGGGATGCCAGATGGCCGCGGCCACGCTCGAGGCGATGCGTGCGCCGTCGTCCTTCTCGCGCACGAGGACCTCGAAGCCGCGCTCCAGCAAGGCCCATGCGCTCGCGAGGCCGCTCACGCCGCCGCCGACGACCAGCACGCGCGCGCCGCGCGCCCGCCCGGCGATCTTCGTCGTCGCGTGGTGCACGGGACCTAGGGCCGCTCGGGCTCCAAGGTGGCGCACAGCGGGAAGCCGCGCGGACGCGCCAGCGCGTGCACTTGCTCGAGGTACAGCTCGCCGCGCTCGAGGCTCGTGATCTCGACCACCGCCGCGCCGCTCTTGTGCACCTCCCAAGTCAAGCGCTCGGCCTCGGCCGCGGGCTTCTTGAAGATGCCGCGGAGCAGCTCGACCACGAACTCGAAGGTGGTCGTGTCGTCGTCGTGCAGCACGACCTTCCACGACGGCGCGAGGCGGGGCTCGTCGAGCTCCTTGACCTGCTTCCGGCGACGGGGTTCGAGGGCCGTGGCGACCATGGCCCCATTCTATGCGCTGCCGCGACCGGCGACATACGCATCAGTGGGTGCGCGCGACCGCGCCGAGCGCGATCGATCACGCCCGGCGAAGGGCCTCCAAGGCCTGCAGCACCCGGCGCGCGTTCCCGTCCCAGGTCAGGTCGCGTTCGAGGATGGTGCCCCGCGCCGCGAGTCCCAGGCGTCGGCGCAGCCCGGCGTCCGACACGAGGCGCGCCAGGGCGGACTGCAGGCGCGCGCCGTCGCCCGGCGGGACGAGCAGGGCGTCGTGCTCGTGGCGCAGCACTTCGCGCAGGTTGGGTTGGTCGGGAGCGACGCAGGCGAGGCCCGCCGCCATGTACTCGAACAGCTTGAGCGGCGAGGCGTACGGGTTGATGGCCGGCACGAGCGCGACGTCGAAGGCCGGCAGCAGGCGCGGGATGTCCTCGTGCGACCGGCGTCCGGCGTGGTGCACGCGCTCGAGCACGCCCAGCTCCCTGGCGCGCGCCATCAGTCCTTCGTGCGCCGGGCCTTCGCCCACGAGGACGAGCGCCGCGTCGGCGAGCTCGCGCGAGGCGAGCGCCTCCAGCACGAGATCGAGCCTGTGCCAAGGACGGTAGTACCCCACGAATCCCAGCAGCACGCGCTGCTCGAGTGCGGGCGGGATGCGCAGCGCCGCGCGCGCCGCCGCGCGCGCCGCGGGGTCGCCGGGCTCGGCGTAGGCGGCCAGGTGCACGCCGTTCTGCGTGACGAGGATGCGCGCGGGCTCCACGCCCATCTCCACCAGCATGTCGCCGAGGACGCGGGTCACGACGCACACGCGGTCGGCCGCGCGGAAGATGCGCTCCTCGACGCGCCGAGCGTGGCGCGGGAACGACAAGCCGCGCGTCTTCGACAGTTCGAGCACCATGGGCGAGTTGACCTCGAGCACGATCGGCTTCTTGCAGGAGCGCGCCGCCTGCACGCCGCCTTCGTTGCCGAAGGCGTAGCGCTCGTACAACGCGTCGCAGCGCTCCTCGACGAGGATGCGCTCCAGGCGCGGCCGCGCGTAGCGTCCGTACTGGTACTCGAGCAGCTCGCGCGCGAAGCGCGGCACGAGCGCCATCGCGCTCCACGAACGGCGCGTCGCGCGCGGCGCGGATTCCGTGCCGCGGCGCACGAGCGCGAACTCGCGCACCTCGCAGCCCGCGTCGCGGAACGCCTGCTGCATGGCCCGGATGTGGACCGCCTGCCCGTCCTCGGCCTGCGTGCGGTGGTGGTAGAGGATCTTCATCGCTGGGCGTCCCGCTCCGGCCTGTTCAAGCGCGCGCGGCCTCCGCGATCGCGCGCGCCAGCACGCCTTCGAGGGCGTCGAGGCACGCGTCCCAGTCGAGGTGGCGCACGAGCGCCCGGCATTCCTCGGGCGAGGGCGGCGCGGCGAGCGTGGCGCGCAGGCGCTCCGCGAGCAAGGCCGGTTCGCGGCCCTCGACCAGCATCCGCGGCGCCGCGGCCAGCAGCTCGGCCGTGCCTCCCGCCGCGCAGGCCACGACGGGGCGGCCGCACGACAAGGCTTCGAGCACCACGTTCGGCCGTCCCTCGCGCCTGCTGGCGAGCAGCAGTGCGTCGCAGGCCGCGTACCAGCGCGCCAGTTCCGCCGGGGGCAGCTCGCCCACGAAGCGCACGCGCCCGGCGAGGTCGGCCCGCGCGGCACGGTGGCGCAGCGCTTCTTCGAGCGGGCCGCGGCCGACCAAGGCCAGCTCGACCCCGGAGAGCGCCGCGACGGCCTCCAGCGCCAGCAGCGGATCCTTGCGCTCGATCCAATGCCCCACGACGAGCACCAGCGGCCGGTCGAGCGCCAGGCCCAGGCTTGCGCGCGCCGCCATGCGGTCCTGCGGCGCGTAGACCGCGCCGTCGACCCCGTTCGGCACCAACGCGCCGCGTCCGGGCGCGCCACCGAGCATGTCCAGCGCCGCGACGAGGTCGCGCGAGACGGCGCACCACTGTCCAGCCGTTTTGACAGCATCCTCCAGCAGCGGGCGCAGGGCCGGATCCTCCCGGACCTGCAGCACGTCGCTGCCGCGTCCGTGCACGACGAAGGGCGCGCCGCGCGCGCGGCACGCGGCCGCCGCCATGGCCGCCGGCCACGCGTAGTCGGCCACGACCACGTCCGGCTTCGGCAGGCGCGCCAGCTCCGCCATGGCGCAGCGCGCGAAGCGCCGCGCGTTGCCGCGCGGAGCATGCGGCCAGTGCAGGTAGCGCGGCCTGCGCACCTCGATCCCGGCGCGCGATTCGCGCCGCGGTTCGCCCGCGTGCTCGCGCCAACTCCTCGGAACGAGCGGCAGTCCCGCGAGCAGTCCCGGCCACCATGGCACCGGTCGCACGACGCGCACCTCGTGGCCGCGCGCGACCATGCGCCTCCAGCGCTCCTCGGCGAAGATCCCTTCGCGCGGCCGGTCCGGGGCGGGCCACAGCGAGGTCAGGAGCGCGATCCTCATGCGTCCTCGTCGGGCCCCATGCGACGCGCCAGCGGCGAGGCGTGGTGCAGGACCATGCGCCAGCGCCCCGCGCGCCACAGGTACAAGTTCGTGGCCACCGCGCGGAATTCGGTGACGCGACGCGCCGGATCCGGCTCGTCGTCGTCGCGCCCCGTCAGACGCTCCTCGCACGAAACCCAGCCCCACTCACCGAGGATCCTGAACTCGAGGTCCGCCAACTCGAAGCTCACCTGCGGGCGCCCAGCGAAGATCGCCCTCCAAGACCCCAACACCGCCTCCCGCCCCAGCAACATCTGCGCCCCCGGATGCACGCACCGAATGGAGTCGTCCTCGTCCCAGCACCCGCGCATCGCCTCGAAGTCGAGCTCCTCGAAGGCCCGATAGAACGCGCGGTTGGCGCGTGCGAGTTCCTTCTGCAGGTCGTGGTCGGCGGGCACGGGATGGAGGGGTGGGGTTGGGTGGTCGTTGTGCAGCATGGGAGGGAGGGGGGACAAACGAATTCCGATGCTGGCCCCGTTCATTGTGCGCGGTGGCCCATGGGTTTTCGCGACCAGATCGCTGCTTGCCTGCTGCACGGCCCTCTACGCGCGACGTCTAGACCATTGAGAGCAGTTGCTCCGCGCCAGCCCGAGGCCTGGTGGAGCCACTGCCATGCGTGGTGGCGTGCCGTGGAGGCACGCCGGGGCGTAGCCGCCGGAAGCGGAACTCCCCGATTCCTCGACCGCGCGACCCGCCCTACGACTTCACGGAGACGCCACCCAGAGGACCTTCCATCCGCACACGAATGCGATCGGCAGCTCGCAGGCCGCGCACCGGTGTTCGCGCATCGGCCCGCCCACTCGGCGCCAGGCAAGTCCGCCGTCTCCGCATCGCCAGCAGGGGCCCTGGACGGGCCTTCGGTGCCCTTCGTGCGGCGCCTTGACCGCGTGCTTCGCTCCGCTGAAGCGCGGGGCGGGCCGTCGTGGGGTCGCTTCGGGTTTCCGGCGGGGGCCACCCAGCCTCCACTGTGCGCCAAGGCGCGCACAATGAACGGGACCAGCATCGAAAAAAGCTGCGGCGAGCCCACGGGGAGCTCGCCGCAGTCCCAAGTTGCCTCGGACCAACCGTCGCCACGGTTGGCGTCCCGATCGATCCCCTGCGCCGGGGACGGGTGCCGCGAGATCGGCTGGCCCGTGGTGCGCAGGGACGGCGCGGTTCGGAGGGCGGTAACGGCCAGGCCGTGCGCCATCGATCCGGCGGGCGTGATGATAGCAGCGGAATGGGCAATTCGAATTGGTAATTAAAAGGAATCTGCAATTTGAGCACGCAGGCGGGGTTGGGGCTGGGGAATCGGGGTTCTAGGGGAGCAATTGGGGTCGCTGGGCCGTCCACAACGGTGCTGGAGAGCTTGTATCCTCAGGCACGACGATCCCCGTGCGCGGTGCTTCGCGCGCGCCCTCCTCTCCCCGCCCCCTCCCTCGATGACCGCCGCCCAATCCGGTTCCACCCGTCTGCTCCCTCATGCTTGGCTCGCCGCGTTTGGTGCGCTGGCCCTGGTCGTGGTTCCCGCCGGTGCGACCGAGGAGTCCGCGGCTGGCGCGATGGCGCGGGCTGACGCGCCCGGGGCCGGTGGAGAAGGGCGGTGGCGCTCCGCCGAGGCGCGGGCCCTGGATGTCGCGGTAGGTGCTTGGCGCGCGGAGCATGGCTCGGCGTGGCTCGCGGAGCGCGCCGCGGATGGCGCGGCGCTCGTGCAATTGGCGGGGGGTGGCGTGCGGCTCGCCGAGGAGGTGCTCGACGAAGAGGCGGCCGCGCGCGTCGCGCGCGTCGCGCTGGAGCGCACGCGCCACTTGTTCGGGTTCGACGCGGCGACGCTCGAGCTCCAGCACGCCGTGCACCTGCCGTTGACCGCGATCAGCACCAGCGACAAGTGGGCGGTGCGCTTCCGCCAGCGGCACGATGGGGTCGACGCGCCCGGTTGCTTCGTCAACGTCTTGCTCGACCTGGATGGGCGCCTGCTCTCGGTCCAGTCCACCGCGTTGCGCGGCATCGCGCGCCTCGCCGCGCGGCCGGAACTGCCTCCGGCGGCGGCGTTGGAGCTTGCTCGCGCGCGCTTCCTGGCCGACGAGGGGCGGCAAGCCACGCGCATCGTCGCGCCGCGCCTCGCCTGGACGGCCCCGCGGGCGGCCGACGGCACGATCGAGCAGGGCGCGCCGCGGCTGGCGTGGATCGTCGAGTTGTACGACGAGGCGCCCGAGTTCGAGCCGGCTGGCCGCCACTACGCGTTCGACGCGGGGCGCGGAGGCTTGGTGTGGACGGCGCCCGGCATCCACCACTTCGAGGTGCGCGGGACCGTGCGCGCCTTCGTCACCCCCGGCACGCTCCCCGACAGCGCCTCGAACCCGGAGGTCTCCACGCCCATGCGCCACCTGCGCGTGACGGCGGCGGGCCAGACGACCACCACCGACGAGAACGGCGCGTTCAGCTTCCCGGGACTCGCGAGCGCCACCAGCGTGCAAGTCGAGTTCCGCGGCCCGTTCAACAACGTGTTCAACGACGCCGGCGCGGAGTACTCGCTCTCGCAGACGGTGCAGCCGAACACGAACGCCACGCTGACGATGAACCCCGGCTCGAACGCGCAGACGACGGCGGCGGGCAACGCCTTCCACCACGTCAACCTGCTGCGCGATTGGGTGCGCTCGATCATCCCGGGCGACGCCACGGCCGACTTCGTCATGACGGCCAACGTCAACCTGCCGCAGACCTGCAACGCGTACTACAACGGCAGCTCGACGAACTACTTCCTCGCCGGCGGGTCGTGCGTGAACACGGCCTACTCCAGCGTGGTCGCCCACGAGTGCGGCCACTGGCTCAACGACCGCTACGGCACGGGCAACGGCCCCGACGGGATCGGCGAAGGCAATGCGGATGTCTTCGCCATGTACCTTTACGACACCCCGCTCGTGGGCGAGAACTTCTGCGGCGCGGGCTGCGGCATCCGCACCGGATTGAACACGCGCCAGTTCTGCGGCGACCTGTTCGCGGCGTGCCATGGCGGGGTGCACGCCGATGGCGAGGTGTGGATGGGAGCGGCCTGGAAGGTGCGCGATCGCCTGAATCAAGCGCTGGGCGACAGTCAAGGCGATTTGACGGCGGACATGTTGTTCCTCGGATGGATGAACGCCTACAACCAAGGCGCGATCCGCTCCGTGATGGAGACGCAGTGGCTCGTGCTCGACGACGACGACGCCAACCTCGCCGACGGCACGCCGCACTACGCGCAGATCGACGGCGGCTTCCGCGCGCAGGGATTCCCCGGGGTCGAACTGCAGCCGTTGACCATCGAGAACCTGCAACTCGTGGCCGACCAGGCGTGGCCGCGCGGTCCGTACCCGATCGACGCGCGCCTCGTGCCGCAGTTCGGCCAGCAACTGGTCGAGACCAAGCTCTTCTGGCGCGTCAACGCCGGCCCGTGGCAGTCGACGGACATGCGCCCGCAGGGGTTGCAGCGCTACAGCCACCACATTCCCCCGGTGGGCGACGGCACGCAGGTCGATTGGTACGTCCGCGTGTCAGATGCGCTGGGCAACGCCCGGACCTCGCCCGAAGGCGCGCCGGCGCAGAGCCACGCCTTCCGCGTCGGCGGTCTCGCTTCCATCGGCGCGCCCGAGGGCTTCGAGAGCGGCCCTGCGGGATGGGCCGGCGGAAGCTACGGCGACACGCCCAACACGACGCACGATTGGGAGCGCGGCGTGCCCAGCGGGAAGTTCGGCAACGTCGTCCAGGGCACCACGCCCATCGCTTGGCGCGATCCTTCCGCGGCGGCCTCCGGCGACTACTGCTTCGGCACGGACATCCTGCCCGCGGGCAACGGCTCCTACCAGGGCAACGCGCACACCTACCTGCGCTCGCCGCCGCTCGACTTCACCGGACGCTTCGGCGTGGTGCTGAGGTACAAGCGCTGGTTGTCGACGCAGATGTCGAACTTCGACCAGGCGCGCATCCGCGTGAACGGCCAGGTGTGCTGGACGAACCCCGCGGACGCGGCGCTGAGCGAGTCGGCTTGGAGCGTGCAGGAGGTCGACATCAGCGACCACGCCGACAACCGCGCCGGCGTCGTGGTCGAGTTCGAACTGCTCACGGACGGCTCGCTCAACCTCGGCGGATGGGCCGTCGACGACATCGAGTTCCTGGCCCTCGGTCCGGGCGCGCCGCCTCCGCCCGCGGCCCAGGCTCCCATCTCCTACGGCCCGGGCAAGCTCAACTCGCTGGGCATCGCGGCGACCCTCTACGGATACGGCTCGGCCTCCGGCTCCGGCGGTTCCTTCCAAGTGCAACTGGCCGGAGCGCGCGCCAACCAGTCGGCGATCCTCGCCTCGTCGGCATCCTACGGCAGCGCGGTCCTGTTCGGCGGCGTGCGCCTGATCGGATCGCCGTTCACGCGCGACGCGCTGTGGACGCTCGACGCCAACGGCGAGGCCTACCATTCGCCGACCTTCACGCCCGCGATGGTCGGCTCCTCGCGCTACTACCAGGCCTTCTACCGCGACATCGGCAACCCGGACGGCACCGGCGTCGCCCTGTCGCGCGCCCTGCGCGTCGACATCGGACCTTGAGGGGGTGCGGGCGCGCGGGCGACTGTCAAGTTTGCTTGACGGTCCCCGCCAGGCGCGCCGCGCACGCGGCGGCGCAGGCCGCGAGGCCCGCCGCGGGCAGGAAGGCCGTGGCCGCGTCGCCCCATTGCCACAGGATGCCGAAGCCGGCGCTCGCCGGCAGCGCCAACGCGCCCGCCACGAGGTGGTAGCGGCCGAAGGCCCCGCCGCGCAGGTGGGCCGAGGCGTGACCCGCGACCAGTGCGCGCTGGGGGCCCTCGACGAGCCCGGTGTGCACGCCATGCAGCAGCGCGAAGGCCAAGGCCGCCTGCGGCGTCGAGGCGAAGGCCAGGCCCGTGCAAGCCACCGCCAGCACGAGGAAGCCGGCGGCCATCACGCGTCCGTGTCCGCGCCGATCGCCGAGTCGCCCGAGGAACCACGACGAGGCGCTCTTCACGAGGTGCAGCGCGACCCACAGGAGCGGCAGCGCCGCCAGGGAGCCTTCGACCCCGAGCAGTTCCTGCACGCGCAGCACGATGAACAGGTCGCTCGCCGCCGCCAGCGTGTACAGCGCGATCGGGAGCAGCAGCCGCCATTCCCCGGGCGCCGGTGGCGCGAACAGCGGGCCGCGTGGCGTCGACTCGATCGCGCGCGGAGCTTCGCGCACCTTCCAGGCCAGCACGCACAACGACAGCGCTCCGGGCACGAGGGCCAGCGCGAACACCGTGCGCAACTCGAGTCCGGCCTGCGTCAAGAGCAGCAGCGCGACGAGCGGCCCCAGCACCGCGCCCGCGTGATCCATGGCGCGGTGGAAGCCGAACGCGGCCGCGCGCCGCGAGGAGGGGACCGCCTCGGCCAGCAACGCGTCGCGCGGCGCCGTGCGCAGTCCCTTGCCGATGCGATCGAGCGCGCGGATGGCGACCACGTGCCACGCCGACCCCGCCAGCGCCACCAGCGGACGCGCCACCGCGGCGATCGCGTAGCCCCACGCGACGAGGCCCTTGCGGCTCTTCGCGCGGTCCGAGAGCGCCCCGGCCCACAACTTGACGAAGCTCGCCACGAGGTCGGCCACGCCCTCGACGAACCCGAGGGCCGCCGGCCCGGCGCCGAGGCTCGTCGCGAGGAACAACGGCAGGAGCGGGGCGATCATCTCGCTGGCGATGTCCGTCAGCAGGCTGACCACGCCCAGCGCCAGCACGTTGCGCGAGCGCCATGGCGGTCCTCCGCCACCGTCGCGCGCGACCTCGCGCTCCAGTCCGCTCGCTTCCTCCGCGGCCATCGGGTCCTAGCGCCCGCGCGCCAGGAGCGCCAAGGCGCGCGCCTTCGTCTCGGCCATGGCGACGGTCCCGTCGCGCGGCTCGCCGCCGCACTCGTCCCATGGACGCGAGGAGATGAACACCGCCTGGCGCGCGGGATCGGGATCGACGCGCCCGTGAGTGCCCTTGACCAGGCTCGCATCCAGCGGGATCACGTCCATCAAGTAGCGCATGCCGAGCTTCTTCTGCATCAACCTCGCCGCGATGCGCAGCTTGGGCGCGGCCAGCGCGGGATCGAGGAACAGTTCGCACGGGTCGTAGCCGTGCTTCCTGTGGATGTCGACGGTGCGCGCGAAGTCGGGGGCCCGCGCATCGTCCAGCCAGTGGTAGTACGTGAACCAAGCGCCCTGCTCGGCCACGAGCACCAGATCGCCCGCGCGCGGGTGGTCGAGTCCGGCGGCTGCGCGCGAGGGCCCCTCCAGCACCTCCGCGACGCCCGGCAGGCTGCGCACGAGCGCGCGCGCCTCGGCCAACGCGCGCGCGTCCTTGGCGTGCACGTGCGCGACTTGGTGGTCGCTGACGGCGAAGGCGCGGCTGGCGAAGGGGTCGAACACCTCGCCTTGCGGCGTCTGGCGCACGGCCGCGAGCCCCGCCTCGCGCAGGGCGCGGTTGACGTGCACGGGGCGCGTGGCGTCCTCGATCGAGTACTCGCTCACCACCAAGGTCGCGGCCCCCGCCTCCTCGGCCGCGTCGCGGATGTCGCCCACGAGGCGATCGACCTCTTCGAGCGCGGCGAGCGAGCGCGGATGGTCCGGGCCGAAGCGCTGGTGGTCGTAGTCGAGGTGCGGCAGGTACACCATCGTCAACGCGGGCTTGCGACGGCGCAGAGTGTGGATGGCCGCGTCGGCCAGCCAGCGCGAACTGGGCAGGCCGGACTTCGGCCCCCAGAAGTCGAAGAACGGGAAGGCGCCCAGTGCTCGCTCGAGCTCCAGCCCGTACTCGTCCGGAGCGGAGTAGATGGCCGGGATCTTGCGTCCATCGGCGGGATAGTAGGGGCGCGGAGTGACCGCCAGGTCCACCGCCGCACCCATGTTCCACCACCAGAAGATCTTGGCCGTCGTGGCCGCGGGATCGAGGCGCTTGACGGCCTCGTAGAGCTTCTCGCCCGACACGAGCGCGTTCGACTGGCGCCACAACGCCGCCTCGCCCGTCTCGCGCATGTACCAGCCGTTGCCCACCGCGCCATGGGCCGCGGGAGCGAGGCCCGTCAGCATCGTGGCCTGCGCGCTGCAGGTCACCGCCGGCAGGATCGTGCGCATGGGTGCGCCGCAGCCTTCCTTGGCGAGGCGCGACAAGTGCGGAGTGCGGGCGCCGACCTGCCGCATGGACAGGCCGACCACGTCGATGACCACGAGCGGCTGCATGGGGCGCGACGGATGCTAGCATCCGCGCATGCTGCGCAGACTGCTGGAGATGTTCCGAGGCAAGCCGGTGCTCGTGGGCGGTGCCGCCAAGCTCGTCGAAGGCACGGCCAAGGTCGTCGAGATCGGCGACGTGATGGCTGGTGGAACGCAGGTCGTCCTGTGCCGCGTCGAAGGCAAGGTCTACGCGCTCGACGCGCAGTGCCCGCACGATGGCGGGCGGATCATCGGCGGACCGCTCGTCGACGGCAAGTACGCGGTGTGTCCGCTGCACAACTACCACTTCGACCCGCGCAGCGGCGTCGCGGTGCGCGGCGCGTGCCCGAAGGCCAAGACCTACGCCGCCACCGAGCGCGACGGGAACGTCGAGCTGCGCCTCTAGCCTCGGGGGGGGAGGCGCGCGGCGGTCCGCTCGTCCCGGGAAGGGGTCCTCAGGGCCCGTGCAGGTGCCTTTCGCGGGACATTCCCGCCTCCGCGTACGGTCGAGTGCGTACCCGGGGCATTTGGTCGCATCCATCCGTCAAGTGGCATATGCCCCGAGCCGAAGGGGAGGGAGCGAACGCGGCGCAAGCCGAAGCTCCCGGCTGGAGCTGGTTGCGGCGGCGCGCGCACCACGACCACCACCATCCAGTCCACCGTGAAGACCCAAGCACACACGAACAGTTCGCTCGCCGCGTTCTTCAACATCAACTCGGCCAACCTCGCCGAGCGCCGCCAGTTCATCCGCCTCGGCGACGCCGAGCGCCGCATGATGGAGTCGCTGATCCCCTGGGCCGAGAAGCACGCCGACGCCATCGCGCGCGAGTTCTACGACTGGCAGTTCGCCTTCGGCGCCACGCGCCGCTTCTTCGAACAACACGCGAGGTCCGCGGGCATGCCGTTGAGCGCCCTGCGCCAGGCGCTCGAGCGCGCGCAGGCGGGCTACGTGCGCAGCATCTTCACCGGTTCGCGCGGGGAATGGGGCGTCGAGCACTTCGAGCACCGCTTGCGCGTCGGCCAGGTCCACGATCGCATCGACCTGCCGACCAAGTGGTTCGTGGCCTCCTTCCCGGAGTTCATGCGCCTCTTCAAGCTGCACCTCGTCGACGAGATCCCCGACGCCGCCAAGCGCGAGGAGGCCCTCGAGGTGATCCAGCGCGTGATGAACTACGACATGCAGGCGGTCATCGACTCCTACATGCTGTCCGTGTTCCGCTCGATCGGCGTGCGCCTCGACGCGGTCAAGGTCGACGGCGACCGCGACCGCACCGAGTACATGGCCGACATCAAGACGCAGGTCGGCAACGCCATCCGCCAGATCGCGCATTCCGCGCGCACCCTGAACGACTCGGCCATGCGCCTCGCCTCCGTGAGCGAGAAGCTGACGCAGACCGCCGGCAGCGTGGCGGCCGCCACCGAGGAGATGAGCGCCTCGATCCGGGAGATCGCGGGCAACTCGGCGCAGGCCTCGAAGGTCGCGCAGACCGCCGTCGACACGAGCAAGGGCGCCTCCGAGACGGTGCGCAAGCTCGGCGAGAGCTCCAAGGAGATCACGCAGGTCATCAAGCTGATCACCACGATCGCCGGCCAGACGAACCTGCTCGCGCTCAACGCCACGATCGAGGCCGCGCGCGCCGGCGAGTCGGGCAAGGGCTTCGCGGTCGTCGCCTCCGAGGTCAAGAACCTCGCGCGCCAGACCGCGCAGGCCACCGACGGCATCGGCCGCATGGTCGAGAACATCCAGGGCGGCACCAATGAGGTCATCAAGGACATCGGCAGCGTGCACACGGTGATCGACCAGATCAGCGAGCACGAGCACAGCATCGCCGCCGCGGTCGAGGAGCAGAGCGCCGTGATCGCCGAGATCAGCCGCAACGCCCAGGCCTCCTCGGCCGGCGCCGAGGAGACGCGCGCCTCCGCCGACGAGCTCTCGCGCCTCGCGCTCCAACTCGAGGACCTGGTCAAGGCCTTCGACGTCGAGCTCGCCTGACCGTCCATCGCCGGCGCCGCGGCCCACCACCCGCGACGCCGAGCAAGAGGTCCGCACCGCGCCACCACGAACCGCGCCGCGCGCGCCCGACCGACGCGGTCCGGCCCGCGCGGCGCGGCTGTCATGCGTGCGGCTGGTTTCCGCGCAACTGCCAAGTGCGCGTGCCCGGCAATTGCTCGATCGCCCCGCGTCGCGACAGCAGCTCGCGCGCCGCGTTGAAGCGGTCCTCGTCCCACTCGAGCGCCGCCCTCCATGCGCGCGAACTCGCGGTTCCTCCAGCGTCGCGCAGCGCCTTCAGCGCCGACTCCATGTCGCCGGCATCCGTCGCCGCGCCAACGGACGATGACCAGTCAGGCGACACACTGCCTCGCGACGCGGTGTCGGGTGCTTCGCGGTCCTCGGCTTCCAAGTCCGCATGGCGATCCTCCGCTCGCGCGAGTCCAGCGGAGGACACCAGCCGCGGACGCCGCAGCGGCACGACTGCGTCGGCTTGCAGGCGGGAGGCTTCGTCGACATTGCACGTGGCGAACACGACTTGCAGTCCTCGGGAAGCCGCGAATGCCAACAGGAATCCGACCTGGCGGAAGCGTTCCGGATCGATGTTCGCCGCTGCATCGTCGAGCACGACCGGCAGGCAGCGGTCCGCCTGCTCGGAAGCGAGCACCTCCGCCAGCGCGAGGCGCACGGCAAGGCTCGTGAACTCGCGCGCACCGTGGCTGAGCACGCCGAACGAGTTCGCGTCCAATCCCGCCGCGCGGCGGTCGATGGATCCGGTGGTGGTCGCCCCCTTGGTGTCGTCGAATCCGATGGTCACGCTCGCACCGTAGGCGATGGCCAGATACTCGCTGCAGGCCTTCGCGAACGGAGCCAGGCGCGCATCGCGGGCATTCTTCCGGACTTCGTCGAAGAGCTCCTTCAGCAGCAGGTCGGCCTCGGCGCGCTCCCGGGCGGAGTCGGCGCGGGCCTTCAATCGAGTGCGCTGGGCGCGCTTGTCCTCGATCTGGGCTCCGTGGTCTTGCGCGACATCTCCGAGCAAGTCGCGTTCAAGGGCTTCGATCTCGCCGACGGCCTTGTCGCGCAGACTGCGCTGCTTCTCGAGCAGGTCCAGGGTCAGCGCACGGCGCTTGCGCAGGGCGGCGAGACTTTCGGACTTGCCTTGCGCCTCGCGCTGCAGTCCCTGCAGTTCCTCGGCCCGCCGTTCCAGATCATCGATCGTCGAGCGGCTTCCGCCATCCTCTCCCAGTTGCCTCGACAACTGCATGAGCGCGCCTTCCGCTCTGTCCTTGTCGGCCTCGACGCGCGCGCGCGCTTCGCGCCGCCGTCCGGCTTCCTCGCTGTGGTCGCGGGCCTCTTCGCGCAAGGCGACAAGCTCCTCGTCCACGCGCTTCGCGCCTTCCTTGATGGTCGCGACTTCGCTTGCGACCATCTCCGGATCGTCGCCGGGAGCGGAACGCACGCCAGCCTGTTCCATGGCGAGCGACCTCTGCTCCAAAGCATCGAGGCGGGCCTGCATTGGCCCCAGTTCGGGGCCCGGATCCTTCCGCTGTCCAGCCTGCCTGCGGAGTTGGGCGAGGAGGGCTTCCTGGCTGGCGCGCGTCGCGTGCAGTCGACGAGCCTGCGAAGCGCTCCCGACGCCCGATTCCAAGAGCAATCGCCTGCGCTCGGACTCGAGGTCGCCAAGTTCGTCCGTCAGCGCGGCGAGGTCCATGCCGCCCGGCAGGATCCGCACGCAAGTCCCGTCCGGGTGTCGAAGCACTGCAGGCTTCGCCACCAGTTCGAGTCCATCCGGTTCAAGCGGCCTTCCCTCCAGCGTCATCGGCGCACCGCCGGCGAGCAGCTGCACGCGCGCGGCGGAGCCTTCGATCCGGGACTGGACGGAACGCACTCGGTCCTCGAGTTGCTCGAGCACCGCGATGCGCGCTTCGTCGATCAGCGGCATGCGAGCCAGTGCATCCTCCGCCTCGCGCACTTCGCCCTTGTGCGCGGCCCACGATTCCAGTTCCGTCCGCAGCTGGGCGATGCGCGAGCGGGTCAGCGCGGCGTCCCGACGCGCCCTTGCCAGCTCGAGGCGCTGCTCGGCTTCGTTGCGTCGCGATTCCAATGTGGCGCGCCGAGCGCTGGCCGACTCCACACGCGCCTCGCAGTGCGCGCGCGCCTCGTTCAGCGTCCCTTCGTGCTCCTCGTGCTTCCGCAGTTCCGCCTTGGCGGTCTCGAGCTTCTCCGACTCCTCCCGCCAGCGCGCCTGCAACTGCTTGAAGTCGGCGACTTCCTTGGCATGGGCGGCGACCGCACCCTCGGCGCGAACGAGCGCCTCGTCGGCGCCCGCGAGTTCTTCCATCGAGGCCGCCAACCCGCTCGAATCCGCCTCCAATCGGCCGAGTTCCCTCGCCGCCGACTCGCGCAGCTTGCGGGCCTCCCCGAGGCGAGCGGCCTGCGCCGCGCGCGACTCGCGCGCCTCCTCGAGCCTCTCCAACTCCGACTCGCACTCGCGCAACCGGGCCTCCAGCCGCCCTGCTTCGCCGTCGATGCGCAGCTCCTTGTGGTTCTTCTTCCATTCCGCGTCGACTGCAGCCTCGAGCAACTGCACCACGCGGTCGCCGCGGCTGGAGAGGAGCAGGCGGTCCGCCTCGTCAAGCCTGGACTCGAGCGCGGTCTCCAGCTCCGTCGGATCGATCTGCGTCAGGGGATCCTCGAGCGCGCAACCCTGCCTGACCCACAGATGCTCCCAACTGCGTTGCAGTTCCTTGGCGGCCGCGCGGCCCGTGGCTGCAGCGCGTCCCGTCAGTTCGGCGAGCCGTCGTTCGGCTTCGTCGCTTTCCCACTGTTCCGACGGGGACTCCCGCACGAGCCTCGCAGTGCCGCTCGATCCGGAGAACGTCTTCGAGATCCGCCACACCGAGCCTTCGGCGTGGAAGGCCAGCTCGACTTGCGGATGCCCGCCATGGAAGCTGCGCATCGACTTCAGGGCGTCGCCGCCCGCGCGGTGCGACAAGAACAAGCAGCGGTGCAGCGCGTCGATCAGCGTACTCTTTCCCGATTCGTTGAGGCCCGCGACGATGGTCACGCCTCGCTGGAACTCGATCGGAAGTCGCTGGTGGATGCGGTAGTTGCAGATGACCGCGCTGAGCAATCTCATTGGCCGTCCTCCCGCGTGGCGAGTTCGTGCAGGCGCGCGAGCGCTAGGCGTTCGCGCTGCGACGCGTCCGGCGCAGCCTCGATCCTGCCCCTCAATCTGTTCGCCACGCTGCCAACCAGGCCACCTTGGTCGTGCATGTCCTCCAATTCCGCATCGGTCGGCTGCAGGTCGATGGCGCCTTCGACTTGAAGGGCGAGGCAGCGCGCGCGTCGGTCGTCCAACTCCGCGTTCAACTTCGTGCGCTGCGAGAGTCCGAGCCGCGAGCCCGACAAGTCGATCTGGCACACGGTGGATTGCATGCCAGACGCGATCCACGAGTCGAGGTCGGCCAGGACCTGTTCGATGCTGGCTTCGTCGCGCAAGCTGCGGATCGCGCGAATCCAGCGCAGGCCTCCTTCCAGATCCACTTGCTTCACGACGGGCTTGCCGCCGCGCTCCAGCTCGACCACGATGCAGCCGCCACGCCGTTCGCCGTCCTGATGGTGGCTCGGGAACGCGTCGGGCTCGTGGGTGCCGGCGTACCAGGCCTCGCAATGGATCCCAGGCACGGGTTGCCGTCGATGGAAGTCGCCGAGCGCCAGATAGTCGAGCGCGGCCCTCTCCTGGCCGATCAATTGCAAGGCGCGTCCCGAGCCGTCTTCGCTGAAGTCCAACGCTGCGGAGTGGACGAGTCCGATGCGGGGTCGTCCGTCGCGCGCCCCCAGCTCCGCGAGTTCGGCCAACGACTGCTGGTGGAACCGTTGCAGGACCGGCGCCACGAGCACGTCGACGCCATCGAGCGGGATGCACGCGACCTTGTCGGCGACAACCACCAGGTTCGGCGCCAAGGACTGGCGTTCCTTGTGGAAGCGCCTGCGCTCCCAGATGGAACCGGCGCCCGCATGGTCATGGTTCCCGGGGATGGCAATCACGGGCAGTTCCATGCGTCCGATCCTCTCCAACGCCGCCAGCAGCACGCGGTCGTCGACCTCGTTGGAGTGGAACAGGTCTCCAGCGACGAGGATAGCCGAGCAACCATGCGTGCGCGCCGCTTCGCCCAAGCGGTCGAGCGCCTCGATGCGCGCGCGGCGCAGGCGCGCACGGATGTCTTCGTCTTCGCTGAAGGAGTGGAAGCCCTTGCCCAGGTGCCAGTCGGCGGTGTGCAGGAAGGATGTCATGGGAATGCGTCGCGGGATCGGGAGGAGCCTGATGCCGTTGGTCCCATTTCCACCGAGGCCCCGCAAGGGGCACGGACATTCCCATGTCCGACGCCCGCGTGCGGCCCACCGGCGAGGATGGAGCTCGCCGCCAAGGCAGGCCCCGCTCCCTCAGGCCGACAACCGCCGGTACAACCAGGCACGGGCTGCGCGCCACTCGCGCTCGACGGTGCTCTCCGACACGCCCAAGGCGTGCGCCGTCTCGGACACTTCCAGTCCGCCGAAGAAGCGCAGCTCGACGATGCGCGCGCCCATGGTGGTGAACGCCGCGAGCTGCGTCAGGGCTTCGTCCAAGGCCACCATGTCGAAGGCGCGATCCTCGACGCCGACCATCAACGAATCCAGCTCGCCCGCCTTGGCGCCGTCCCCGCGCTTTTGCGCCCGCTTGGCGCGCGCGTGGTCGACGAGCAAGGTGCGCATCGCGCGCGCCGCGACGCACAGGAAGTGCTCGCGATCCGCGTACTCCGCGCCATGCCCCTTGAAGAGCTTCAACCAAGCCTCGTTCACGAGCGCCGTTGGCTGCAGCGTGTGCTCCGCGCCCTGCCCCCGCATCGCCCCCGCCGCCATGGCGCGCAAGTCGTCGTACACGAGCGGGATCAACGCCTCCGAAGCCCCCGGCCGGCCCTCGCGCGCGTCGCGCAGGAGTTGGGTGATGTCGTGGGGGGCGGGGGAGGACATGAGGTCAAGATAGCAGCTCGGCCTTCCCTAGCTCGGCGTGGCCGGAGGCGGACGGGACATTGGAGCGCACCTAGCCGCCGTGCGTCCGTCGCCACCTCGTCAACGCAGCCTCCAACCGCCCCTTGATGCGCGACCCGAGCCGAGCGAACCCGAGTTCGTCGCAGGCCAAGCGCACGAGTTCCTCGTCGGTGCGCAAGCGGTCGTCGGAGGCGATCCAGGCGAAGAGGGACTGGAGTTGGGTGTCGGTGTAGTCGTCGATGGAGTCGCCGTGCGGCAGGCGCGGGCGGGGTAGGCGCCGCGCGGGGGCGTCGGCGATCGCGGTGGGGGCGCTGGAGGGCGGATCGGCCGGGGGAGGCGTCGGGGGTGGAGCCCCTCGGTGACCGGCGGTCGAGATGGCGGGGCCGGCGGCTTCCGCGTCGGCGCGCGCGACGGCCTCGCGGAACGAGTCGAGGGCGCGGCGCGTTTCTGCTTCGCGATCGCGGAACCAGTCGGTGGACCAGATGCGGTGGAAGGTCCAGCCGAGGCGCTCGAGGTGTTGCTGGCGCAGGCGATCGCGGTCGCGCGCGGTGGCGCTCGAGTGATACGAGGCGCCGTCGCATTCGATGGCGAGCACGGGTTGGCCGGGGCGCTCGGGGTGCATGGCGACGAGGTCGATGCGGAAGCGCGCGGCGCCGTACTGCGCGCGCAGCTTGAGGCCTTGCTTCTCGAGCGCGTCGCGGATGTCGGCTTCGAAGGCGTTGAGCGGATGCTGGTCGGCGCGCTCGAGGCCCGAGAGCCGCGTGCCGCCGCCCTCGGCGTAGGCGAGGTAGGCCTTGAGCATCGCCAAGCCGCGCGCGGACGAGCGCCCGAGGTCGATCTCGTGCGACGCGAAGGAGGAGACGACGAGCATGCGTCGCTTGGCGCGCGTGACGGCGACGTTCAAGCGGCGGTAGCCGGACTCGTGCAGCAACGGGCCGAAGCGCAAGGGCAGGCCGCCCGAGGCGTCCTTGCCGTAGCCGATGGAGAGGATGATCGCGTCGCGCTCGTCGCCTTGCACCGTCTCGAGGTTCTTGACGAAGAAGCGCTCTTCGCGGCCGAGGTCGAAGAAGGCGCCGAGGTTGGCGTCGAAGCCCGCTTGCGTGCGCGCCTTGTCCAACGCCGCTTGCACGCGATTGGCGTGCTTGATGCCCATCGTGATCACGCCCAGCGATTCGCCCGGGCGCGTGCGCGCGTGTTCGAGCACCAGCTCCACGACGCGCGCGACCTCGCGCGAGGCGCTCTCCTCCTGGCCGCCGAGCGCCGGATCGTGCGGCACGAGTTCGTGGCGGATGGCCTCGTGCCCGCGCGCTCCGGGGAATGTGTAGAGGCGGCTCGAGTAGACCTCCGCGTTGCTGAAGGCGATCAGGCGCTCGTCCTCGCTGCGGTAGTGCCACTCCAACAGGCGATTCGGCAGGAAGCTCTCGAGCGTCGCCAGCAGGCTCTCGAAGCCCGCGATGGACTGCTGCGCCTGCGCCTCCACGTCGTCCGACGCCTCGATGTCCTCGGCGTCGACCGCCGTGGCGAAGAACTGCGTCGGCGGCATCTGGTGCTGGTCGCCCGCGGCCACGACTTGGCGCGCGCGGTACAAGGCCGGCACGGCGTCCTCGGGCGGGATCTGGCTGCCTTCGTCGAACAACACGAGGTCGAAGTGGTCGTTGCCCGCCGACAAGAGCTGGCTGACGGACAACGGACTCGCCACCCAGCAGGGCGCGAGGCGCGTCAAGACGTGCGGCGCCTCTTCGAGGAGTCGGCGCAACGGCATGTGGCGCGCCTTCTTCGAGGCTTCCCTGCGCACGAGGTCGGCTTCCTCGCCGTGCTCGTTCATCGCCTCGACGACCGCCGCGGCGTGCCGGCGTCGCACGCGCGCGGCCGCCAGGCGCACGCGCTGCACGTCGAGTTCGCGGAAGCGCTCGATCAGCTGCTGGTGCGCCGCGCCGCGGAAGGAGGCCAACTTGGGTTCGGCGGCGAACACCGACTCGATGCTGCTCGCGAGCAGCACGTGGTCGAAGCGCGCCTCGAAGTGCCGCGCGGCGACGCCCTCCGCGCGCAACTCGTCGACCAGCGGCTGCAGCCCGGCGGCGCGCAGGTGCGCCTGGTGCTCGCGCACGGTCGGCACCTGGAAGACGGTGTCGCCATCCTTCGCCAAGGAGGACAATGCGCGTTCCAGATCGCCGAGGTTCGCGTCGTCGCCCGGCAGGTCCGGCACGAACGCGCGCAGGCGCGCGCACTCCTCGGACAGTTCGCGCACGCATTGCGCCAACTCGGCGGCGGAGGCCGAACGCGCACGCGCGGGGTCGCCGCCCAAGGCCGACCAACGCCGGCCCAAGGACGCGGCCGCCTGCGCCTCGGCGAGCAGTCGCGCCGCTTCCCGCGCGCCGTCGACGCGCAACGCGCGCAGCGCGAAGAGCGTCGCGCGGTACTCGCCGTTCGTGCAGGCGGCCCACAGGCGCGCGAACCAGCCGCGAGTGGCCGGCGCGATCCGTCGGGCGAGCTCCGCGGGATCGGCCGCGTGGATCTCGCGACGCCACCACGCATCCTGGCGTTCCGCCTCGAGCAGCGTCTCGGCCAGTTCGCGCGCGCCAGCGAGGCTGGCTGGTTCCGCGGCACCGCACTCCTCGACCACGCGCTTCAGGGTCTTGCGCACGACGGGCAGGCACACTCGTTCCGCGCGTCGAGCCAGTTCGAGCGCGCGCGTCGCCTCGCCGCCGTCGACGAGGCGTGCGTTCGTCCAAGGCGACGCGGACGAGCCCAGGTGCAGCTCGGGTTGCCGCACCATGTCGCGCAGGGATTCGCGCAGCAGCCGCAGCGTGTCGCCCTCCATCTTGGCGAGGGTCGCCCCGTCGAGGCGCAGGTGCGTGCGCGCCTCGGGCGGCAAGGCGTGGAGCTCGCCCACCATCTGCACCAGCGACTTGCCCGTTGGTTGACGCGGGGCGTTGACGCGCTGGGCGTGCGCGTTCAGTTCCCGCCGGCGTTCCTCGAACTCGCGCAGCACGGCTTCCGCGCCCGCGGGCGGGAGCGATTCGCGCGCACGGTCGAGCGCGTCCTTCAGGCGCGCCATGACTTCCTTGCGCGAGACCGTGGCTCCATGCAGGTCGAGCACGAGGTGGCCCAGCCCCACGTCGGGGTGCGAGAGGCGCTTGATGACCGCCTCCAGCGCGGCGCGCTTCTCGGCCACGAACAGCACGCGCTTGCCGCTCGCGACGGACTGCGCGATCAGGTTGGCGATCGTCTGCGACTTGCCCGTTCCCGGCGGACCTTGCACGACGAGGTGCTGGCCCGCCTCCGCGAGTTCGATGGCGGCTTGCTGCGAGGAATCCGCCACGAGCACGTGGAACTCCTCCTCGGCGGGCCGCCCATCGAGGGTCGGCGCCCACGACGCGTCGAGCCGGCCGAGGCGCGCGCGCGTCGCCGCGTGGCCCGCCAAGGCGGCCACGAGCTCGCTCCGCGCGAGCAACTCGCCGTTCTTCGCGAGATCCTCGACCATGGACATGCGCGCGAAGTGGAAGTTCGCCACCAGGGCCCGCGGCTGGATGGCGAACTCGGAGAGGCCTCCGACGACCGCCGCCGCGAAGCGCGCGTGCACCTGCGCGGGATCGATGCTCCAGCGACCCTCTTCATCCTCGACGCTGCACGCCTCGAGCAGTTCGTCGGCGTCCAGCACGAGGCCGTGCTCCTCGGCCAGCACATGCAGCAGCACGGGGTTCAAGCGCGCCTCGCCCGCGCCGCGCATCGACACGTCCAAGCCGCCTTGTCCGCGGGACTCGATCGCCAGGGGCAGCAGCAGCACGGGGGCGGCGTAGGGCCTGCCGCCGTCGAGCGCGGGCCAGGAGGCCATGCCCAGCGCCAGTTGCAGCGTCTCGACGCCCTTCTCCTCGCGGTTGGAGAGCGCCTTCGTGCGCACCGCCTGCACCGAGCGCGCCAGCGCCTCGGGCTGCGCCTGCGGCAGGTCCTTGCGCAGGTCCGCGAGCACCACCGCGCCGCCCGCGACCAGCTCGGCCACCACTTGGCCTTGCGCCGGCAGCTCGAGCATCCCGACCTTGAGGTCGCGGAAGAAGAGCAGCGCGTTGGCGCGCGACGGGTCGATCAGTCGCTTGACCCACTGGTCGCGCGCGGCGAGGACCAGCGCGCGTGCATCGGTGGTGGACGCCATGGCGTGCTCCTCACGAGCCGGGCATGGCGTAGGCCTCGACGGCGGGCTTGACCGCGCGCGCGAAGTGCAGAGGACGACGCAAGTGGGAGACCTTGCGCGTCATGCGCGCCTTGGCGACCCACTCGCGGTAGACCTCCATCGACTTCGTCGTGTCGACCTCGACGTCGCCGTAGTGGTCGCCGGGCGCGGCCTTGGCGACGGTCACGCGCTGGTGCCAGCAGTGCATGCCGCTGACCGGATCGGGCTGCACGGGGAAGGTCAGGTTCTGGTGCACGCCGCCATCCGTCCACCAGACGCGCTTCGAGTCCTTGTCGCTCGATTCGAAGGGCTTGATGTCCTCGAGGCGCCGGAAGCGGAAGCGGCCGGGCGCGACCTCCTCGCGCGCGACCTTGGCGCTGGCCCACTTGTCGGTGCCCACGTCGTCGAAGAGGCGCCAACGGCCAAGGTGGTGGCTGCAGGCCACGATGCCGGGGCGGATGCCCTCGGTGACCCACACCTTGTTGACGAAGTGGCCGATGCGCGTCGACACGCGCACGAGGTCGGTGGTCTCCACGCCGATGAGCGCCGCATCCTCGGGATGCATCCACACCGGATTCGTGTTCGACAGCTCGTACAGCCACTTGCTGTTGCCGGAACGGGTGTGGATCAGGGTCGGCAAGCGGAAGGTCGGGATCAGCGCGTACTCGCCCTTCGACCGGTCGAGGTGGCGGCGGTGCACATGGCTCTCGATGTAGGCGGGCAGCGCGTACTCGGGCCAGCCCCAGTCCTCCATCGTGGGCGACCAGATCTCGAGCTTCCTCGAGGGCGTCGCGAAGCCGGCGCGTTGCTCGCCCTGCACCACCACGCCGGCGGGCTTGCCGTCGACCAGCACGGACTGCGTGCGTTCGTCGACCACGGCCTTCTTCCGCTCGGCCTCCGAGAGCGCCTTCATGTGTCCCTCGTACACATCGCTCGAGACGAGGAACGCGCCGTGGCGGCGCATGTACTCGAGCGGCGTCATGCCGTGCTTCTTCGCCTCCTCCGGCAAGCCGGGCACCGAGTTCTCGAAGATCCACTGGTAGTACTCGTCGACGGTGATGCACTCGCCCTTCCTGTAGGGCGACTCGTACCACTGCCGGAT
>JBKDQQ010000097.1:0-38080 GCA_046341775.1 Planctomycetia bacterium
CCGTGGTCGTCGACGTCGACGCGCGCGCCCTCGCCGCTCTGCGCGGCGCGGATGACGACCTTGGCGCCTTGGCCTTGGGCGTCCAAGGCGTTGATGACGAGGTTCGCCAGCACCTCCTCGAAGAGCGCCGGGTCCAGGTTCAGGCGCAAGTCCGGAGGCGCGACTTCGACGCGCACGTCGGCACCCGACCTGACGATCAGAAGGCGCAGGCGCGCGACGCAACCTTCGATGAACTGGCGCGCCTCGACCGGCACGGGCTTGAGTTGCACGGGCTTGGCGAACGACAGGGTGCCGCGCATCAGCTCCTGCAGGCGCTGCATGCGCGTGGCGAGGTCCTCCAGGACCACCTTGTGCTCGGCGCCCAACTGGTCGGCCACGGCGCGCAGCGCGACATTCACGGCCGTGATGGGGTTCTTGATCTCGTGCACCAGCACCGCGGCCGATTCGCCGACTTGCGCGAGGGCGCGCAGCATCGAGGTCTCCGCCTGCTGGGCGCGCTTCTGTTCGGTGATGTCGCGGCCTTCGGGAATGAGGTAGATCAGCGCACCTTGCTCGTCCCGCACGGGCGTGATCGAGAAGTCGACCTCGAATCGCCGTCCGTTGGGACCGGCGACCGCGAATTCGTCGCGCACGACCACGCCCGTCGCGGCGCGCTCGATGAGCGCCTTGATGCGCTCGGGGCCGGAAGCCGTGGCTTGCCACCAAGGTCCCTCCCAGAACTTGCGACCGAGCACCGACTCGCGCGGCGTGCCCGTGGCTTGCATGGTCGTGGCGTTGGCCTCGAGCAAGGTGCCGTCCGGCGCCAGCAGGCCCATGAAGGTCAGTGTCCCGTCGAACACGGCGCGGAAGCGCGCCTCGCTCTCCTGCAGCAGGTGCTCGGCGCGCCGCCGCGCGTCCACGTCGCGGAAGCTGCCGAGGAAGACGACCTCGTCCCCCGGCAGCACCGCCTGGCTCACCGACAAGTCGGCGAGGAAGTGGGATCCGTCCTTGCGTTGCACCTGGAATTCGCGCGTGCGTCCGATGATGTGGGTGATGCCCGTCCGGCGCCACGCCTCGAGGTAGCCGTCGTGCGCCGACTTGTGGGGCTCGGGCATGAGGACCCGGATGTTCTGTCCGACCAGATCCTCCTGCTTCCAGCCGAAGACGCGATTGATCGACTCGCTGGCGAGCAGCACGCGACCCTGCTGGTCGATCGCCACCAGCGGATCGAGGCTCGAGCGCACGAGCGCGCGCAACAGCGCAAGCTCCGCATCGCGATCGGCGTAGGACTTGGCCTTGGTCGATTCGAGTGTGGGATCGTTCATGGCGACCGGATATCCGCGAAGGATGGCCGCGCGAGCCCCGGTGGAGGCTGCGTCGGATGCCGATATCCTAACTGCGTGGGAGTCCTTGCCGCTCACGGAGGCGAGAATAGGCTCCGGTCCGGACCCGCGCATGGGACCTAGGACGCAGGATGCAGCGCACTTGTGCGTACGACCGCGAGCCGCGGCTGCCTGCTTGCGCGGCGAAGCGCGAACGGCGGCGACCTAGCGCGGAGCCTCGATGTCGACGGACCGCGCCTCTCCGGCGAGCAGCGGTTCGATGCGCACGGTCGCGGTGGAGAGTCCATCGACCATGAACGGGGCGATGGCCAGCCGCCGGCTCTCGGGAACCACAGCCACGGCGGACATCCATCCATCGCGCGGATCCGGTTCGAGCCGCGCGATGGAGCCCCCCGCTTCGTCGACGATCCAAGCCTGCCAGTGCGACTCGAAAGGCCGCGCACGCCCCGCCCGCGACAACGTGGCGCGCACGAGGCTGCGAGGCGCCGCCTCTAGCACGACGACCTGCTCGGGTGCGACGAGGCGCACCCGGCGTTCCTTGATCGTCGCGGCCGAGCCGGGCGCCGAACGCAACGCCCATTCGCCCTCGGGCAAGTCGAGGCTCGCGGCGCCCGGCGCGGCCGCGCGCCAGTCGTGGGGACCATCGGCGAGTCGCAGTTCCAACGTGGCTTGTCCCGCGCCGACGAAGCTCGTGCGCACGCGCGGCGCGAGCTCGAGCTGCAAGGCCTCGTCCGGAGCGACGATGCGCGCGACGGGCCATGCGCCGTCCACGAGCAGCTCGTGCGCGCCTTCGCCCACCAGCAAGTCGAAGCCCGCGACCCAGCCGCCGAGGCCGCGCTCGGGGGCGCCGAGCGGGGCGCGATCGACGCGACCGCCGTCGACGCGCGCGAACGCGAAGCGACGGGGCTTGTCCATCCACGATGAGTGGACGCGCAGCGAGCCCCTCAGCGCGACCGCGGCCCTTGGCGGGGCGAGGTGCTCCGGCCGCGCGAAGACGAGGCGCGAAGTCGCGCCCGGCGCCAACGTCGCGCGCAAGGTCGCCACGGCGCCGGGGCCCGCGGCGTCGACGGAGTGATCGCCCGGCGCGAGGCCCTCGAGGACGATCTCGTCCGCCGCGGGGGCGCGCGCGACCACTTGCGCCCGGCCTTGGGTGTGGCGCGTCACGACGAACTCGACGAACGGCGCCTCGGTCAGGGCGCGTCCGTCGACCACGAGGGTGCAAGCAGGCTCGAGCGCCAGCGTCGCCTGCTCGCCGACCGAGCGCACGAGGTCGATGCGGCCGAAGGCGTGTCCTGGCGCGCGCACCCATGCCGTCGCGGGCTCGTGCCACCTGCGCCGCGGAGGATCGGGGAGGACCACCGGGGAGCGCGCGTCGCGCACCACGCCGTGGCGGGCGCGCGGCACGAGGAGCCCCTCGCCGTCGCGGACTTGCAGGCCCCAGACCTCGACGCCCTCGAGATCGGCGCCATCCGCCGCGGAAACGACGCGCAAGCGCCAAGGATCCAGCAGGCGCAGCTCCACCAGCGGCGGCGGCGTCGAGGGATCGAACGGCGCGAGCGGCGCGACGACGATCGCCGGCGCGCCTTGCAGCTCCGCGCCGCGCGGCGCGAGGCGCGCAGCCCGCGGGCCCTCGAAGCGGTACCGACCGTCGCGGATGGTCGCCTTGCGCTCGCGCAGCAGCTCCCCGTCGGGGGCGAGCTCGTCGAACCACAGCACGCCGCGCGCCGCGTGGCGTCCGTCGACGAGGCGCACTTCGCCCCCGTCGAGGCGCGCCTCCGCCGTCGCCTCGCGCAGGGCGGGCGCGGCCAGCTCCGGCTCCACGCGCGCCGGGGGCTGCGCTTCGGGGAAGGTCGCGGCGCGCGGCGGCGCCGGCCTGCGACCCTCGAACCACGCCGCGACGAAGATCGCCGCGGCGAGCAAGGCGAGGTAGGGCAGGAAGCGACGCATGCGCCGAGGCTAGGCCGCGGCGCGGCGAGCGGCAAGTCCGCGCGCGACGCGGTTCAGCCCAGCACCGTCCACAACCCGAGCCGCCCCTCGTGCACCAGGTGGTCGAGCCAGAGGTTGGCCAGCTTCTCCTGGGTCGAGTTCGCGCGCAGGCGCTGCAGCAGGTTCTCGAAGTCGACGCGGTCGAGCTCCTGGTCCTGGTTGAAGCACGAGAACACCGGCGCCGCCTCCCGGCCGGTGGCGGGATCGACCTGCTTGCACAGGCACTGCGCGCAGATCTCCTTCATCATGCACTGCATCGGCGAGTTGATGCTGCCGATGGCGACGTGGCCTTCCTTGAGGTGCGGACGCAGCACGCCGCGGCGCGACTCCTTGACGGCGTTCATCATGCGGTCGGAACCGATCACGATCAGTCGCGAGGCGTCCTTGAGCGAGATGGGCGTCTCGCCCAGTTCGCCGTTCGCGTAGGCGAGCATCGCCTGCACGACGTTGCCGCGGAAGTGCCGGTCGTGCGGACGCGCCGGATTGGTCGCGATGGCCTCGCCCGCGTCGGTCGACCACACGACCACGTCCGCCGCCGATTCCATCTCCTCGCGCTTGTAGAGGTCCTCGCCCTTCTTGAAGGCCGCGAAGTACACGACGCGATTGCCCTTCCTGCGCAGCGCGCGCCCGATCGAGAAGAGCACGGCGTTGCCGAGGCCCCCGCCCGCCAGCAGCACCGTCTCGCCTTCGGGGATCTCGGTGGGAGCGCCGGTGGGCCCCATCACGACGACGGGCTCGCCCGGCCGCAGCAGCGCGCACAAGCGCGAAGTCACGCCCATCTCGAGCACGATCATCGACAGCAGGCCCTGCGCCGGGTCGGTCCACGCGCCGGTCAGCGCGATGCCCTCGAGCGCCAGCGTGGTGCCCGACACGGTCGTCGAGCGCGTCTCGAAGTTCTGCAGGCGGTAGAACTGGCCCGGCTCGAAGTTGCGCGCCTGCGCGGGCGCGTGCACGACCACCTCGGTGATCGTGGGCGTCAGGCGGTTGACCGCCACGACCTTGGCGTCGAACTCCGCGTGCAGGCGCCGCAGGTGGGCGCCCCAGTCGGCGTCGCGCCGCGCCTGCGCCGAGGGCGCGCGGTCCAGCGTGGCGAGCACGCCCGCGAATTGCGCGACGACGGCGTGGTAGCCGTCGCGCGCCGATGCCATGGCCTTGACGACGTTGCCCGCGTAGGCGGGGTGGTTGTCGCCGTAGACGCTGACCGTGCGGCCGCCGGAGACATGGCTCGTCAGGAACGCGGCGCCTTCGCCGTCGCGGCCGCGCTCGACCGCCTTGAAGGCGCCCTCCGACACGCGTCCGACCTGGAAGTAGCTGCCGCGCTTGTCGAGCGCGAAGGTGCCGGGGCGCTCGCGCTCGTAGGTGACGTTGGGAGCCGTGCCGGCCGCGACCAGCACGGTCCCGGCCGCCATCTCCACCATCTCGCCGCTGGCGTGCCACTTGCCATCGGCGTCCTTCTTCTGGCGCTCGAACACCACGGCGCGCACCGCGCCGTGGCGGTCCAGCTTCACCTCGACGGGCGACATGTTCTCGACGAAGGTGATGCCCTCCTCGAGCGCCTTGGCGACCTCCTCGTGGTTGAGGCGGTACGCAGGCGAGTCCTCCATGCCCTTCCTGTAGACGAGCCGCACGCCGCCGAACCCGCGCACGAGGCGCTGGAAGTCGGGCTCCTCGCCGGCCGCCTTGGCGCGCGCGCGCTCCGCGATCACGGCGGCGCCGTGCTCGAGGAACTCCGCGAGATGCTCGCGCTCCTCCTCGCCGAAGAAGCGCTCGACGTTCTCGCGGCCGAAGCGCTCGCACAGGATGGCGTGGCGCCGCGCCATCTTCTCGACCTGCAGCGGGTAGTACGCCAGCGACTCGGTCGCCGTGTCGATGCCCGTCAAGCCCCCGCCGATGACGACGACCGGCAGGCGCAGTTGGAGGCAGGAGAGCGAGTCCTCCTTGAACGCGCCCGACAACTGCAGGGCCATGAGGAAGTCCGACGCCTTGCGGATGCCGCGCGCCAGGTTGTTCTTCATCTCGACGATCGTCGGCTTGCCCGCGCCGGAGGCGATGGCGACGTGGTGGAAGCCCAGCTTCCACGCCGAATCGAGGTCGAAGGTGCCGCCGAAGCGCACGCCGCCGAAGAGCTCGAAGTTCGAGCGGCGCAGCAGCGACAAGTAGGGCAGCGTGAGGAAGTTCTTGTCCCAGCGCACGGTGATGCCGTACTCGGACACGCCGCCGAAGCCGAGCAGCACGCGCTGGTCGAGGTCGCGCTTGATCTGGGAGTAGCTCTCGACGGGGATCGGGGGCACGACCGCGTCGACGGGCTGCAGGCGGCCGGACACCGACTTCTGCAACGGCTCGACCTTGAGGCCGTCGACGCCGACCACCCCGAAGCCCTCGTTGGCGAGGTAGTGCGAGAGCGTGTAGCCCGCGGGTCCCATGCCGACGACGGCGACGTTGATGCCGTTGTAGGGCAGCGCGTGCGGACGCTTCTCGCGCAGCGGGTTCCAGCGCGTGAGGAACAACCAGATCTCCGGTCCCCACGGCATGTCCAGCACGTCCGTCAGCACCTTGGTCTCGATCAACGGGATGTTGACCGGCTCCTTGGTCTGGTAGATGCACGCCTTCATGCAGTCGTTGCAGATGCGGTGGCCCGTGCCGGGGCACATCGGGTTGTGCACCATGACGAGGGACAGCGCGCCGAGCGGATCGCCCTCGGCGTAGAGCGCGTGCATCTCGCTGATGTGCTCGTCCAGCGGACATCCGGCGAGATCGATGCCCAGCGGATTCTTCGCGAGCTTGCCGGTCTTCTTGTCGAGCAGGCCCTTCGAGCACGAGTCCTTCTCGCGCTCGTGGCAGAACACGCACTGGTCGACCTCCGACAGCACCGTCTTGTCGGTGCCGCGCGGGTCGGTGAGCTTGAATCCGTCGCGCAGGCGCTTGTGCTCGGCGAGCCCCTCGATCGCCTCCGGCAACGATGCGTGCGGACGCACGTGGTGCACCAGGCCGTGCGCGAAATCGAGGTCCTTCATCTCGCGGAACATGCGCCAGCCCGCGCACTCCCCCGCGTCCTTCATGGCCTTGAGGCAGGCGGCGAGCGCGTCGAGCGCCGCGCCGGCCGTCGTGCCCGCGACCGGTGCGTCGGCGGCCATCGACAACAGCGGCCAGACCTTGCCCGCGAAGCGCTCCTCGGCGTCGGTGTCCACCCCGCTGGTGCCGGGCAGCAGCTCGAGCAGGGCGAGACCCGCGGCGCGCGCGGCGGCGGCGGTCGCGGCGTCCTGCTGCGGCACGCGGCGCATCTGCTTCTTCACGAAGCCGTTGCGCACCTTGTAGACCACTTGGCGGTCGAGCAGCGCTTGGCGACGGCGGCGCGCGTAGTCCTCGAGGCGGAACAAGCGCGCCACGAAGGCGGACACGTGACGCGAGACGCGGATCAGGAGCTCGCCTTCGGCCGGACCCTTCTGCCGATCGCGGTGCTCGATGTGCGCCAACCAGCGGGCGGCCAGCTCGGCATCCGCCTCCGCCAGTTCGCGAAGGAAGTCGGAATAGAGGTCCGCGAGCCGCTCGGGGCGGTGCAGGTCGAGGAAGGTGTAGCCGGGGATCCCGAGCGCGAGCTCGTGGGCGTTGCGGGCGAGCGTGGTGTCCATCGCAGGAGGCTTCGCCCCGCGCGAGACCGTCGGGCGGGGCAAAGGACGCAGCATTCTAGGGACGGGAACGCCCCTCGCGCCACGGCGGTCGCGCCTTGGCGTCGCGCGGGCCGGCCCGATCCGCGCAGGGCGGTGGTCCAGTTGGCCGTGGGGCGGCGCCGAGCGAGGCTCCGCGGCCACCGCCGGGCGGGTCGGGAGGCTGGCCGCGCGCTCGCGGCCACGCCGTGGCGCGGACCCGCAGCCGGCTGGACCTCCGTCCCGGTTCAGGGTTCGCGGGCGAGGAGGCGCGCAGCCGACGCGACCAAGTCGGCCAAGCGCGCTTCGGCCAGCGCCTCTCGCGGATCGTTGTGGACGCCCACCAGGGCCCACCACCGTCCGCGACCATCCTTCAGCAGGAACGCCAGGCACAGGACGCCCGGTTCCGAGCCGCCCTTGAACCCGGTCCACTCGTGGCGGGCGGCGACCGCCGGCGACCCGGGGTTCACGGCGAGGATGGCGCGCAGGCCCGCGGCCGGCCCCTCCTCGGTCGCGCGCCTCAGCCAATCGAGCGTGCGCGCCAGCTCGCGCGCCGAGGCGAACCACTCGACCGTCTCGATGCGCGTGGGCCGGGAAAGGCGCGCAAGGTCGAGCGGCGCGCGCGGCGGCTGTTCCGCGGCCCAGGTCGCGAGCCTGGCGCGACGCGCCTCCGCATCGAGCTCCTCCCATGGCCGCTGTTCGGCGGGGCCGCACTTGATGCGGAACATCTCGCCCGTCGAGAGGAGCGGCAGGTTGCGCGCGGCGGAGGCGAGGCCCATCGGCTCGAGCATGGCCTCCACGCGCGCGCGGCCCAGCGCGTGGAGCAGGTGGTCGGTGGCGGTGTTGTCGCTCTCGCTGACCATGGCGACGGCCAGCGTGTGCAAGGTCGCGGGGGCGCCGTCGGGCCAATCCTGCATGCGGCCCGAGGGCGGCGCCTTCAAGCGCGGATCCAGCCGCGCCACCTCCGCGCCGGACAGGCGCCCGGCGCGCACCTCGTCGACCAGCGCGCCGAGGATCCACAGCTTGAAGGCCGAGCCGATGGCGAGCGGTTCGTCGACGAGGCCCGCCTCGCGGCGCGGCGCGGCGCCTTTGTCCTGTTTGCTTGACAGACCGCCCGGCGCGGCGGGTTCGTCCGTCCCGTCCAACCTCAGCGCGCACAGCGCGGCGCGCCCCGGCAAGGCGCGCGCCGCGACGTCCAGCGCCGCCCAGTCCGCGTGCAGATCCAGCGGCGCGGAGAAGTACAAGCCCACGATGCGGTGCGGCGCCTCGGACGACACGGAAAGGGTGGCGACGAGGGCGCGCTCGCGCTCCAGCACGAATTCGAAGCGCCCCGCCCAGGGTCCGTCGCGACGCAGGGGCGCGACCTCGACCACGGCGCCGCCTTGGCGATGGATGCCCTTCGCCAGCGAGGCGAGGCGCTTCTCCGGCACCGCGGCGAGGAACTCGGCGGAGAAGGCGTCCGCCTCGACCCGCGGATCCGCGGCCACCAGCGCGGCGACGAGTCGCGCGCGCTCCTGCAGCGCGTCCTCGACGACGAGTCGCGCCTCCGTGGCGGACGGCGCGCACGCGGTCGACGTCGACGCGCGGCAGGGCTGCCACGGGACGAGGAGCAGGAAGGAACTTCCACCGATCAGGGCGAACGGGCGCATGCGCGCCAGCCTAGCGCCGCCGGCGGGGGTAGCGTTCGGTGCCCATGCTCCCCTTCCTGCCCTGCGCCGCGTTGCTCCTCTCGTCCCTTGCGACCGAGCCCACCCGCGCCGCCCGGCGCGTCGACGACCCTGCGCGGCCCGCGTGGCTCGGAGGCGAACAGCTGCTCGACTCCTCGGCGCAGCTCGCCCAGGCGCGCTCGTTGGCCCGCCGCGGCGACGCCGAGCTCGAACTGCGCGCGTGGGAGCGACTGCTCGATCGCTGCGAAGCGCCGCGCGAAGCGCGCGACGAGGCGATGGCCCGCGCGGGCGAGCTGCGCCGGCGCGTCGGCCCGGCGCACGCGGATCCGCGCGACGCCAAGGGCTGGCGCACGCTGGTCGTGGTGCTGCGGCGGGTCGAGTGCGACTACACGGACCTCGCCGGGAGGAAGCAGTCCTTCGCGGCGACCATGGGCGAGGACGACCTGCGCGGCATCCGCCTCTCGATGGAGTCGCTGGCCGACCATGTGCGCCAAGGCACGGGTGGCGTGCGCCGGCTCGACTGCGAATGGCGCTTCGTCGAGGAGCCGCAGCGGCGCTGGTCGGGCGACGCGAAGGACGGGTTCTGGATCGCGCCGTGGGACGTGCAGGACGCGCTCGCTTCGGCGGCGTCCGAGGCGCCGTGGGAATCGGTCTTCGTCTACGCCAAGTACGCCGAGGCCGGTCGATCGCTGCCGCGCGCGTACGCCGGTTGCTCCTACGGCGCGGACCTGGGCCTCGGAGGCGCGGGTTGGACGCACATGGCCTGGACGCCCGACGGGCGCGCCGACGGCGAGATCGAGCTGCACGAATGGCTGCACCAGGCGGACTGGGCCTTCGCGCGCCGCTGCGGCTACCCCGATTCGTTCGTGCCGGATCCCGACGAGTCGCTGCCGCACGGCGTGCGCTCGGGCGTCAAGGGAATCGAGTGGTGCCTCGCGGCGATGCGCGAGGATGTCACGCGCGGCATGTGGCACGAGCTGTCGTCGCGCGATCCGCTGCCGAACCCGTTCGGCCGCCGCGCGATCACGAGGTTCAAGCACATCGGGCCCTTCCCCGCCGCGGATGCGCGCGCCGCGCACGCCACGTCCTTCCTCGCCGAGGGTACGCTCGCGCTGCGCGGACGGCCCGAGGGCGCGCCCGCCGGGTGGCGCGAGCTCGACCTCGCGCGCACCGCGCTGCCGTCGGCGCAAGGCGTGGCCGCGCACTACCTCGGCACGCACGTCGAGAGCGACGAGGAGCGGCAGGCGATGCTGTTCCTGGCCTGCGACGCGCCGGTCAAGATCTGGCTGGGCGGCGTCGAAGTGGCCGCGCGCGAGCGCGGCGCGCGCGGCGAATGGCTGCCGCTGCGCTTGGCCCGCGGCGAGAATCGGCTGCTCGCCAAGGTCGTCGCCTCCGGTGCTTCGCCGCGCCTCGAGCTGCGCCTCGCGGACGGCGCGGGCTCGCCGATCGCGGGCGTGGCGGCGCGCGTCGACTGAGCGCGCGCCTCAGCGCGAGAACAGGAAGTCCGACTCCTCGGACCACGAGAGGAAGCGCTGCAGCGGCACGAGTCGCAGCGCCTGATCGACCAGCAGCCCGGGGATGCCGGGCGCGAACAGATGCTCCCGCGCGCGCTGCGGCGCCGGCACGCGCTGCTCGACCGACAAGGCGTGCTCGGCGGGCTTGTAGTACTTGAGGAACTGCTCGAGCTGCACGACGCCGAGTTCGCCGCAGCGCCACTCGCCCTTCCAATCCGCGAGGCGCAGCGTGAAGCCCTCGAGCTGGTTCAGCTGCTCGCGCCACGGCCCGAGTCCCTCGCGCTTGACGCGGTTGACGAGGTTGGTGCCGTCGAACCAGGCGTCGGCGTGCACCCGCAGCGAAACCTCGAGGCACTCGGCCTCCAGCGCGATGCACAGGTAGGCGTTGCGGTACGCGGCGTCGAGGTCCTTGGCAAGGTCGGCGCCGAGCACGCCCTTGAGCTTGCGCTTGGCCTCCTTGTCGCGCATGGCGTAGCCCCACAGGCGGCGCACCTGCATGCCGTTGAAGACGTTGGGCGAGTGGAGGCTGGAGCGCGCCTCCAGGCCCGCTCCGAGCTCCTTCGCGCGCGCGACGAGCACCTTGGTCGCGGAGAGCAGCTTGCGCCGCGCGACGAGGCGCCGGTCGTCGTACTGCGGATCGCGACAGAGGCCGCTCGCCAGGCAGTGGAAGTCGCCTTCCTCGAAGCTCGCGAGCTCCGCCCGCGCGTCCGGTTCTCCGTCCTTCTTCTTCGCCGCCGCCATGCCCGGCACCGCTCCCCTCGCTCGCGACGCGCGCGTCGCGCCTGTTTTCCCCCGCCGACTGTGGCGGGGCGCTCGCGCGCGAGACTAGCATCGAGCGCGCAGTGCGCTTCGCCCACTTCGAGTTCGACCCCGCCGCCGACAAGCTCGGCGAGGGTCCGCAGTCGGAGGTCTTCCGCGCCGTCGACACGCGCCTCGGGCGCGTGGTGGCGCTGAAGATCCTGCGCGCCCACGTCGAGATCGACCCGGCGGCTGACGACCGCTTCCTGCGCGAGGCCCGCCAGACCTCGAGCCTCGCGCACCCGAACATCGCGGTGGTGTACGAGTACGGCCACGACCACGGCACCTCCTACATCGCCATGGAGCACCTCGAGGGCCGCACCCTCGACAAGATCCTCAAGGAGCAGCAGCTCGGCCTCGAGGAAGGCGTGCGCATCGCGCAAGGCGTGTGCTCGGCGCTGGCCCTGGTGCACGAGAAGGGCATCGTCCACCGCGACTTGAAGCCGGGCAACATCATGGTGCTGTCCGACGGCGGCGTGAAGCTGCTCGACTTCGGCATCTCGCGCGCCAAGGACGAGCTGCGCATCACCCAGCAAGGCATGCTCGTGGGCACGGTGCTCTACATGGCGCCCGAGCAGGTGCGCGGCCAGGACGTCACGAGCGCCACCGACGTGTTCTCGCTGGGCGCGGTGCTCTACCACGCGTGGACCGGCCAACTGCCCTTCCCGGGCCGCAGCTTCCCCGAGGTCTACATGGCGATCCTCGAGGCGCGCCCGCGACGGCCGGCGGAGGCCCGACCCGGCCTGCCCGCGCCGCTGGAGCAGTTCCTGCTGCGCTGCATGGCGCCCGAGCCCGCGGACCGCCACGCGGACGCGCGCGCGGCGCTCGCGGCGCTCAACGCGGCCGCGGACATGGTGCTGGGCGGCGAGTCGGGCGGCGCGACCAGCCTCGGCACGCTGCGCGTGCTGTCCGTCGAGCCGCGCGGCGAGCACGCCGCCGCCGCGCAAGCCTTCGCCGCCGCGTTGCGCGCGGACCTCGCCTCCGAGCTCGAACGCGTCAAGGGTCTGGCGGTGGCCAAGGCGCCCGACGCGCAGGCCGAGCACGAGCTGTCGCTGGTGCTCGAACTGTCGCCGTCCGCGGGCGCGTGCGAGTGGACGCTCGCCACGCGCACCGCCGCGGGCGTCGAACGCCACTCCGAACGCGTCGAGTACCGCTCCGCGGACGAGTGGGAGCTGCAAGGCGGCCTCGCGCGGCTCGTGGCGCGCGGAGCGAAGAAGCGCCTGCAGGAGGTGTCGCTGCTGCCGGCGGCGCCCGTGCGCGACGCGGCCGCCTCCGTGCGCCACGCCAAGCATGCGCACAACCTGCTGCACCGCGGGACGACCAAGCACCTGATGGCGGCCATCAGTTCGTTCCGGCGCGCGATGGAGGCGGATCCGACCAGCGCGCTCGCCTGCGCGGGCATGGCCGAGGCGCTCGTGCGCAAGTACCTGTACTGGGACGGCGAGGAGGCGTTCCTCGACGAGGCGCGCGCCCACGCCGCCAAGGCGCTCAAGCTGGATCCGCGCTGCGCCGAGGCGCACACCTCGCTCGGCTTCGCCTGGCACTTGTCGGGCCATCCCGTCGACGCGGAGCGCGAGTACCGCGCCGCGATCGAGCTCGATCGCGGCGAGTGGCTGGCGCACCGACTGCTGGGCGCGCTGCTGCTCCGGCGCGGCAACTACAAGAGCGCCGCATCCTTCCTGCGCGTGGCCATCGCGTTGAAGCCCGGCCACATCGGCTCCTACGACCACCTCCACATGGCCTTGCAGCGGCTCGATCGCTACGAGGAGGCCATCGAGACCGCGGACGAGGGCATCGCGGCCGCCAAGAAGCACCTCGCCGCCGCGGCCGACGACCAGGAGGCGCGGCTGTCCCTGGCCATGCTGCAGGCCCGGATCGGCGCGCACGACTCGGCGCGCGAACTGGTCGCCGCGGCTCGCGCCCTGTACCAGAAGGACGGCTACACCTCCTTCCAGGCGGCCTGCGTGCTGGCCGTGCTCGGCGACCTGGAGGAGGCGCTGGCCGCGCTGGTGCAGGCCAGGGAACGCGGCTACTTCGTGCGCAGCGAGCTCTACGGCAACGCCGACCTGGAGGTGCTGCGCGGCATGCCGGGCTTCCAGAAGCTGGTCGAATGACTCGCCGCGCGACGCGGGCGGCGCCCGCGCTCCATCCTTCCGCGCCGGGCGCGACGCGCGGATGGACGCGAGCAGGCCGGCAAGGTCGGCGGCAACCGGCCTGATTGGCGGCGTTGTCGCCTGCCGGCCTGCTTGGCGGCGATCAGCGGCGACCGGCCTTCTTGGCGGCCTTCTTCGCGGTCTTCTTGGCGGCCGGCTTCTTCGCGGGCGCCTTCTGCGGCGCGGGGAACACCGACTCGAGCGTCGCGCCCAACGCGTCGGCGACGCGGTACGCGAGGCTCAGGCGGGGCTCGTGGGCGCCGCGCTCGAGGGCGTGGATCGACTGGCGGGAGACCCCGGCGGCCTTGGCGAGGTCGGACTGGGACATGCCGCGGGCTTCGCGCGTGCGTTCGACGTTGTTCTTCATGGAGCGGGGTATTTCGCCGCCGCGCCACCCCCCCGTCAAGTGGTCCTGACCGTCAAATTCGTGTGACAAGTCGACCGCGTGGGCGTCGGAGGCGCGTCGCCGCGCGTGGCGCGCGGCGAGGTTCCGAGTACCTTGTGCCCGGCGCCACACCGCGCCCCAGGAAGACCGCATGCCCCGCAGACTGGTCGTGTTCGACACCGAGACCGCCAACGCGGGGCTCGCCATGCACCTGCTCGAGCTGGGCGCGGTGGCCGTCGAGGACGGCGAGGTGGTCGACCACTTCCAGAGCCTCGTGCGGCCCGAGATCCCGATCGACGCGCGCACCAGCGAGGTGCACGGCATCGTCGACGCGGACGTGGTCGACGCGGAGCCGGCCTCGGTCGTCGTGCCGCGCTTCCTCGATTGGATGGGCGATTGCTGGCTGGCGGCGCACAACGCGCCCTTCGACGTGGGGGTCCTCGGCTACGAGGCGGCGCGCCACGGGTTGGCGCTCCCGGCGCGGCCGGTGCTCGACACGCTCAAGCTCGCGCGGCGGCACATCGGCGAGTCCGTCGACCACAAGCTCGAGACGCTGGTGCAGCACCTCGACCTCGACATCGACGAGCACCATCGCGCGCTGTCCGACGCGACGGCGGCCTGGCTGGTGGTCGAGGAGTGCCTGGCCCGCCGCGCGGCCGAGGCCGACGCGCCCGCGGGGGAATCGCTGTGGGCCGAGTTCCTGCACCATGGCGCCTCGCGCCGCGACCTGGCGCAGGCCCTGCCGCGCGCGCCCCGCCTGTCGCCGCGGCTGCGTCCGCTGGAGGCTGCTTGCCGCGCGCGGGCCGAGGTGCTCATGCACTACGGGGAGGGCGAGGGCGGACTCGCCGCGCTGCGCGTGCTGCCGCGCCTGCTCTTCGAATCGGGCGAGAAGGGCTACCTCGAGGCCGAGTGCCTGCGCTCGGGCATGTTGAAGACCTACCGCCTCGACCGGGTGCGCCGGATCGAGGAGTGATGCCTCCGGCCCGCGCGACGGCGGCGGCCCTCGACCGCCCCGCGCGGCATCGGGAAGGCCGACTTCGCGGCCCTTGGTTGTGCCTTCGCGAAGTTGCGCCTAACTTGTCTCGCCCCCTTTCGCGCCCCGGGCGCCACACATGACAGCCAAGCAGATCCGCAACATCGCCATCGTCGCCCACGTCGACCATGGCAAGACCACGCTCGTCGACAGCCTCTTCCGCTTCGCCGGCACCTTCCGGAAGAACCAGCAGGTGCAGGAGCGCGCCATGGACAGCGACGCGCAGGAGCGCGAGCGCGGCATCACGATCCTCGCCAAGAACACGGCGGTCGACTACCGCGGTTGGCGCATCAACATCGTCGACACGCCGGGCCACGCCGACTTCGGCGGGCAGGTCGAGCGCACGCTGCGCATGGCCGACGCGGTGCTGCTGCTGGTGGACGCCGCCGAGGGTCCGATGCCCCAGACGCGCTTCGTGCTGCGCAAGGCCTTCGAGAACGGCCTGAAGGCGATGGTCATGATCAACAAGATCGACCGTCCCGACGCGCGCGTGGCCGCGGTGCTCGACATGGTGCTGGAGCTCTTCATCGAGCTCGGCGCCAGCGACGAGCCGCTCGACTTCCCGGTCGTGTACGGCTCGGGCCGCGATGGATACGCCAAGAAGTCGCTGGCCGACGAGAACAAGGACATGGAGCCCTTGTTCGACATGATCCTGACGCACGCGCCGCAGCCGCCCACCGACGACGACGCGCCGCTGCAGTTCCAGGCCGCGACGCTCGACCACGACGACTTCCTCGGCCGCATCGCCATCGGACGCGTGCGCCGCGGCACGCTCAAGAACGGCGCGCGCGTCGCCGTGTGCCATCCCGACCGGACCAAGACGCCGACCGCGCCCATCAAGGGCCTCTTCCGCTACGAAGGCCTGACGCGCGTCCCGGCCGAAAGCGTGGGCGCGGGCGACATCGCCGTCGTCGCGGGCATCGAAGAACTGACGATCGGCGACACGCTGTGCCCGCCGGACCAGCAGGAGCCGCTGCCGGCGATCAAGCTCGACGAACCCACGATCTCGATGGAGTTCTTCGTGTCGAACTCGCCCTTCGCCGGGCAGGAAGGCGACTTCGTCACCAGCCGCCAGATCCTCGCGCGCCTCGAGCGCGCCGCGCTGCGCGACGTGGCGCTGCAACTCGTCAACAACGAGGGCAGCGAGGGCTGCTACGAGATGAAGGGCCGCGGCGTCATGCACCTCGGCGTCCTGATCGAGAACATGCGGCGCGAGGGCTACGAGTTCAGCGTCGGCAAGCCGCGCGTCATCCTCAAGAAGGTCGACGGTGCCTGGAGCGAGCCCTACGAGCGCACGGTGGTCGAGGTGCCGAGCGAGCACGCCGGGCGCATCATCGAGTACTTCGGCCGTCGCCGGGGCGAGATGACGCACATGGAGCCGTTCGGCGACACTTCCACGCGCCTCGAGTTCCTCGTCCCCTCGCGCGGCCTGATCGGCGCGCGCACGGCGCTGATGACGCTCTCGCAGGGCATGGCGATCCTCAGCCACGTCTTCGAGTGCTGGCGCCCCGACGGCGGTCCGCTGCCGTTGCGCATCAACGGGGTGCTGATCGCCGACCGCTCTGGCGAGGCGATCCCCTACGCGTTGTTCGGGTTGCTCGACCGCGGCACGTTCTTCGTCGAACCGGGCACGCCCGTCTACGAAGGCATGATCATCGGCGAGCACAGCAAGGACAACGACCTCGGCGTCAACGTGTGCCGCGAGAAGAAGCTCACCAACATCCGCTCGGCCGGCAAGGACGACAACGTCAAGCTGCCGCCGCCGCATGTCATGTCGCTGGAGGAGTCGCTCGAGTACCTCGAGGACGACGAATTGCTCGAAGTGACTCCGAAGAACCTGCGGCTGCGCAAGCGCATCCTGCAGGAGGTCGAGCGCCGCAAGCAGACGCGCAAGGAAGCCAAGACCGTCAGGGCCGATTGACGGTCCGCCGACGGGCGCCACCGCCGGGAGGCGCGCTTCGCCACGCGGCGAGGCGCGCCTCCCGGCGCATGCGGCAGCTCAAGGCGCCTGCAGGTGCACCGCGGCTTGCAGGCGCGCGAGCAGCTCGCGCGCCGCCTCCGGCCCGAGGAGTTCGACGATGGTCGCGAGCGCGTCGGCGTCGGCCCCCGTGCGCGCCACCACCGTCGCGCGCCGGGTGTCGACCAAGGCCTCGCCGTCCGAGGGCCGCACGATGTGCGAGCGCCTCCGTCCGTCGAGGACGAAGCCTTGGTGATCGTCGCCGGAGGTGGCGACGCCGCGATGCGCCACGACGAAGCGCGCATCCTCGTCGTCCGCGCCGTTCCCCGCGCCGACCAGCCAACCCGCGCGTCCCGGAGGCGGAGCCCCGCAGGCGAGGTCGCCGCCGATCTCCACCAGCGCGCTCTCGATGCCATGGCTCGCCAGCGTCTCGAGCGCGCGGTCGCAGGCCCACCCCTTGCCGATGGCGCCGAAGTCGAGGCGCACGCCGGGCGTGGCCAACTCGATCCTGCCATCGGCATGCAGAACGAGGTGCCGCAGGCCGACCAGAGCGCGCGCCTGCTCCAACTCTTCCGGGGTCGGCGCGCGTTGCTCGCGACGCGCGCGCCGCCATGCCTGCGTCAGCGCGCCGATCGTCGGATCGCAGGCGCCATCGGTCGCGCGCGCGAGTTCCACCGCGCGTTCGAGGCAGCCGCGCAGGTCCGCACCCGCCGCTTGCGGCCCGAGGCCGGCCGCGCGCTGGAGGCGCGCCACCTCGGAGTCCTCGCGCCAGTCGGACAAGGCCGCTTCGACGGCCTCGATGCGCGCGAAGGCGGCCTCGGCCGCGCGCGTTGCCGCGTCCGCGTCGCGCGCGTAGAGTACGATGCGCGCTTCGCAGCCCATCGCCAGGCGCGAGTACGAGTGCCGCGCTTCCGCCGCAGTCGAGCGGCAAGCGGCGACCGTCCACGCGCACGCCGCCGACACGCACGCCACGACGACCATGCGCCACCAACGAGCTTCGCGCGCCACTGCCACGACTTGCATTCTAGGCCTCTTCGCCGCCTGCGGCTCCACGGGCGTCGACTCGGCCGACGTTTCCGACCAGCAGGCCGCTCCGGTCGTCGCGCCGCGGTCGCAGCCCGCGCGTCCGTTCGAGGTGGCGGTGCCCGGCTGCACGCAGAAGCTCGCGCTGCTCCCGATCGCGGGCGCGAAGATCCCCGTCCCGGACGGCAAGGGCGGCTCGGCCGCAGCGGATGTGTCCCCATTCTGGATCGCCTCGTTGGAGACGACCTGGGACATGTACGACGCCTTCGTGTTCGCGATGGACCGCGCCGAAGGCGCCGCCGACGAGCCCGACGCCTACACGCGCCCGAGCAAGCCGTACATCCTCATGGACCGCGGATTCGGCCACAAGGACTACCCGGTCATCAGCGTCTCGCCCAAGGGCGCGAGCGAGTTCTGCAAGTGGCTCTCGACGAAGACGGGGTTGCGCTTCCGCCTGCCCAGCGAGGCCGAATGGCAGGTCGCCGCGCGCGGGGACCAAGCCGGCGAATGGGGCTTCGCCGGTGGCGATGCGGCCTTGTCGGATCACGCGTGGCACGCCGGCAACTCGCTCGACGACGAGGACATGCGCCTCGAGACGCGCGCGGTGGGCCTCAAGTCGCCGAACGCGCTCGGCCTGCGCGACGTGCACGGCAACGCCTCGGAATGGACGGTCGCGCTGGACGGTTCCTTCGTCGCCAAGGGCGGCTCGTTCAAGGAAAAGGGCGCCGCCTTGCATTTGTCCGCGCGCCGGCCGCTCGACGCCTCGCTGAACGCCACCGACCCGCAGATCCCGAAGAGCATGTGGTGGCTCGCCGATGGCGGCTTCGTGGGGTTCCGCGTCGTGTGCGAGGCCCCCCCCGCTTCGAAGTGAGGCCGGACGAGCGCCACGCGCGCGGTCACGGCGCGCGCAGGTGACGCAAGGCCTCCAGCCACGCCTCGCGCGAGCCGTGCCGCGCGCGCAGTCGCCCGTCGAGCAGCGCCATGGCCTCGTGCAACCGCGCGCGCGCGGTCGCCTCGTCGACTCGCAAGGCGCGCGCGATGCGCGGCAACCCCGCGCCCCGCAGGTAGCGCAGCAGCAGCACGCTGCGCGCCGGTTCCTCCAGCGATAGCACCTCCGCGGCCAGGCATCGCGCTGCGCGCGCCTCGTCCAGCACCGAGTCCTCGTCCAACTCGGAGCCCTCGTGCGCACGAACATCGCGCGCGGCGCCTCGAGGGTCCACCGCGAGGCGCGCGAGTCGTCGCGCCAGGGGCTTGAGCCACCCGGCGCGACGCAACAGGTGCGCCAAGTCGGGCTGGCGAGATGGTCGCTCGTCGGCCATGCACGCAGAGCGCCGGGCCGGGCCCGCATGGTTCAGCGCCGCGCGGTTTCCCGCGACGCTACCAGCGCAGGCGCGTCACGCCGTCCGGCGAGAAGCGCAGTTCGCGCCGGCCGATCTCCGCTCCGTTGGAGCGGAACACCACCGTGGTGGCGGTCTCGACCAGGTCGACCATTGCGAAGGCGCCTTCCACGCGCGGCAAGGCCCGCGCGCGCACCGGCCCCATCGGCAGCCACGCGACGAAGCCCAGTTCCTCGCCATCCCCGCCGAGGAAGCGCAATTCGTCGACGCTGGCGTCGTCGACGGCCAGATCCACGCGCAGTTCGCGCACGCGACGCAGTTCGATCTCGCCTTCGAGCAGGGACGGGACGGCGACCGGGACGGCCGCGAAGCCGACGCCGGCGGCCGCGAGGCGCGCGCCTTGGCGCGGCGCACGCCGCAACACGCAGCGCCCTTCCGAGTCGCTGGTGGCGCGCGCCAGCGGAAGCAGCTCCACGCGCAGTGGATCGCGCATCCGCTCGGCGTGCAGCTCGACCACCACGCCTGCGAGCGCCTCGCCGGCGGCGTCGACGACGCGGCAGCGCACCTCCTCGTGCCACTCGTCCGGACCGCCGCGCAGATCGACGCCGACGGCGCCCGCCGGCACTGCGCGCGAAAGCGCGACCACGCCGGACTCGTCCCACGCCACCAGGTCGTAGGCCTTGTCGCGCAGGCCGTCCAGCGTGAACTCGCCGTTCCTCCCCGTGCGCACCAGCGGCACCCTGCGTCCGACCGTCAAGTGCTCGGCTTCGAGCTCGGACAACCCGCACTTCAACCCGTCGAGCAGCGCGACTTGCACGCGCGCGCGCGGCGCGCCGGACGCGTCGAGCACGCGTCCGCGGATCGCCAAGGGCCGCGCGCCGAGGCGCAACTCGATCGGTCGCGACGCCGCGTCGGCATCGAAGCGCACATCCTCGAGGAACGCGGCTTGGCGTCCCTTCTTCCACGCCACGAGGCGCGCCGGTCCTAGCTGCGGCGTGATCGGCAGCTCGAACGATCCGTCGTCCTCCACCTTGGCGCGCGAGTCGCCCCAGGCCACCTCCGCGCCATCGGCGGGCGCGCCATCGGCCTCGAGGACGCGTCCGACGAGCGCGGGACGCTCGAGCGACTCGCCGGGGCGCAGCACGATGCGCAAGTCGAGCACCGACGCTGCCGGCACCGGCAGGAGCGGGGCGTGCAAGGTTCCCGCCGAGGCGCGCCAGCGCGCCCCCGCGAGCACCGGCGCCAGCAGCGCGAAGCGACCCTCCGCGTCGGCCGCGTGGACGAGCTCGCGCTGCTTCAAGTCGTCGATGTCGAAGGCCAACTCGCGCAGGCTCGCGAGGTGCACGCCCGCCTCGACGACGCCGCCCTCGACCGGCGCGCCAGCGCCGTCGACGAGCACGCCGGAGAGCAGCACCGCCGGAGCGACGACGAGCGTCCAGTCCTCGGAGCGGTACTTGCCGATCTCGGCCACCACCACGAAGGCGCCCTCGCCCTCCGCGGGCGCGTCGAGCGCGAAGCGCCAGTCGGCGTTCGGCACCACGGCCTCGAAGCGCCCGTCGCTCCCGCTCGTCGCCCGCGGATCGGGCAGCGGCAGGCCCAGCACGGCTTCGCGCACGTCGGGCTCGTCGCCGTGCGAGAGCAGCAGCATCGACAATGCCATGGGATCCTCGCGCAGCTTGGCGAGGCGCTCGGGCGCGATGACTTCGCTCTTCGCGCGCGCGTGGAGCACGCCGTCCTCGAAGCGCGGTCGCGGGCCGAACGCGTGCGGCCCCGGGGTCCAGCGCACGCGCACGCCGGCGACCGGACTGCCGTCGGGACGCACGCAACGGCCGGCGACGGGACCAGCGAGGCCCTCCGCGCTCTTCGGCGGAGTCGGCTGGCCGGACGCCATGTCGACGCGCGCGCCCGCGTCCTCCACGGGCTCCTTTGGGGCGAATGCGCCCGAGGGCGCGGCTCGCGCGCCATCCTCGAGGTCCACGGCGACGAGCGCGGTCGTCGCGGCTCCGTCGGGCGCGCGCGTCGACCATGAGATCGCGCCCGCGATGCACAGCGTGGCCGCGATCGTGGTCCACGTCGCCCAGCCGACGCTCGCGGGCGCGAGCGTGGCGGTCGCCATGGTCGCCAGCTCGCGCGCGAGCGGAGCGTAGAGCGCCACCCACGCCTCGCGACCGCCGTGCTTGGCGTCGAGGCGCTCGCGCAACCGTTCGACCCCGCGGCGCAACTGCGTGCGCACCGTCTCGTGCGGCACGCCCCGCGCGGCCGCGATGTCTTCGCTCGAAAGGCCGCGCCAATAACGCAGGAGCAGCACCGTGCGGTACGGCTCGGCGAGTTCCAGCACCTCGCCCGCCAGGGTGCGCGACAACTCGGCTTCGAGCACGAGCTCGCTCGTGTCCGGCAAGGCCTCGGGACGCGCCGCGGCGAGTTCGCGACGATTGCGCCGCGAGCGCGCGCGACCGATGGTGCGCGCCACGTTGCGCGCCACCGCCGCCAACCACCCGCGCGGGTTCGATCGATCGCGCGGCGGGGCCTCGAGCGCTTGCCGCCAGACCTCCTGCTCCACGTCGTCGGCGCTGGACGGATCGGCGACGAGCCGCCGAGCCAGCGCGCGCAGCCAATCCGCGTGGACGAGCAGATCGTGGATGCCCTGCTGGCCGGGGACGGAGTGCTGCTCAGCGGGGCTCATGGGGGGGCTGTGCATAGTGCCGCAGTTGCCCAGCGCGGTTCAGGGTCGACGCGATTCCGCGCAAGCCTGTTCCAAAATGTTGATAGCAAACAACTTACATGCCAAGCCTCGCCCCGCCCATCGAGCCCTTCGATTCACCACACCCATCCCCGCCTTCTACCGTGCGGCCATGAAGACGCTACTCGTGCTCGGCTTCGCCTCGTTCGCCGCGAGCTCCCGCGCCGTGGCTGAAGTCCGCCTCCACCCACTGTGGTCGGACCATGCCGTGCTGCAACGGGATCGACCGCTTCCGGTGCGCGGGGAGGCCGCGCCCGGGGAGATCGTGCGCGTCCGATTGGGCGTGCGCGAAGCACTGGCGACCGCGGGCGCGGATGGCGCCTTCCTCGCCGTGCTCGAGGCGCAGCCGATGGCCAAGGAGCCGCTCGTCCTCGAGGCCGAGGCGCCGTCCGGCAAGGCCACGGCCCGCGACATCCTGCTGGGCGATGTGTGGCTGTGCGGCGGCCAATCGAACATGGAGTGGTCGCTCGACGCTTGCGGCACGCCAGAGGTGGTGGCGGCGGCCGACTTGCCGCTCGTGCGCCACTTCGCCGTGGAGATGCGCTTCGCGGTCGCGCCGCGGACGACGGTGCGCGGGTCGTGGACGCGATGCACGCCGCGGCACGCCGGGGGCTTCAGCGCCGTTGGCTTCCACTTCGCGCGCAAGGTCCACGCCGAGACGGGCGTCCCGATCGGGTTGCTGCGCTCGTGCGTCGGCGGCACCAACATCGAGCTGTGGATGTCGCGCGGGACGCTGCTGGGGACGCCCGCGCTCGAACCGTTCGCGCGCGCCATGCGCGAATCGCTCGACCTGCACCAGCGCGAGCTCGCGACGGCGCTGCCGGCGATCGAGGCTTGGGCCGCGGCCGCGCGGAATGCGCTGGATTCGGGCCGACCGATCCCCGAAGGACCGGAGTGGCCCGAGTTCCCCTTCGGCGAGCGGATGTTCCGGCCGCGCTGCACCACGCTGCACAACGGGATGATCGCGCCGCTCGCGGGCTTCGCCATGCGCGGCGCGCTGTGGTACCAGGGCGAGAGCAACGCCGGCGACGCGGCGGCGTGCGAGCAGTACATCGAGAAGATGAAGGCGCTCGCGGCGGAATGGCGGTCCTTGTTCGGCGATCCGGAACTGCCGTTCTACTACGTGCAGCTCGCCGCTTGGCAGGCCCCCCACGACGATCCCGGCCGCGTCGACGAGTGGGCGCTCCTGCGCGACGCCCAACGGCGCGCGATGACGCTGCCGCGCTTCGGCATGGCGAGCGCCATCGACCTGGGCGAGGCGGACGACATCCATCCGCGCAACAAGCGCGACGTGGGCGAGCGCCTCGCCGCGTGGGCGTTGGCGCGCCAATACGGCAAGGCGGTGCAGCCGTGCGGACCCATGTACCGCGAGCTGCGGCGCGAAGGCGCGCGACTGCGTGTGTCGTTCGACCATGCGGGCGCGGGACTGGTCGCCGCGACGAAGGAAGGCCACGCGCCGCCGCGCATCGAGCCCGAGGGTCGCCTGCGGCGCTTCGCCATCGCCGGAGCGGACCGTCGCTGGCGCTGGGCCGAGGCGACGATCGACGGCGACACCGTGGTCGTGTCGCATCCGGACGTGCCCGAGCCGGTGGCGGTGCGCTACGCCTTCGCCATCAACCCCGAAGGCGCCAACCTCTACAACCGGGACGGATTGCCGGCCTCGCCGTTCCGCAGCGACGATTGGTGATCGGAGGGTGCGCCGACCACGCGAGCAGGCGCTCGGCTAGACTGGCGGCACGGGCGGCCACGAGCGGCCTCTCCACGACCTGCCTCGGCGCCGGCGCCGGGCGCGACCATCCGGAACGACCATGACCGAATCGACCTCCTCCAACTTCGCGCGGCGCGACCTGCTCAAGGTGGGCGCGTTGGCCACCGCCACGCTCGCCGCCACGAACGCCCTCGCGCAGGACAAGGCGCAGGCCGCGCCCGAGGCCCCGAAGAAGCCCCAGTTGCCGCCGATCAAGGTCGGCCTGCTGGGTTGCGGCGGCCGCGGCACCGGCGCGGCGTTCGACGCCCTGCAGGCGGACAACGGCGTCGTCATCCACGCCATCGGCGACATCCTCGAGGACCGCGTGAAGGCCTGCCGCGCGAACCTGGAGACCAACGTCGAGCACGGCGCGCGCGTGAAGATCGAGGATCGCCAGTTCGTCGGCTTCGACGCGCTCGAGCGCATGCTCGACTCGGGCATCGAGGTGATCCTGCTGGCGACTCCGCCCGCCTTCCGTCCGACGCAGGTGGTCAAGTCGATCGAGGCGGGCAAGCACGTCTTCGCCGAGAAGCCGTTCGGCGTCGACGTGCCCGGCGCCCTCGAGATCCAGGCCGCCGGCCTCAAGGCGCGCGAGAAGAACCTCTCGCTCATGTCCGGCTTCTGCTGGCGCTCGAGCCTGCCGGAGCGCGCGGCGTACAAGCAGATCCACGACGGCGCGATCGGCGCCATCCGCACGATCTACGCCACCTACAACGGCTCGCCCAACGCGTCGTTCGCGCGCAAGGACGGCCAGACGGACATGGAGTGGCAGGTGCGCAACTGGTTCCACTTCCTGTGGCTCGGCGGCGACCATCTGGTCGAGCAGGCCTGCCACTCGGTCGACAAGCTCAACTGGGCGATGGACAACCAGGCGCCGCTGCGCTGCTGGGCCGTGGGCGGCCGCGCGCAGCGCGGCGACGGCATCGGCAACATCTACGACCACTTCGGCGTGACTTGGGAGTACAAGGGCGGCGTGCGCGCCTTCCTGCAGGCGCGCCAGTGGGAGAACTGCCCCACCGACAACACGGACTACGTCTACGGCGAGAAGGGCGTCGCGTTCATCAACGGCTGGGGACCCAGCCACGTGATCAAGGGCGAGAGCGCCAATTGGATCTACGACGGCCCCACCTCCAACATGTACGTGCACGAGCACGAGGAGATGTTCGCCGGCATCCGCTCGGGCAAGGTCCGCAACGACACGGAGTGGGCCGTGCAGAGCACCCTCATGGCGATCCAGGGCCGCATCGCCGCCTACACGGGCGAAGTGGTCACATGGGAGAAGCTGCTCACCTCGACCGAGCGCCTCGGGCCGACCACTCCGGCGATGGGTCCGGTTCCGACGACGCCGGTGCCGCGTCCGGGCTACACGCGCTTCGCCTGAGCGGCGCGATGGCGCGAACAAGCGGCGGCGTCGGGAAGTCCCGGCGCCGCCGCCGTGCATTGGTCGGGGCGTACCCGGTCGACGACTCTCCAGCCGACGACTCTCCAGCCGACACCACCTCGGCCGACACTTCCCCGACGCTCAGCGCGCGCGACCGTCGGCGCGCAGCAGCGCGAGCAACTCGGTGTAGCCGCGCACGGCCACCAGCTTCTCGCGCAGCTCGGGATCCTTCAGCGTCGACCCGATGTCGGCCAGGATCTCGAGCTGCGTCGCGGGGTTGTCCTTGGGCGTGAGGATCAGGAAGCAGATGCGCACCGGCTTGTGGTCGGGCGCGTCGAACTCGATGCCGTCGGGCGACAAGCCGAGCGCCACGACCGGTTGGCGCAAGCCATCGAGGCGCGCGTGCGGCACCGCGATGCCCTCGCCCATCGCGGTCGTGCCCATTTCCTCGCGCGCCCACGCCGCCGCGGCCACGAGCTCCTCCTTGATGCCGCTGGCGCGCGCCGCGGCGGTCGCCAGCTCGCGCACCGCCGCCTCGCGGCCCTTGGCCGCCATGCGAGGCAGGAAGCCGCGACCCGCGAGGTAGCGCGCGAAGCGGCGCGGCTCGGCGCGGTCGAGCACCCGGCGGATCAACGGCCCCGCCAGCATCGAGGTCGACAGCGCCATCACGACCAGCGCGACGAACAGCTCCTCGCCGATCATGCCGAGCTGCAGGGCCGTCAAGGCGAGGATGATCTCCATCGAGCCGCGCGCGTTCATGGCGAGGCCCGTCGCCAGCGCCTCGCGCTTGGGCATGCCCGCCACGAGCGCCCCGAAGCCGCAGCCGGCGATCTTCGCCGCGCAGGCGAGCAGCGTGACGATGGCGCACAACTGCAGGTCGAAGTTGGCGAGGAAGTCGACGCGCAAGCCCACGCCGGCGAAGAAGAGCGGCACGAAGAACGAGCTGACGAAGTCGGTGATCGTGGCGCGCGTGCGTTCGCGCAGGTGGCTCGAGTCCCCCAGGGCGACGCCGGCGAGGAACGCGCCGAACACCGCGTGCACACCCGCGTAGTCCGCCACCGCGGCGCCGATCAAGGCGATGCCGATGGAGAACACCAGCACGCCGGCCGGCCAGCTCGTGTGCGCCTGGACGAAGGGCAGCACGCGATGGATCGCCCAGCGCCCGACGGTCAGGAAGAGCGCGGCCGAAGCCACGGTCAGGCCCACGACGACGAACGGCGAAGTCGTGCTGGCGCCGATCAGGCTGAGCACCACGGCGAACAGCAACCACCCCACGATGTCGTCGAGCACCGCGGCCGCGATGACCGTCATGCCGAAGTCGCTCCTGTACAGGTACAGGTCCATCAGCGTCTTGGCGATCACGGGCAGCGCGCTGATCGACAGCGCGGTGGCGAAGAACAACGCGAACAGCCCGGGTCCTAGGCGTCCGTCGTAGCCGACGACGTGCGGGGCGAAGGTCGCCACGCCGAAGCCGATGGCGAGCGGTCCTAGCAGGCCGAACGCGCCCACGTAGCTCAGCGCGCGACCTTGGCGCAGCACGCGCGACAAGTCGACTTCCATGCCCGCGACGAGCAGGAACAGCGCGAGTCCGAGTTGGCGCACTCCGTCGAGCGTCGTCGCGCTCGCGCCCGTCTTCGGGAACAGCAGTTCGAGGCCCTCGGGCCACAGTCGCCCCATCACGGCCGGGCCGAGCAGGATGCCGGCGAACAACTCGCCCACGACGGAGGGCTGGCCGAGGCGACGCGCCACTTCGCCCAGCGTCCGACCGACGATCAGCAGGATCGCCAGCGCGAGGAAGAGCCGCGTCTCCGCCGTCATGCCGCCCGACCCTGCCAGGGGCGCGAGCAGGCAGGGCGGCACGATGTCGGGGATCACGGGCGGCTAGGCTAGCCGTGGCCAGCCCGCGGCCACAAGGTCGGCGGCGCGCGAACCGCGCTGGCTTCGGACGGATCGAGTGCCGGTATCCGGCGCGACGCGCTGGAGTCCGGGAGCGTGGCAGGCGAGAATGCCGCCCCGATGAGCCAAGAGGACGATCGCTACAGCGCCTGGGAGGAAGAGGACAGCGGCCCGACCGTCGAGGACGAGTCGTTGGAGCGGGCCTGGGCTGCGCTCGACGCCGGCGACGCCGAGCGCGCGCTGCTCGACATGCACTCGGTCGATCCGGACTGGCCCGAGCGCTGGGTGCCCGAGGCGATCGCGCGCACGATGGTCGGCGAGCTGCGCGAAGCCGCGGCCGTGCTGGCGCGGGCCAGGGAGATCGAGGAGCTGCGGGACGACCCCGACCTGTTGTGGGCCGAAGGGTTGCTGGCGCTCGCGACCTGGCGCATCGCCGACTCGCGCGCGGCCTTCGAGCGCCTGGCCTCCATGGAGGAGTCGACCGCGGTGCTGGACAAGCTCGCGTTGCTCGACGACCTGTCGGGCGACCACGCCCGCGCGGACGAGCGGCTGTCGCGGGCGAAGGAACTCGACCCGGCCTTCCCCATGCCCTCCCGCATGGCGTCCGAGGAGTTCCTCGAAGTCGTGCGCGAGGCGATCGAGTTCCTGCCCGAGCAGTTCCAGCGCCCGCTCGAATCGACGGAGGTCATCGTCGAGCCGATGCCGGCGGATTGGATGGTCGACCCGCTCGATCCTTCCGAGACCCCGCCCGACATCCTGGGCTTGTTCGTGGGCACTTCGGAGATCGAGGGCACCGAGACGCAGGACGCGGCCTTCCCGCGGCGCATCTTCCTGTTCCAGCGCAACCTCGAACGCGATGCGCAGGCGCGCGAGCAACTCGTCGAGGAGATCCGCAAGACGCTCTTCCACGAGATCGGGCACATGCTCGGCTTCGACGAGGAAGGCGTGGCCCAGATGGGCCTCGAGTGAACGAAGGGAAGCCCGGGTGGAAAGAAGCCTGTACCTGAAGCGCGCCGACGACTGCCTGGAGCGCGTCGCCAAGTGGCTCGAGCGCTTCGATCCGGACGAAGTCGACTTCTCCACCACCGACGGCGTGGTGACGATCGAGTTCCCCGACCGGGTGCGCTACGTGCTGAACCGCCAGACGGCCGCGGACCAGATGTGGTTCGCCGCCGGCGCGCGCGCATGGCACTACGACTGGAGCGACGAGCGCGGCGCGTGGCTCGACGACCGCGACGGCCACGACCTGCTCGAGCGCATCGCCGAAGTCGTCTCGGCCAAGATCGGCCGCCAAGTGCGGCCCTGAGCGGCAACTGGCACTGCCCCGCGCGGCGCCAAGAACGGCCCTCGGCGGCACGAAACGAGCGGGCCACCCCCGCCGACTCAGGGCTTCTTCTTGTCCTTGCCTCCGAAGAGGTCCTCGAGCGCCTTCTTCGCCGCGCGCTCGACCACATCCTCGAGGAACTGCTTCTTGATGCGCAGCTTGGGCGCGGACCACGAACCCGACAGCTCGATCGGCACGAGCGTGTCGGGCGGCAGGTAGTCCCGCGCGGCTTCCAGCTCCTTGACGACCTTCTTGCCGAAGGCGGAGAGCGGCACATCGGCCGCGAGGCCCAGCTTGCCGTCGACGAGGTCGAAGCTGCCCGAGAACGAGAGGTCCTTGCCGCCGATCCGCGCCGGCAGGCGCTGGTAGCGCGCGACGCCATCGACGATCTCGACCTCGATGGCGGGCAGGTTGGAGCTGCGCGCGGCCAACTCGGGGAACCAAGCCTCCAACCCGGGCAGCAGCGCGTATTGGACTTCGCCTAGTTCGAGTCGCAGGCGCGCATCCAAGGCCCGCAGGTCGCCGTCGAGCGGGACGGTCAGGGCGTCGACGCGCAAGGCGAGCGGCGTCGCGCCCTGCGGCTTCTGCACGCGCACCAGCGTCGGGACGAGCTTGCCCACGACGCGTTGCGAGACCAGCGGGCCCAGCCCGACCTGCGCCACCACGCCGTCGACCTGGTCGACGACGAGGCGCGACTCCTCGATGCGGCCGCGCGCGACCACGCTGTGCAAAGGGGAGCGCAACTCGGCCGTGAACTCGCCCGCTCGCGTCGAGAGCGAGGGACTGCGCAGGTCCACGTCGACGCGCGGGCCGAGCGCGTCCACCAGCAAGCCGTCCTGCGCGGCGAGGATGTCGACCAGCGCGGTGGGAGCGCGTTCGACGCGCGCCTCGATGCGCGCGCGAACGCGACGCCAGCCCTCGGGCTCGGCGAACGACGCCGCCGGATCCAGGAGCGCGAGCCTCGCCGACACGCGCCCCGCGGGCTCGTCCACGACTTCGCCTTCGAGCGCGATGTCCGGCTTGCCGGTCGGGTCGAGCGTGGCGGCGAGTCGCAGGCCGCGCAGCGCGACTTGCCGTCCTTGCGCGCGCAGCGCTTCGTCCGACCACGAGAGTTCCGGCAGTTCCACGACGAGCCGCGCGCGCGCGTCCGCCAACGACGACAACGGCTCGACCCCCGGGCCCGGAGGCGCGTAGTCGACGTCGAAGAGGCGCACGACCAACGGCGCGGCACCCGACAAGGCCGCTTGCTGGCCGGTCGGAAGCAGCGACGCGAGTCGATGCGCGATGCGTTCGGGATCGAGGGCCAGCGACGCCTCGACGAGGCGCGGCGCCGCGATGCGCCCCCCCGCCCACGAGCCGGCGAACGCCACGCGGCCGCGCGAGGCGCGTAACTCGAGCTCGGCGTCGCAACGCGGCGCGTCGCCGGGCCAACCCTCGAGCCGCGCGCCGCAAGCGAGCGCCGCTTGCTCGCCGAACAGGTCGGCCCACAGTCCCTCGATCCCGGCGATGCGGTCGAGCGCGAGTCCGGGCAGGCGTGGACTCGACGCGCGCAGGACGAGCGGGGCGGAGCGGCCCTCGACGAGTTCCCACGGCGCGGAGCAGCTAGCCTCGAGCGCGAGCTCGAAGGCCTCGACGGCCGCCAGGTTCGCGCGCACATCGGCGCGCGCCGCCTCGCCCGGCGCCATGCGGGCGGCCAGCTCGAGGCTGCGCACTTCGACCTCATCCACTCCCATGGCGGCGAGAGTCGCGTCGGAGAGCGCGAACGAGCCGAGTTTCGCGCGCAATTCGACGGCGGATCCGCGCATGCACGCCGCGGCGTCGAACGTGGCTCCCGCGGCGAAGTCGGGCAGTGGCGCCGACAAGGCGCCGACGACGAGCTCGAACTCCACTCCGCCCTGCCGCGCGCTCCAGCGCGCGCCCCGCGGCAGATGGGAGGCGACGAGCGGCGCGAGCGCGCCCTCCGACGCGCGCACGACGAGGCGCAGCGGCTCTTCGCCGTCGCCGACGAGCTTGCCGTCGACGAGCTTGGCGCGCGCGGCGAAGCTCGCCCCTTGCCCCGCGACGCCCAGTTCGAGCGCGCCGCTGGTCGCGCGCAGGCCGCGCGCGTCGAAGCGCACGTCGAGCGCGGGTCCCAGCAGCGAGCCCAGCGAAGGCCGTCCCGCGTCGGAGGCGGGAAGCGGTCCGACGAGCGCCTCCAGGCAAGGCACGCCGAACGCATCGAGGCGCACGCTGGCGTCGAGGGGCGGCGCCGCCGCGAAGCCGTCGAGCGCCAGCCACGCGCTCCAGTCCGCGCTGCGCGCATCGAGCGCGAGGCGCCCGCTCGCGCCGGTCTCGAGCCCGCATTCCAGGCGCGCGCGCGCCGCGCCACCGGCTTCGACCTCCAGCGACAGCAGCGGCCGTTCCACGGCGACCGAAGCACCTTCGGCGCGCAGCGCGTCGTCGGCGTAGCGCAGGCCGAAGCCCTGCAGTTCGACGCGCGCGGCGGCGGCGCGGCGCAAGGCGGCCAACGGGGCCTCCCCGCGCCTGATCGCCTGCAGCGGCAGGCGCAGTTCGGCGACGCGCACGCGCGCCTCGCCGTCGAGCGGCGCGAGCTCCGCGCCCGGCCGCGACGCGGCGATCGCGGCCGCGATGTCCGCCAGTTCCGACTGCAGGCGGCCCGCGCCGGGAGACCAGCGCAGATCGAGCTGGTCTTCCCCGGCCACGACCAGCGAACCCTCGACGAGGCGCGCCTTGGCGGCAAGTCGCGCCTGCGGGCCGTCCACCCGCAGCTCGACCCGGCCGTTTGTCAAATCAAATTGACGGAGCGCCAACTCGACGCCGGCTTGCGGTCCCAGGTGGCGCACCAACGCGCCGTCGAGGCGCGCGAAACCGTCGACGAGCGCCAGGGGCAGGCGCTCGAGGGCGAGCGTGGCGTCCAGCGGGGGCATCTCGCCCGCGAACAGTCGCCCCGGCTCGCGGCAACCGGCGTCGAGGACCAGCCTCCCGCTGGCGCCCGCGGCCACCTCGGCCTCGATGTGCAGGCTGGCGCCCACGCCCGGCTCGATGCGCAGGCTCGCCGAGGGATCGGGGACGACCGGTTGCACTCCGCGGGCGAGCAGATCGACCTCGGACCACTGCGCGCGCATCGGCAGGCTGGCGTCGAGTTGCAGTTCCGCCTCGCCGGCGAGTCGCGCGAGGCGCGCCTGGTCGGTGCGCGCGGCGGGATCCAGCACCCACGCCACCGGCAACTTGCAGCGCGAGGCTTCGACCACGGACGGGCGCTCGGAGGACTCGATGGAGAGGCGCGCGCCCGGCGGCGGGAGCGGCGCGAGCGCCGGCTCGAGCCAGGCGCGTGGCGTGGGCGTCTCCAGCTTGAAGAGCGGCGGCTCGGCCGCGGACAACACGCCGTCGACGAGGCGCGCCTGCACCACGAGGCGCGTGCGCGGCGAATCGAGCCGCAGCCGCGCGGTGCCGGCGTCGAGGCTCGCGTCCACCACCTCCAGCGACAGGTCGAAGCTCTCGCCCAGTTGCGCCGCCAGCCGCCCTTCCTGCAACGCCAACGCGTCGAGCAGCCCCGCGGGGAAGCCGCGCACCGCCGCGCGCGCGTCGAGCGACTCGAACGGCCGCCCAGGCGCCTGCAGCAGGCCCGTCACGCGCGCGTCCAACTCCAGCGCGCCGCCCGGCAACTCGCCCCGGGCCGCGACGCGCAGCGCCTCGCCCGGACGGGAGACCGCCGTCAAGGAAACTTGACGCAGTTCGAGCGGCGCGCCGGCCTCGCGCGTGCGCGCGTCCGACCACGACAACCGCGCGGCCAGCAAGGCGAAGTCGAGATCCAGGCGCCGCAGCCACGCCGCGAGGTCGAAGGGCTCGCCTTGCGCCTCCGCGGGCGTCGGCGCGGACGGCGCGGGCTCCACGGCCGCTCGGGGCGCCAAGGCGCGCTCCAAGTTCGTGCGGCCCGCGTCGTCGGCGACGAGGTCGGCCTCCAACTCGACGCGCACCACGCCGATCTTGCCGTCGAGCGCCCCCGCCAGGTCGACGAGCGAAGGCAGTTCGGCCGCCACGGTGGCCACGTGCTCGCCCTCGGGCGTGCCCAGCGTCGTGCGTTCGAGCCTTTGGCGCGAAAACCAGGCGAGCGACAACTCGCCGACGACGACGCGGCCGGCGAATCGGCGCGCGCACTCTTCCTCGATGGCGCGAGCCACCCATCCGCCGGCGATGGTCGGCAGCGCTGCCAGGACGATGACGAGCAACGCGCCCAGCGCCAGCGAGGCGTAGAACAGGCGGCGCAGGACGGTGCGACGAACGGGGGCGGTGGCGGACATGGTTGAGCGGCGGCAATCCTCCACCACGCGCGGCGACGCTCCTAGGGGCTAGGGGCCGCACTCCCCTTCGATTTGCAACCTGCTTGCAAGTGGAGGACGCAGAACTAGTTCGAAGCGTCTCGACCTGACAGTGGCCGCAGTCTCTGCTCGAGCGAATCGGTGCGGAGCTACATGGTTATCCACAATCCCTAGTGGATGCTGACCGCCACAGCCACAACCGCTAGACTCGTTTGCACCCCCATGTCGCCCATGCCCCGCCCCACCCGCATCTATCTCGTTGGCGCCCACGCCACCGGCAAGACCACCTTGGCGCGTTGGATTCGCGACCACTACGGCGTGCCGATGATCAGTGAAGTCGCGCGCGGCGTGCTGGCGGAGATGGAAGCGCGCTTGGACGCGTTGCGGAGCGACCTCGACCTGGTCGACCGCTACCAGAGCGAGGTGTTCGCGCGCCAATTGGAAGCCGAAGCCGCCCACGAAGGACCGTTCGTCTCCGACCGCGCGTTCTGCAACCTCGCCTACGCCGCGCACCACGCGCGCATCCTCGGCACGATCGCCTCCGACCCGCGCCTCGCCCAATACATGCAAGGCGTGCGCGGCGGCATCGTGTTCTTCCTGCGCCCGCACAAGGAACTGGTCGTCGCCGACGGGGTGCGCGCCGGCCTCGAGTGGGAGGAAGTCGTGCGCATCGACGGCATGGTCAAGCTCCTGCTGGAGATGTTCTCCGTCCCCTACATCCCCGTCGAATCCCTCTCCATGCAGGAACGCGTCCGCCTCGTCGAAAGCGTCCTGAACCTCGCCGGCGTCCAACCCCGCGGCGAACTCCTCCCCGCCCGCCTGCGCTCGACCCGCGGCAACGGCCACCCGACCGAGAACCAAGTGCACGCGAACTGAGGACGCGCGGCGACGGACGATACGCACACCCCCTACGAGGGACCCCCTCCTTCGGCATGCCGAGCGCTCCTGTGTTGGGGGCGCTTGGTGTGTTTTCAGGGATGCTGGTCCCGATGATTGTGCGCGGCTTGGTGGACAGTCTGCCACGCAGCATGGCTTTCGAGCGTCTATTCCATTGGAAGGAGTCTCCAGGGCAAGGGTTGGCCGACCACTCGACCCCGCGAGACGCCACAGAGGCGGCCTTACGGCCCGACGGTCGACCCGAGTGCTCCCTCTGGGGCGGCCAAGGGGCGCTGGCCGCCAGCCAGGCAGAGCCCTCCGAGCGCGCAATCGAGTTGCCTCGCAAGCAGCTTCGCCTCCATCAGGCCCCATCCCACCCAAGGCACCACCACCAAGCAGGAAGCATCGAACGGAACCGTCGGTCACCCGCGCAGATCCGCGCGCACGCGCCACACTCGACGGTGGGGCCAACGAGCCTCCAGTCGCGTCATGCCCACCTATCGCGTGCAGGAGATGGCTGCCCGGCCGAAATCATGAAAAGGAACCCTATGCAGGAAACCCGCACTCCAAGCCTCGCACAATCAAAGGGGCCAGCATCAGAGCAAGCCCACTCCCTCCGCCCGCACCGTCCTCATCACCGCCGCCGCCTCCGACAAGGTAGTCGACGGCAAGACCTCGCCCCTCACGGCCGCCAAGGCGGCGCGCACCTCGCCCTCGTACCCCGTGCCCGGTCCGGGATCGATGGCCTCCACCTTGCCATCCTTGGTCAGCTCCAAGGGCGGGCTGCGGCGCAGGTCGTATTCGAGGGTGGCGTGTTCGAACTCCGCGATGAAGCCCATCCGGAACGGCACGGCGCCGCCGGCGAGCCAACCGCCCTCGGCGACCACGAGTCGCGGGCCGCCGGCGTAGATGTACTGGGTCGAGACATGGTCGATCGTGCCCACGCTGCGTACGGAGTCGGGGGGGCCGAGCAGCCAATGGACCATGTCGACATCGTGCACGTGCAGGTCGCACAACGCCCCGCCGGTGCGCGCAGGGTCGTCGTAGAACCCGCCGCCCCAACCGGGACGCGCACCGAGTCGCGTGAAGCGGATGGCGCGCAAGGCTCCGTGCCGGCGATCCGCGACCATCTCCTTCAACTCGGCCCAACCCGGCCAATGACGCATGCACATGGCGGGGATGCACAAGCGATCCGCGGCGCGCGCGGCGGCGTCGAGGCGCTCGATCTCGAGCGGATCGAGCGCGATCGGCTTCTCCAGCAGCACATGCTTCCCGCGCGCGAGCGCCCGCAGCGCCAGCTCGACATGCGTGTGCGTCGGCGTGCAGATGCTGACCAGGTCGACCTGCGGATGGCCGAAGACGAGGTCGGGGTCGACGCTGGTCGCCACCGAGGCGGGATCGAACAGCAGTGCTTCGCCGCCAGCTTGCAAGTTGCCTCCGGCCTGCGTGCGACCTGTCAAGCGTTCTTGACTCCGATCGGACACGGCCACGAGGCGGCACGCGTCGCCCGCGCGTCGAGCGGCGGCGTAGGCCTCGATGTGCACGCGCCCCATCAAGCCCAGGCCCACGACGCCGACGCCGACCTCGCGCTTCACGCGGCCGCTCCACCGTGGGCGCGCACGAGTCGCGCGGCCGTGGCGATGTCCCGCACGCGCGCGTCGCCCATCTCGCGCTCGATCATGCAGTCGACCTTGGGCAGCTTCTCCGCGAGGATCGCGAAGAACGCCTCCCAATCGACCTCGCCCTCGCCCGCGGGCGTCTCCTCGCCCCATGCACCGCGCTTCTTCGCCGCGCGCGCGTCCTTGATGTGCACCTGCAGCACGTGGGGCCACAGTAGTCGCAGCGCGGCGACGGGATCGCCCATCCCGTACAGGATCATGTTGGCCGGGTCGAAATTGACGCCCGCCGCGGGCCGACCGAGCTCGTCGAGCACGTCGAGCAAGGTGGCGGCGCTCTCCTGCCCGGTCTCGAAGCCCACGCGCACGCCCTGCGCCGCGTGGATGTCGACCAGCGTGCGAAGCCTCTCCAGCAACTTGCTGCGCTCGCTCCCGCGTTCGTGGGGCAGGAAACCCGCATGGAGCGTGACGAGCTTCAACCCGAGCTGCCTCGCGAGGCGCGCCTCGGCCTCGAGGTTGGCCCGGTTGTCGAGCCAATGCTCGTCGGGGCGCACGCCACCGGTGCGCTCGATCGTCTTCAAGCTCGTGTAGTCCTCGCCGATGGTCTGCACCATGCCGGATCGCACGCGGATCCCGCGACGCTCGAGCTCGCGCAGGGTAGCGCCGGCGTCGAGCCGACCCTCGCGCAGCGGAGTCAGCGCGAGCTGCGTCCACGCCACCCCGCATGCGGCGAGCTTCTCGGCGAGGTCGGCCGCCGAGGTGGGTTGCAGCGACCAAGAACAGGCGCCGAGCACGCCGGTCCGGGTTCGATGCGTGAGGAGGTTCGCCGGCGTGGTCGGGGCCTTGCGGGTCTTCGCCATGGTGCGGCCATGCTAGCCTCGTGCCTGCTGCGCGGAAACGACGCGCGCTCTCCCCGACCTCCGACCTCCGACGATCCGACGCGATACAACTGCAACCATGCGAACCCGACCCGGACTGCTCGTCGCCTGCGCCATGCTCCTCTACCTGCAGCCCACCTTCGCCGCGCAGGAAGCGGAGGGATGGACGAACCTCTTCGACGGCAAGTCGCTCAAGGGCTGGGTGGAGTCCGGAGGCCGCTACGACGGCGATGCCGACTGGAGCGTCGAAGATGGAGCCATCGTCGGACGCCAAGGTGCGAACGGACAGGGTGGCCTGCTCTACACGAAGAAGCCCTACGCGGAATTCGAGCTCGAGCTCGAAGCGATGATCTCGCATCCCTTCGACTCGGGCGTGTTCGTGCGCATGGCGCCCGCCTTGAAGGGCGCCCAGCTCACGCTGGACTACCGCGACGGCGGCGAAGTCGGCGCGATCTACTCGGACGGCTTCCTCGCGCACAACGAAGGGGGCAAGGCGCGCTTCAAGAGGGACGAATGGAACCAGCTGCGCCTGCGCGTGACCGGCAAGGACATGCGCATCGAGGCGTGGCTGAACGGCGAAGCGCTGGTGGACTACCGGCTGCCGGCCGGCTCGCCGGGATACGCGGCCGCCGGCTTGATCGGGCTGCAGGTGCATGGGGACCGCGACGATCCGGCGGGGGCCTCGGCGCGCTTCCGCAGGATCCGCGTCAAGGATCTGGCGCCTACCTCCGCCGAGCACTTCATCGAGGAGAAGGACGGGCAGCTCGCCATCACTCCATGGGGAGTCGCGAACGGCTGGGCGAGCCTCTTCGACGGACGAAGCCTCCAAGGCTGGGAGGAAGCCGATGGCGTCGGCGGCTTCGTGGCGAAGGATGGCGTGCTGCGGCTGCAAACCAAGGGTGGCGCCAGCCATCTCCGCACCAAGGAGGACTACAAGGACTTCGAGCTGCAACTCGACTTCGCCATGGCGCGCGGCACGAACTCCGGCGTGTTCCTGCGTGGCGACCGCAAGGGTGGCGATCCGGCGTGGTCGGGCTGCGAGGTGCAGATCCTCGACGACCACAATTGGGAGGAGGACCAGAAGTACCAGCTCAAGCCATGGCAGTTCACCGGCTCCCTCTACGGCTCGGTCGCTCCGCGCTCGAAGGCGCTGCGCCCGCACGGCGAGTGGAACCGCATGGCGATCCGCATGCAGGGTTCGCGCGCGAGGACGGTCCTCAACAATGCAGTCCTGTGGGAGGTCGACACCGCGGAGGTGCCCGTGCCCGAGGGGCAGAAGCCCTTCACCCAGCGCGCACCGTCAGGGTTCGTCGGCATCCAGCGCCACGCTCCCGAGGGCCTGCAAGTCGAGAGCTACATGCAGATCCGCAACATCTTCGTGCGCCGACTTTGACGGACTTTGTCCAAATCATTTGACACACGCGCCGCAGTGGCCGCCGGGCTCGCCTGCTTGGCGGTCGGCTGGGCGTGGACCCGCTGGGCGTCGGCGCAAGCGGAACAGCGCCATCCGATGGTCGGCCGCATGGTCGACGCCGATGGCGTGCCCCTGCGCCTGATCGAACGCGGCGCAGGACCGCCCGCGGTGTTCGTGCACGGAGCTTGGGGCGGACCCGAGGACTGGGATCGCACGGTGGCGCCGCTCGTCGAGCACGAGCTGCGCTGCCTGATGTTCGAGCGCCCAGGCCACGGCTGGTCGGGGGATTCCAATCCAGGCGCCGGCACGCCGCTCGAACAGGCTCGCCTGCTGCGCGCCGCCGCGCGATCCGTCGGCGCGGATCGGCCGCTGCTCGTGGGATTCAGCTACGGCGGCTCGGTGTGCGCCGCCTGGGCATCCTGCTGGCCGGACGAAGTGGCCGGCGTCGTGCTGGTGAACCCCGCGCTCTATCGCTGGGATGGGATCGAGAGCGCCAGCTTCTCCTTGGCGAGCTTGCCGCTCGTGGGCGACGTGGGCGTCCCGACGCTCGCCATGCCCGCAGGCCTCGTGCTGGCCGGCCCATCCCTCGCGAAGGTGTTCGCGCCCGAGCCGCCCACGATCGACTTCGACAACTCGCCCTGGCGCCGCAGCCTGCGCCCCGCCGACTTCCGCGCCAACATCCGCGACCTGCGGCGCCTCAAGTCCTCGCTGGGCATCCAATCCAGCGCCTACGCGCGCATCAAGGCCCCCGTGCGCCTCGTCGCCGGCCTTGGCGACCAGGTGACTTGGGCGGACTTCCATTGCGGGCGAATGGCGCGCGAGGTGGCGGGAGTGAAGTTGACGATGGTGGAGGGAGCGGGGCACCAGTTGGTGTACACGCGGGCGGAGGTGGTGGCGCGGGAGGTCGTGGCGATGAGGAGGGAGTGCGACTGATCCCGATGCTGGCCCCGATGGCTGTGCGCGAGATCGCGGCAGCCTGCCTACGCGAGGGTCTTGCCGAACGTCAGTGAGGTGGAGGGGCACGATGGCGTCGCGCGCCATGGTGCCTCCCTCGCGCGGCGCGTTCCGCG
>JBKDQQ010000098.1:0-22269 GCA_046341775.1 Planctomycetia bacterium
GCGCGCGCCCGCCCCCCGCGCCCGGGCGGGCTGGCCCGGACCCTGGCCCCCCCGCCCGGGTCGCATGATCGTGGCGCGGCGCCCCTCGCGGCCGCGCGCCTGGAGGCTCAGGGCAGCCAGCTCACCGTGTAGGCATTGGTCAGGTTGGAGCTGAACCCGCCGCACGCGCCGGCGCCGTCGAGATACCAGGCCTGGTAGTGGCGGGTGCTGCCGGGCGGGACGAAGCCGCGCAGCGACACCGGCGACTCGCCGACCTCCGGCAGGCGCGCCACGCCGAAGCTGACCGTCTTCACGCCCAGGCGCACCACCGCGCCGCCGGCGCAGCGCAAGCCGTCGCCGAACGAGACGCCCGCCCCGCCGCCGAGCAGGGTGCTGCCTTGGATGAAGGTGACATTGTTGCCCTCGGGCAGGCCATTGACCCACAGCTGCAGGGTGTCGCCGCCGAGACTGGCGCCGCCCGAGGCGCGCAGGCGGCCTCCGACGAGGATGGAGCTGCGGCACCCCACGGGCTCGACGCCTCCGTTGCCGCACGGACACGAGGCCTGCGTGCCGAAGCAACCCGCCGCGCCGGGGGCCGGACGGGCCACCTGGATGGCGCCCTTCATCTGGATGGTGAAGTGCGGCGCGCAGAAGTACTCGTAGCGATCCCCGGCGCGCGGATTGGCGGCGAGGAAGGCGTCGCTGAACACGACCGAGTAGCTCTGGACCCCCGAGGTGAGCGGGGTGTGGAAGGCCTCGTTGCCGTTGACCACTCCGTCGACGCCTTCGGTCGCGGTGTGCGAGCCGCTGGTCCACACGAAGCGCACGGTGTCGCCGGGCGCGACGACGACTTCGCGCGGCGTGAAGAAGAAGCCGACTTGCTGGACCACGATGGTCTCGGCGAAGGCCGGCGCGGCGTGGAGCAGGGCGGCGAGGAGGAGCAGGCTTCGCATGGCGGTCCTTGAATCCTCCACCGACCACGCGCCCCGGGCAACCCGGAAAAGCCGGCGAAACCGGCGCCGGCGCCGATTCCGGCCCGCGGCGAGGCCCGCGCGGGCCTCAGCCGGCCGTCGTCTCGGTCATCGCGTCGCGGCTCTTGCTCGCGGCGTTCGAGGCGGTGCCGGTCTTGTGGCCCGGGTCGATCCACGAACGCGAGGTCTCGGCTCGCTTGAAGAGCCGCTTCTCGATGCGGTTGTAGACATCGAAGGCGCGCGCCTCCCACTTGCCGCTCGGGAAGCCGCCTTGCAGGTCGCCGCGCCGCAACCGCTGCTTCGCGCGCTTCTCCCAGAAGCCGATCTTGCCGCGCGCCAGGCCGTAGTCGAGCGTCACGTAGTGCTGGTACAGCTTGCGCTCGAGCGCGACCTCGGGCGGGATCTTGCCCGGCCAGGTCTCCTCGAGGTGGTACTCGCCGATCGAGCCCCACTCCTTGAGCGTCTGCGGCGGTTGGTAGCCCATCGACACGGCCTGGTCCCACATCGCCGTGCCCGGGATCGGACGGTACGGCCAGACGGTCGGGCGCGCGAGCGGCGCGGCCACGTGCAACCGGCGGCATTGGTCGATGGTCGCCATCATCGAATCGCGCTCTTCGCCGGGATACCCGATGATGTAGGTCACCGACGCGCAGATGCCGCGCTTGTCCATCTCGACCGCCGCGGCGATGTTGTCGTCGCCTTTGATGGGCTTGCCGATCTTCTTCATCATCTCGTCGGTGCCGGCTTCGGCGCCGATCTCGGCGATGTACATGCCCGACGCGGCCATCAGGTCCAGCGTCGAGGGGTCGTACTTGAGGATCGAGTGCGTCTCGATGAACGCGTTCCACCAGAACTTGGCGCCGCGGTCGAGCAGTCCTTGCGAGAACTCCTTCACGCGCTTCTGCATGACGCCGAAGTTGGCGTCGTGGAAGCGCACCACATCGAAGTTCCAGCGCTCCTTCAGCTCGCACAGGTCGTCGAGCAGGCGGTCGGCGGGCATGGCCTTCCAGCGCCGGTCGGTGACGATCGGCGAGCAGCAGAAGGTGCAGGGCTCGGGGCACCCGTAGCTCGAGAAGTACGTGATGCCGAAGTACGGCTTGCGCTCGCCCATCGGGGGCGGCGTGGGCATGCGCAGCACGTCCTTGTGCGACCTCGAGCGCAACTGGTGCTCGCGGTACGGCTCGATGTCGATCAGGTGCCACGGCATGCGCTCGACGATCGCGTCCCAACCCGCGACGCCGCGCTTCTCCGTCTTCACGACCTGGCCGTCGCGCCACAGCGCGAGCCCGGGCACTCCTTCGAGCGGTTCGCCGCAATCCAGCGCGCGCACCACCTCGTCGAAGGTCACCTCGCCCTGGCCGAGCACGACGCAGTCGTAGAGGCCCGTCTGCAGTTGCAGGTCGGGACGCACCGAGGCGAACCAGCCCCCGATGACCGACTTGATGTGCGGGAACTTGGCCTTGACCTTCTGCGAAGCCAGCCACCCGTCGTAGACCATGTAGCCGAGGATGCCCGTGGTCGCGTAGAGGAACGCGCCCTCGCAGGCCTCGACCAGGCGCCGGTGCGCCTCGTCGGCCGGGTACAGGCTGCCGTCGACGATGACGATCTCGTAGCCGTGCTGCAGCGGACGCGCCGAGATGGTCAGCATCTCCAGCGGCAGCATGTCCTTGCTCGACGGCAGGCCGAGCGACTCGTCCACCTGCTGCGGCTGGTACAGGACGATCTTCTTCTTGCGTCCGATCATCGTGGTCTCGAGCGGTTTGCGGCGGGTCGGGCCGGAATCGGCACGGGGTTCGGATTCTACCCTCGAATCTCCCGTCAGGGGCCGAGTCGGGGGCGAAGCGGGCTGGAGATTGTCGGCTGGAACACCTTTCCAACCGTAGGCGCCCGACCCCGAAGGCGCGCGGTGGAGCGCACGGGTCGCGCTCGACGATGGCCGTGGGTGCCGTTCGCGCGGCCGCCTCGGCCCCTCAGGCCCCCCACGCTCCGGCCCACTCAACGGCCTTGTGCAAAGCCGCGATCAAGTTGGCGGCGTCGGCTCGTCCCCTGCCGGCGATGTCGAAGGCGGTGCCGTGCGCCGGGGAGATGCGCAGGTAGGGCAACCCGCACAGGGCGGTCACGCCGCCCGCGGGATCGAGCAGCTTCAAGGGGATGAAGGCCTGGTCGTGCCACAAGGCGACCACGCCGTCCCATTCACCATGCGCGGCTTGGCGGAACACGCTGTCGGGGGAGACGGGACCGTGCACATCGAGTCCCTCCGCCCGCGCGGCAGCCACCGCGGGAGCGAGGATCTCGTCGTCCTCCGTGCCGAGCAAGCCGTGCTCGCCGGCGTGCGGGTTCCAGCCGCACACGGCGAGGCGGGGCCGCGCGACGCCCAACGCGCGCAGAGTCCCCTCGAAGAGCCGCGCGCGATCGAGCACGCGCTCCGTCGTGACCTCGTCCAGCGCGCGTCGCAACGGCATGTGGCGCGTGCACAGGATGACGCGCAGGCGTCCGGCGACCGCCATCATCTCGACGCGCTCGACGCCGCACCAACGACCGAGCAGCTCGGTCTGGCCCTCGACGCGCTCGCCCGCGAGGTGCAACGCCTCCTTGCTCGCGGGGGCGGTGACGAGCGCGGCCACGCGTCGGGCGAGGGCCAACTCGTGCGCCGCGCGCAGGGCGGCCAGCGCCTCGAGGCCCGCGGCGCGCTGCACGCGCCCGAGCTCCACCGGCCCGTGGTCCGCGGTCGCCATCCAACCGTGACCCCGCAAGGACGAAGGGTCGCTCGTCGCGGGGACCGCGGCCGGGCGCAGGCGCTCGGGCCCGAGGACCACGATGCGCGCGCGGCGCGACAACTCCGCGTCGCGCAGGGCGAGCAGCGCGATCTCCGGACCGATGCCGGCCGTGTCGCCGATGGCCAGCGCGACCAGCGGCGTGGTCGCATGCGCGTCGACGCTCAAGCGTGGGCGGCCGAGCGCGACGCGGCCTTGTCCTCGAGCGCGGCCGCGATGCCGCTCCAGAAGTCGATGCGCGCCCGGATGGCGCACTCGGCGCCGATGCGGGCCTCCTCCCAGCGCGCCGGATCGTCGCCGCAGATCTCCTCCAGCATGCGCGCCGCCATCGGCGCGTGGCGCTCGCCGTCGAGGTGGATGTGGCGCTCGAGGTAGTCGATGAAGATCGACAGGCGTCCGCCGTGTTCGCGCGACAAGTCGTGCACGAAGCGCGTGAACATGTCGGGGATCACATCCTCGCGGCCGAGGGTGAAGGCCGCCGCGATGCGCGGCAAGGAACGCGACTCGACGATGCGCCATGTCTCGCCCACGAAGCGGCGCGCGGCGGTCGGCGCCTGCACGCGCGCCAACGCGGCGGGCACCAGTTCCTTGGCGCGCAGCCTCTCGATGAAGGCCTCGATGGCCGTGGTCGAGGAGCCGCATTGCGTCATGGCCGCGAGGTACAACTCGAAGTGGCTGATGTGGCCGACGCCGCCGAAGCCCTCGTCGGACTCCTCGCCGACGACGATCTCGTTGATCAAGCGGCGCGTCGTGGCCCCGCCTTTGGGGATCCACGGCAGTTCGATGCAGGTGAGTTCGCGCTGCAGCGCCTTCAGCAGCGACATGAAGTCCCACACGGCCCAGATGTGCTGCTCCTGGAACAAGCGCACATCGTCGATGTCGCCGAGCCGCGCGTAGATCGGGTGCGCGACGAGTTGCGCGCGCAGCGGCGCGAGCGCGCGGTTCAACTGGTCCAAGGAGCGGGTGGGCTGGCTCGTGTGGGCTTGGCTCATGGGGATGGACTCCATCCTAACCCGCGCAAGCGTCCGCATGGCGCGCGAGCCATGGTCGCGACGGCGAACGACCGATCGAACCGCTCAGGGCGCCGCGCCCGTGCCGCGGTCGCGCGCGACGTCCGCGAGCTCGGTGTCGAGCTCGACGAGGCAGGCGACGAGTCGCGCCACCGCCTCGTACATTTCGGGAGGCACCTCGTCGCCGATCTCCAGCACCGACAGCAAGGAGCACAGCGCCGGATCGCTGCGCACCGGCACTCCATGCCGCCGCGCGAGCTCGAGGATGGCCTCCGCGGTGGCTCCCGCGCCGCGCGCCACGAGGCGCGGAGCGGCATCCTCCTCTGCATCGTAGGAGAGCGCCGCGGCCCGGGGTCGGGGAAGGTGGCTCATGCGCTCACATCCAGCACGGCGCCGCCGGTCCCCTCCTCCGCCGCGCGCGCTCCCGCGAGGCCCAAGTCGGCCTCGTGGGCCACCACGACGCGCGGGGCCCGGCCGTCGAGCGCGAGGCGCGCCGCGAGCCATTCGAGGCGCGCACCGAGCTCGCGCGCCGCGGCCGCGTCGGCGCAAGCCAGTCGCACCTGCAAGCCCGCTGGAGTGCCGCGCAGATCGGCGCGCACGGCGCCGAGCCGCTCGAACCCGAGGTCCACGACCAGGCGTCGCGATTCGACCTCCGTGGCGCCCTTCGACTCGCGGCGCTCCTCGCGCAACTTCAGCCACCGCGGCGAGTCGCCGCAGGACGGGGACCAGCCACCCTGCTCCGCGCCTTCGCGTCGGCGGGCGACCTCGACCAGCGCTTCGCCGTCGAGCGCGTCGAGCGCCTGCCCGACGAGGGCGCGCGTCGGCTCGTCCTCGAGGCCCTCCAGCGCCGCGGCGAGCCAACTGGCCGGAGTGTCCGCGGCAAGGCGCGCGGCGACCCGCGCCAGATCCTCGCGACCGGCCGGATCGCCCAGGAGAGCTCGCAAGGCGCCGCCGCCGAGCTTCGCGAGCCGCTCCTCGTCGAGCGGAACGCGCAGCAGGGCGCGCACGAGTTCGCGCAACCCGCCCAGGACCTCCGCCGCCCGGGCCGCATCGACGGGCGCGGAGCACAAGCGCAAGACGCCGGCGCGCAAGCGCGCGGCCGCGTTCGCGTCGTGGACTTGCAGGCCCTCGATCAGCTCATCGGCCACCTCGGCCGCCAAGGCGTGCGCCAAGCGCCCTTCCACGCGCCCCTCCACCGCGCGCGCCAGCAAGGCTTCGGGGCGCGCGGCGAAGCTCCGCCAAGCATGCGCGAGGCGCGCGCCGTCGTCGCCCGCGCGCCAGTCCAGGCCTTGCAGGCGTCCCAGCAGGACCGCGACGGTCGCGCGCGCGTCCGGCGGCAGGCGCTCGAGGTTCGCCGACAGGCGCGCCGTCAGCTCGCGCAGCAGCACGCTGCCGGGCTCGGCGGACAGACGCGCGGACAAGAAGGCTTGGTGCAAGGCCGCGTCGGCGCGCGCGAGGCGCTGGACGAGGCGCAGCACGGGCACGCCGTCCTGCGCTCCGCCCTCGGCTTCCAGGAGGAGATGGTCGCCCGCTTCGAGCTCGACCTGCGACGCGGCGGCGATCTTGCGACCGGCGAGCCCCAGAACGACCGAGCCGCCATCGAGCCGCTGCACGACCTCCGCGGCCACGAAGCGCGACCTCGCCAAGACCGCGGCGAGGTCGTTCCTCTGCTGGGCGAGCGCCGGCAGGTGCGGCAAGGAAGCCGAGACGGGATCCACGCCGGGGTTGTCGGCGGTGGGACCCCCCGCTCGCGCGCCAAGTCGGAAAAACCAGGCGTGGAAGCCGCTGCTGCCCCGGGAAAGGACCGCGCGCCCCCGTCCACGCTGGACGGGGGCGCGCGATGGAAGGTCGGACCGGAAGCGAGGTCAGCGTCGACGTTCGAACACGACGGTCTCCGCGTAGGCCTCGCGGCGGAAGCGCACCCCGTCCAGCGAGCCGCGCAACGATTCCACTTGCGGCAAGGCCGCGAACGATCCATCGGGGCGCGCGACGCCGACGACGAGTCCGGCGCGGTGGAAGACCACGCGGTCCAGTCCCAGTCGCACGTCGCCCACGAAGGTGGCGCGCACGCGATCGCCTTGCAGCAGCTCGAGTCGCACGCGCGTCGAACCGCGCAGCTGTCGCACGGCGGCGGCGATGTCGGTCCAGCGGCCTTCGATCGCCAGCGAAGCTCCGTCGAGCCGTGCGTGGCGCACCACATCCAAGCGCACGCCGCTCGCGAGCGGGAGCGTGCCGATCGTCTCGTCTCCGCCGCCGGCGGCCGTGTTGCCGGAGTTTCCGTTGCCCGCGCCCGTCTGGGCGGTCGGCACCGTCGTTCCCCCGCCGGCCCCCGCCCAGACGAGCGTGGAGCAGGCGAGCGTGGCGCAGGCGAAGGCGACGACGAGGCGGCGCAGCGGGGCGAGCCAGCGCGAGTCGCGTGTCGTGAAGGTCGTCATGGTGGGTCTCCTCTCCTCGCTCAAGCGCCGCCAGGGGCGGCGAAGAGCTCGGGGCAGGTGTGCAGCAGGGCTTCGGGGAAGCCCGGTTGGGCGTCGATGGCGGCCCGCAACTTGGGCGAGCGCGCCACGAGTTCGGCCACTTCGGCCGCCCGTGCGGGGTGGCGGTCGAGCAGCAGGCGGAAGTACCGCAACGAGCGACCGCGGTCACCGGCGAGGGCGTGGACCATACCGAGGTTGAACCGAGCGGCCCAGAAGCGATCGTCGGCGTCCGCGAGGCCGCTGATCGTGATCCAACGCCAGCAGCGCACGGCGGCGCGCCAGTTCTCCTCGCTCGAGTGCAGCCTGCCGAGCTGCATCATGGCGTGGCCGCGGTTCTCGGGGCGGATCGCCTCCTCGAAGATGCGCCGGTACTCCTCGGCCGCGACGAGGCGCTTGCCCTCGTGCGCGTGCAAGTAGGCGAGCCACAACGACGCCTCCTCGTGCGAGGCGTCGACCGCCAGCGCCTCCTCCAGCAGCTTGCGGCCCTTCTCCAGCGGCGATTCGATGCGCTCCAGCCGGCCGTTGAACATGGCCCGCGCGCGCGACCAATCGAGGCGCGCCGCCGGTTGGCGCTCGCCGCGCAGCACGCCGTCCACGAAGCCGCGACCCTGCCCTTGCGTGGCGGCGATGGGCACCACGGCCTCGAAGATCTTCTCGCGCCAACCCGGGTCGACGGCCGCGACCACGTAGGCCTTGCCCAGTTGGAAGAAGAGCGTCGCCAGCGCGTGCACGAGGTCGACCGACTCGGCCGCGCGCGCCGCTTCGCGCGCCCAGTCCCCGCCGACGAGCATCGACAAGCGCGCCTGCAAGCGCGCCTCGTCGTGGATGTCCTTGTGCAGGCGCATGTGCGCGCGCGTGTCGTCGACGAAGGCGCGGCACAAGGCGCAGGCCTCCATGTGGCCGATCGCGCGCGCCGCCGCTTGGTCCTCGAGCTCGCCGTCGAGCAGGCAGGACAGGTCGACTTGGAAGGCGGTGCAAGGACCGGCCTCGAAGTCGTCGCGGGCGTCGAAGGATGCGTGCTCTTGCATGGTCAGTCCCTCCCTCCTCGTTCGCCGGTCGAGCGCGGGTCGAGGTCCTCGGATTCGTCGTCGGCCTCCGCGAAGAGCGCCGCCCTCCCGCATTGGGCGGGACGCTGCGCCTGCAGCGCGCCGTCGAAGGCGCGACGCATCGCGCGCTGGATCTTCCGGCGCGCGCGGAACACGACCATCTTGAGGTTCTCGAGCTTGATGCCCAGCTCCTCGGCGGCTTGGCGGTAGCTGGCGTCCTCCACCTCGACCATCTGCAGCGCGCGCCGCTCGCGCTCGGACAAGAGCGCGTAGAACGCCAAGTACAGCTGGAGGTAGGTCAGGTAGACCCGCGCGCACTCGCTGTTGCTCTCGGTCTCGACGGCGCGAGCCAAGGGGCCGGCGCCTTGCGTCTCGACTTCGCCGGCGAGGTCCTCGATCGCGACTTCCCCGCGATCGCGGCGCGACACCGAACGCAGGTGCTTGAGCACCGTGTTGCGCACGATCATCGCCGACCAGACGCGGAACGCGTCGTCGCGGCTGGCATCGAAGCGGTGCGGGTAGCGGTAGACGTTGAAGAACACCTCCTGCAGCACGTCGAGCGGATCGCTCTTGCAGCCGTAGCGGCGCAGGCGGGCGGCGACCTGCACGAGCAGGTGCTGGGCGTTCAGCTCGTAGAGCAGCCCGAAGGCGCCGCGCCCGCCGTGGAGGCGGAAGCGCTCCATGAGCGCCGTCGAGAACGCGTCGCGCAGCGCTTCGCCGTCGCGCGCCTCGTCCGACACGATGCAGAGGAGCGCCGCGCAAGACTCGCCACCCAGCTCGTCGCGCAGGTCGCCGAGCCGCTCGGCCAGGCGCGCGCGATACGCGGCGCCCGGGCTGGGCTGCGAGTGCATGGCGGAGGTGGCCTGCATGGGGTGCGCTGCTTGGTTGGTTTGTGGCGCGCGCGAGGCGCGGCGTGCACCGCGGACCCCGGTTCCCGGACGCGAGTCGGGGGCGGGAGGCCGTGGCGCACGGGCAAGCCTTGCGTGCCGGGGCGAACCAGGGGTTGGGATTCCGCCGGCGTGGTGGACGCCGGTACGGAGGAGTCGACGCGCTGCGTGGAGGGGACCGCGTCGGGCGTGGGGAACCCGGCGGCTGGAAGGCCTCGTGGACGATTCTAGAGCCGATGGGAAACGAGGTAACGCACACCCTTTGCTTCAATTTTATCCACCGGCGCAATTTCACGTAACTCTCTTCCATGAATCGGCTTGCGGGTCCATTTCAAGGCGTGGAAGTGACTGCGCACCGCCTGCGCGGCCCTGCGACCGACGACCGCGCCTCGCTCCGCCGTCGTCGGCTCGAGCGGGCTTCGACGCCGTCCGGCCCTTCCCGCGAACGAGCCCGCAGGAGACGATCCGCGCGTGGGACGCGAGCAAGTGGTGTTCGAGATCGCGGCGGAGCTGGGCTTCGACCTGTGCGGCATCGCGCCCCTCGCTCCCCCGCCGGATGCCGAGCGCTTCCAAGCGTGGCTCGAGAAGGGGCGGCACGGCTCGATGCGCTGGCTCGAGGTCGACGCCGAGCGGATCCTCGACCCGCGCAAGATCCTCAAGCAGCAGGGCAGCATGGTCGTGCTGGGACTGGCGCATTCGCGACCCGCGGTCGAGCTGCAAGGAGGCGGACGCGTGGCGCGCTACGCGGCGGGGCGCGACTACCACAACGTGCTCGCGCACAAGCTGCGCAAGTTCTCCAAGCGCCTGGAGCGCGCGGGCCTCGGCGGGATGCAACGCCGCATCGTCGACGCCGGTCCGGTCCTCGAACGCTCGCACGCGCGCGTGGCGGGCATCGGGTTCTCCTCGAAGGCGGCCAACCTGCTGCACCCGCGCTTCGGACCGTACTTCTTCCTCTCCGAGCTGCTGCTGTCGCACGAACTCGAGCCGACGACGGCGCAGCCCGTTGGTTCGTGCGGCACGTGCACGGCCTGCCTCGACGCCTGTCCCACCCAGGCGATCGTCGCGCCGGGCGAAGTCGACGCGCGACGCTGCATCAGCTACCTGACGATCGAGCACCAAGGCGCCATGGATCCGGCCTTGCGCGACAAGGTCGGCTCCTGGGCCTTCGGCTGCGATGTATGCAGCGAAGTCTGTCCCTGGGCTTCCAAGGCCCCCGACCTGTCGCAACGCTTCGGCCACCACCGCGCGGTGGCCGAGTTGGGACTCGTCGAGTGGCTCGAGGCGGGCGACGCCTTCGACGAGCTGTTCCACCCGTCGCCCACCGATCGCCCGGGGCGCGAGGGCGTGGCGCGCAACGCCGCCATCGCCTTGTCGGGCGTCCCGAGCGATCGCGGTCGTGGAGCGCTGCTCAAGGCTCTGAGCTTCGACCCCAGCCAGGTCGTGCGCGAGGCGGCGGCATGGTCCTTGGCGAAGGCCCATGCCAAGGACGACGGAGTCCGCGGGGCGCTCGAACGCGCCGCGGCGGCGGAAGACGACGCGGCGGTGCGCGCAGCGATCCTCGCCTGGCGCGATCGCTGCACCTGAATCCACTCGGCGGCGAGGTGTGGTGCGCGCGCCACGACCGGCGCGCGCGGTGTGGCGCGGGCGCAACAGGGCAGTGGACGCTCGCCATGGGCGCAGACGCAAGCTCATGAAGCAAATCCACTTAGGCCGACGCGTCGAGCGCCCCTTGGCGCCGCGCCCAAGGTGACTCCGGGCCGAACTCGCCCCCTGCGCGGGATGCCGCGACCGATGGAGCGTGGCGTCGGCGCCACAGGTGCGGGTGCTGCACGAGTGCCGCACCAGGGCCGCGCACATGAATGCAAACTCCTATCACTTAGGCGGTTGCGACCGAGCGACCGGAGTCGGCGCGCGACTTGGCCACCGGCGTGCTCAGGGGAAGCCGCACCCGCATCCACGCAGGACACCGCACGATGAACCTCAACCGCGATTACTACAGCGACCAGAAGTACTGCAGCCACTGCCAGAAGTACGTCTCGTACCTCATGTCGCTCGACCGCAGCTACTGCATCGAGTGCGGCGAGCGCGTGCGACTCTTCTCCGGCGAGGACTGGTCGGAGTTCAACGAGACGATCACCCGCCAGAAGCCCAAGGGCGGTCGCCCGCGCAAGAGCGGCAAGGAATCGGCCTGACGCACGCTGGCGCGCCCAGTGCCGCGGCCCACGCCCACGGCGCGCGCGCCGGAAGACTCGACACCCGCTGACTCTGCTCCCGTCCGCCTCCGCATGGCGGACACCCCGACTCCGGCCCGGTCACCGCGACTCCCTGCCGGAGCGCCCGCGCCGACTCTCTCTCTCCCAGACTCTCTCTCCGACTCTCTCTCTGCTCCTCCCGATGCAGCCCGCCCACCAGCGGGCTGCGTCCTTGGGGAGGGTGCGCCGTGCGCCGGAGTCTACTCAGCGTCCCCGCTCCAGGCGCCGCCAGCGTTCGCCAGCGGCGAGACGCTTGGTCTGGTCGCCACGCTCGGCCCACAAGGCCTCCAAGCGCTTCCACGCGGCCACGTCCGAGCCGGCGAGCTCCTCCGTGCGCGTGGCGACCTGCAGGGCGAACGAGCCGCGCGCCGCCAGCAGGTCCAACGCCTCCACGTGCGCCCCCAAGTCGTCGCCCGCGAGGGACAACCAGCGACGCACCGCTTGCTCGGCGCGCCGCGCGTCGCCCAGCTCGTGGTGGACCATGGCGCGCCGGCGCGGCAGCTCCGGATCGGCGGGCGCGTACTCCTCGTCGGATTCGAGCTGTCGCAAGCGCGCCGCGGCGGAGGACAGGCGTTCGAAGCGCGCGCGCTCGAGCTGCGCGGCCTCGGACTCGCCCTGTTCCTGCAGCACCTGCGCCAACACGAAGCACGGCGCGGGATCGAATCCGTCCAGTGCGACGGCCTTGCGCGCCGCGGACAGCGCGCGCGACAGGTCCTCTTCGTCGAGCGCCAGGCGCGCGAGCCAAGTCCAGGCTTCCACGTGCGCGGGCTTCGCCGCCACGACCTCCTCCAGCAAGGCGCGCGCGCGCACGGCCTCCCCCATTCGCGCCAAGGACAAGGCCAGGCCGCGGCGCGCCTCCACGTCGCCGGGCGCCGCGCGCAACACCGCCTCGTAGTGGTCGCGCGCCTCGGCGTGCCGGCCCAGGGTGTAGAGCGCGTGCCCGAGCACGCGCGTCTCGCCGACGCGGTCCGGGCATTCCTCGAGGAACCGGCGCGCGCACGCCACGGCGTCCGTGTGGCGCTGCAGCCGGAAGTGGATCACGGCGCACTGGTGCAGCGCCGGCGGCCAGCCGGGCGTCTCGTCGAGCAGCGCGTACAACTCGACCAGCGCCGCGATGGGCGCGCGACGCTCCAAGGCGGCGAGCGCCGTGTGGTAGCGGGCCGGAAGATCCTCGGCGCGCAGCTTCGTCGGATCGAATCCCCTCCAACGCGCCGCGGCGGAACGCGGCAGGGTCGCGGGATCGCGCGCCAATGCCGCGGACTCGAGCTCGGACAGGCGCCGCCGCGCCGGCGCGGGCTCGACTTGCGCCGTCTCCTCGACGATGCGGAGCGGAGCGGAGCCTTGGGCTCCGAGCGAGGGAAGCAGGGCGACGGCGACGATCGCCCAGCGTGCGAACGCGTTCACTTGCCCGTCTCCTGCGCCGAGTCCGCCGGCTCGACGACGACGAGCAGTCGGTCCACGGGCGGCGCCGCGACGCGCACGGAGCGCCCCGAGAGGAAGCGCACTTCGACGCTCGCCACGTCCGCGCAGGCTCCCAGCCCGAAGTGCGCTTCCGCCGGGACGGCGGCCTGGTAGCCGCCGCTGGTGCGAATCTCGGCGGCGCGCCTCGCGCCGCAGGCCTCGACGAACACGCGCGCCCCGAGCGCATCGACCTTGCCGCCGGCGAGCTTGGCGCGCACGCGCAGATGGTGGTGGCCGGCCCCGCGCGGCGCGCGGTTCAGGAGCACATCGACCGGTCCGTCGAGGCGCGCGGCCACCAAGTCGACATCCCCGTCGCCATCGAGGTCGCCCGCGGCGCAGGCGCGCGACACGCGCGCTCCCGGGAGGAGCGGCGACTCGGCGAAGCGCAGCTTGCCGTCGTTCAGCAGCAACTGCGCGCGCTGCGCATGGCTGGTGTCCGTGCCGGGCAGGTCGGCCTGCGGGTAGACGTGACCGTTGAACACGGCGAGATCGAGGTCGCCGTCCAGGTCGAAGTCGTGCATGGAAGCACCCCAGCCAAGCAGCGGGATGCTCGGCCCGCTGATGCCGGCGGCCATCCCGCGCTCGCGATAGCCGCCGCTCTTCGTCGAGCAGTAGAGCGGCGTCGCCTCTCCGCTGAAGACCGTCACGAACAAGTCGTCGCGCAAGTCGCCGTTGAGGTCCCCCGCCGCGATGCCCATGGCGGCCATCTCGCGCCCGTTGGCGTCGTGCGAGACGCCGCGCGCGAAGGCCACTTCGCGGAACGCGCCCTTGCCGTCGTTCTCCCACAGGAAGTTGGGCATGGAGTCGTTGGCGACGAACAAGTCGGTGTCGCCATCGGCGTCGTGGTCGAGCGCCATCACGCCGAGTCCGTAGCTCGGCGCGTGGGCGGCGATGCCCGACTCGCGCGTGGCGTCCACGAAGGTGCCGTCGCCGAGCCCCTTGTAGAAGCGATCGGACTGCGGCTGCAGGCCTTCCGGGCCGCACATGACGGGATGGCCCTTCCAGCGGCAGGCGCCGCTGGCGCGCGACTTGACGGACTTGGTCGAGAAATCGAGGTAGCGCACGACGTACAGGTCGAGCGCGCCGTCCGCGTCGGCGTCGAACAGCACCGCGCTGGTCGACCAATCGCCGGGCTCGCCAAGGCTCGCGCACTCGCGCCAACCCTCCGCGCCGTTGAGCAGCACGCGCGCCGGTCCTTGGTCGGTCAGCACGAGGTCGAGCCGCCCGTCGCCGTCGATGTCGCCCGTGGCGCCGCCCGAGCCCAGGCGCAGCTCGGGCAGCTTCCAACGCTCGCCACCGGGGGCGAAGGTGCCGTCGCCCTTGCCGAGGAACACGCGCGCGGGCCGCGCCGGCTTGCCAGCCTCCTTCGCCTCGACCGTCGAGCCGTCGACCAGCACGCAGTCGAGCACGCCATCGCCATCGAAGTCGCCGAGCAGCACTCCGCCGCCGTTGACCTCGGCGATCCAGTCCTTGCCCGCGCCGCCGTAGGCGAGCTCGACGCCGGGCAGGGCGCGCGCCGAGGCGTCCTCGAACAAGGACGGATCGGAGGCGGGAGCCGTCGTCGCCCGCGCGGCTTGGAGGATCAGGAGTGTCGCCAGCATGCCTGCTCCGAAGTCTAGGCCGTGCTTGGGCCCCGCGCCACGCGCCGGCGGCCGCCTTCGCATCCAATGGAGGGCGGGCCCCGGCGCGCGAGCCGCCGGTGGCGCAAGCGCTCGGCGGCCCCGCCGGCAAGTCCTCGCAGCGGCAAGGCCACCTTGCGGCATGGCGGCCGGGCCGGCATCGCCGACGGGGCCGCCATGTAAAGTAAACTTGACACCCGCCGCGGAGCGGGCGCCACGCCTCAGGGCGCCCAGACGACCGACAAGCCGTTCGTCAAGTTGAAGGTCTCCGCCGCGCAGTAGGCCGCGGCGTTGCGGTACCACGCCTGGTAGGTGCGCGTGCCCGGAGCCGTGACGTAGAAGCTGATCGGCAAGTCGACGGCGTCGGGGTAGATCGAAGCGCCGGCGGCGTTGATCTTGGCTCCCAGTCGCACAACCGTGCCGGCGGCGCAGCGCAAGCCGTCGCCGAAGGCCGAACCCAGGCCGCCGTTCTGCTGCGTGGTGCCTTGGAAGTACAGGGCGGTGCTGTTCGCCATGGCCGTGCCGCGCAACTGGAATCCGTCGTTGACGAGGCTCGCCGTGCCGGCGCCGCGCAAGGTGCCCGCGGTGCCCAGCGAATTCAGGCAGCCGGCGTTGGAACCCGCCGGCGAGGAGTTGCCGCAGGGGCAGGCCACGCCGGATCCGTCGCCGAAGCAGAAGGGCGTGCCGGCGGAGAAGGCCAGGTCGCCCGTGGCCACGACGGCGTAGCCGCACGGACCTTGGGGAACCGAAGCGCCCAGCACGCGCACCGTCCAAGTGCCCGCCTGCGGGGCGTTGATGGTGGCGCGCTCGACGTTGTTGATGGCGTCGGCCGTGCCGCCCGTGGTCGACGATCCGGACGCGTACACATTGCCCCGGTACAGGTTGCCGTTCGGCGCGACCACCTCGAGGTTCAGGTTGTTCACGGCGGCGTTCGTGGCGTTGACAGCGCCGGCGAAGTCCGTGAACGCCATCGTGATCTCCAACGGCAGCGAGGAACTCGCGACATCGATCGTGTAGGTGCGCGTGGCTCCGGTCGTCACGCCGCTTGCGCGGCGCACGTCGACCAGCCACATGCGCCCGGGATCGCCGGGCAGCCGCAGCGTCTCGTCGAGCACGATGCGCCCCCAGCCTTCGGTGTTGTTCGGGACGGTGGCCGAGACGCCCGTCATGTCCTGGCAGGTGTTCAGCAGCGTGGCCTTGACCAACGCCGCGGTGGGCGTGAGCGCGTCGGCGGCGTTCGGCGAGCCCGAAGGGTAGTAGCCGCCGAGGTAGTACTGGCGCACGAGGGCCGCGGCCGCGGTGGCCGCGGGGCAGGCCATGCTCGTGCCGGTCAACGAACTCGTCCCGCAGGACGCCGTGGACGAGGACACGATGTTCGTGCCCGGCGCGAACAGATCGGGCTTGCGTCGTCCATCCGAGGTCGGTCCCACGCCGCCGCCACCCTTGCTCATGTAGGAGGCGCCATTCAAGGCGTTGCCCACCGCCAGCAGGTTCTTGGCGTTCTCGGGGTTCTTCAGGGTGGACAGGTTCGTCTCGGCGAACAGCACGAGGTTGTCCTCGTTCGTCCACATGAAGGCGTCGATCGCGTTGCAGTGCGAGTTGTAGGCGGTCGTGCTGTCGTTGCCCCACGAGTTCGTGTGCAGGCGCGCGCCGTTGGTCCTGTGCGTGGTGGCGAGCGAACTCCACGACGCGGCGGAGTAGTTGTTGCTGTGGGCGAGCTTGGCGAGATACGCCAGTCCGCGGTTGGCGGTCGAGCCGTTCACCGGTTGCGCGTCCCCCGCGACGGTGCCGGCGGTGTGGGTGCCGTGCAGGTCGGCGGCTCCGGTGCCGGAGGTGTAGACGATCTTCCTGTGGCTCGGACCGATCGGGTTCGCCGGGTCGGAGAAGTAGCACGACCCGGTGGCGATGGCCCCGTCCATGTGGCCGATGATCTGGCCCTCGCCGCGCAGTCCCGCGTCCCACAGGCGGCGGCTGTTGGTCGTGGCGGTCTGCACCGACCAGGTCATGGTCGTGTTGCGGGTCGAGACGATGCTCTCGGGCTCCACCCATTGCGCATCGGGCAGGCGCGCGAGCGCTTGCGCGAGGCCGGGGCGCGCGGGCACGAGCAGCAACCAGCGGCCGACCTGTTCGTGCTGCTCCGCCACTTCGACGCCCAACGAAGCCACCTGCGCGCGCAGGGCTTCGCCGGACACGCCCGCGAAGCCGAGCACCGCGAGGCGCGCAGGCGAGGCGCCGGCGAGCAGCTCCGGTTCGATGCGCCAGGCGGGGTGCAGGGGCGAGGACCACGCCACGAGCCCGGCGGCCGTGGCCGCGTCGACCATGGCGGCCGTGCCGCGCACGATCCACGCGCGGTTGGGGATGTAGTCCATCAACTCGAGCCCGAGCTCGCGCAACGCGAGCTTGTTGCCCTCGTCGATCTCCGCGTCGAGCTGGACCACGAAGTAGCGCGAATCGGCGCGCTCGGCGCGCAACTCGCTCGGAATGGCGGGGCCGTCGAAGCGCGTGTCGAAGCCTCCGTGCCTCAGCGACAACCAGCGTGGGACGACGGCGAGCGCATTGGCTTCTTCGAAGGCGAGCGAACGCGGAGGTTCGACCTGCGACTGCCGGGCCTCGGCGGCGGCGGTGCAGAGGAGGGCGAATCCCAGGACCAACGAAGGGGTGGTGGAGCGGATCGGCTGCATGACGTGGTAAGAGGTTGGGGTGGCGGAAGGCCGAGGACACCCAGGACCCTACGCCCGCCAAGGGACGGAGGCTCGCCACTCCAAGATCCACGCTGCTGCCGATTCGAGCAAGCCGTGCGGGCGCTTCCCCCGCCTTGCCGCCGCCGGCCACGCGCCGGAACCAGTTCGACCTCCGCCGATGCGGTGCCTTCGGGGCGCACCAGCCGTCGATCGGACCGCGGCGCGCCGATCAGGGAGCCCAGGCGACCGACAACCCGTTCGTCAGGTTGAAGGTCTCCGCCGCGCAGAACGCCGCCGCGTTGCGGTACCAGACCTGGTAGGTGCGGGTGCTGCCGGCCGGCACCGCTCCGCGCACGGAGACGGACGGGTCGCCCGCGCCGGGGAAGGTCGACTGCCCGGCGGCGTTGACCTTCGTGCCGAGGCGGATGACCGAACCGGCGGCGCAGCGCAATCCGTCGCCGAAGACCGTGCCGAGGCCCGCGCCGGCTTGCGTCGTGCCTTGGAAGTACAACGCGGAACTGTTCGCCATCGCGGAGCCGCGCAGTTGGAAGCTGTCGGAGGCGATGCTGGCGAGACCGGCGCCGCGCAGCGTCCCGGCCGTGCCGAGCGAGTTCAGGCAACCAGCTGCGGCGCCAGCGGCCGAGGCGTTGCCGCACGGACAAGCAGCACCGGATCCATCGCCGAAGCAGTAGGGAGCGCCGGTGTCGGTCGCGGGCAGGAGGAGCGTGGGCAGCGCGACCATGGTCGTGTTGCCGGTCCAATCGACGAAGCGCAACTGGCGCGCGACGCCCGTGCCCGCGCCCGCGCCGGGTGCGCTGGTGGCGAAGCGGTACTGCTGCCCGCCCTGGTTCAGCCCCTGCACGCTGGTCCACGCGCCGGCGTCGACCACGAGGTTGGCCGTCGCGCCCAGGTTGTTCGCGACCACATACACGCCAGGCACGACGCAGCCGACGACGAAACTCGCGCCCGGAGCGACGCTGCCCGACCACGGACGCGCGCCGGAGACGACCACGGAGGCGGTGGTGGCGCCATCGTTGCGCAACACGAGCATCGTGCCCGCCGGGACGCTGGCAGGCAGCGACAACGCGGCGCCGTTGAAGCCCGCGACGACTTCGTTGGTCGCGGCCTGGACCGGGATCGATTCGATCCAGCCGCGCACGTGGTTCACCCCGTCGTCGAGCACCTGGTCGCGAATCTTCGCCTTGGCGATCCACGGTCCGCTTCCCGCGGCGGCGGAGTCGGCCTGCACCGCCACCACGACTGGCGCGCGCGCGTCCACCGCTCCCGTGTTGCGGTAGAACTTGTTGGTGAACACGCCCGATTCGCCTTGCACGGCGACGATGTCGTGGCGGCCGTCGTTGTTGAGGTCGGCCACGGCGAGGTCGAGCGTCGAATCGGATTGCGCCTGGATCGCCGCGGCCAACGTCAACGTGCCCGCGCCGTTGTTGGCGTAGATCTTCTCCGAGGCGCCCAGCGAGCCCACGACCACGTCGTAGTCGCCGTCGACGTCGTGGTCGAAGAGCGCGATCTCGTTGTCGTCGTCGGCTCCGTAGGTCTGCAGTTGCGTGTAGTTGAAGGAACCCGCCGCGACGTTGCTCCTGAGCGTGCCCTCGACGAAGCCGGAGAGCGAGACGAAGACGAGGTCGAGATCGGCGTCGCCGTCCAGGTCGCCCAGGTCGACCTCGTAGGTGTTGCCGGAGGCGCTGGCGATCAGGTTCGAGCGGTCCGTGAAGGCCCCCGTGCCGTCGTTGGTCATCAAGTAGTGCGCGCTGCTCGCGGTCGTGCCCTTGTTCGATCCGAGGAAGTCGATGTCCCAGTCGCCGTCGAGGTCGGCGAACTGCACGTCCATCTGACCGCGCTTGAGCGGCGCGGTGGAGGAGAACGCCGCGTCCTCCACGAAGAAGCCGGCGCCGTTGTTGCGGTACAGGCGCGGCCGACGCGTCGTAGCGGCGGCCGTGTTGTAGGCGTCGTTGATCATCACGTCGAGGTCGCCGTCGTCGTCGATGTCCCCGAAGGCCGAGCCACCCGAGTTGAGCAGCGTGGTGAAGCCGCGCGCCACGCCCTCGAAGTTGAAGTAGCCAGGCTGCGCCGCGCCGCGGTTCATGTAGAGGAACGGCAGCTGCGTCGAGAAGGCGTTGGCGAAGAGGGCGTCGGTCCACCCGTCGCCATCGAGGTCGCCGGTCGTGACGCCCTTGGCGTTCGAAGTGTGCGTGCCGAGGCGCGCGATCGACTCGTCGACGATGGTCCAGCTCTGCCCTTGCGCGTGCTGGTTGATCCACAGGCGGTTCTGGCGCTGTGTGCCGGCCGAGGCGAATCCATCACCGTCCGCCACGAAGATGTCGAGGTCCCCGTCCTGGTCCACGTCGGCGCATTCGACCCCTTCGCTCCAGAAGGCGGTGCCCGGGAAGGCGGTGACTTGCTGGAACTGTTGGGCGTTCGCGGAAGCGACGCAGACGACCGGCAGGGCCAGTCCGAGCAGGGACATCTTCATGGGGACTCGACGGGGGGAGGGGCGGGATCCGCTGGTTGGGGGCGGAGCGGCCCAGCCAAAGTCTGGCCCAAGCTACCCCTGCAGGCGGCGCGGTGGTGGCGGATGGACGCGAAATCGGCCGGAATTGCTCCCCGAAAACCCGACGCAGGACGCCGGCGTCGCTTGCGCACGCCCCTGCCAGCGAACCGCCACCCCGCACCCGGCGCGGGAGCTAGAGTGGTGGGGCGTGCGCAAACACTTGCAGGAAGCCCGTTTGATGCTGCTCGTCTCGCCGGAGCTGGCGCCCGAGGGCGAGTTGCTGGAGCGCGTGGCCGCCGTGCTGCCCCATGTCGATGTGCTGCAGGCGCGCCCCAAGGACCCGCGCACGCAACCCTCGCCCAAGGCGCCGTGCCCGGCGCGCGCGACCTACGACTTGGCGCGCGATCTGCTGCGGCTCGTGCGCGAACGGCGCGCCGAGGTGCTGGTGCTCGTCGACGACCGGGTCGACGTGGCGCGCGCCCTGTTGGACGAAGGGCTCGCCGGCGTCCACCTGGGAGCGGACGACTGTCCGGTCGAGGTGGCGCGCGCGCACCTCGGCGACGAGGCGCTGGTCGGCTTGTCGACCCACTCCTTCGAGGACGTGCTCGCGGCGCAGGAGCGCGCGGTCGACTACCTCGGCTTCGGGCCGGTGCACGCCACCGCCACCAAGGGCTACACGCGCGGCCTCGGCGCCACCGCGGCGTGGCTGGCTTGCGAGGCGAGTCCCCTGCCGGTGTTCCCCATCGGCGGCATCGACATCGGCAACGCGGGCGAGCTGGCGCGCGGCGGGCGCGCCTGCGTGGGGTCGGCCATCCTCTCCGCGGACGATCCGTTCGCGGCGGCGCGCGCCATCCGCGCCGCGCTCGAAGCGGGCGACTGAGCCGCCCCGGGCGCCGTGTTCGCCTCGATCGCCAGGGGCGACCGTGGCGACCGACCAGGGCGACCGGCGGCTTGTCTAGTTTGCTTGACAGGTGTCCGCGGTTTCACAAGACGAGCATGGCGTCGCCGTAGCTGTAGAAGCGGTAGCCCTCGCGGGCGCACTCCTCGTAGGCGGCGAGCACGCGCTCCCTGCCGGCGAAGGCCGAGACGAGCACCAGCAAGGTGCTGCGCGGCAGGTGGAAGTTCGTGAACAGCGCGTCGCAGGCGGCGAAGCGCGAGCCGGGCCGCAGGAAGATGCTCGTGCTGCCGCTGCCTGGCGCGAGCCCGCCCGCGGGATCGACGCGGGACTCGAGCACGCGCGCGCTGGTCGTGCCGAGGGCGACCACGCGCGAACCGCGCGCCTTGGCGCGCGCGACCGCGGCGGCGCACTCCGCGCCCAGCACGTAGTCCTCCGCGTGCATGCGGTGGTCGTCGAGACGCTCGCACTCGACCGACGCGAAGGTGCCGAGCCCCACGTGCAAGGTCAGGCTCGCGCGCTCGACTCCCGCGGCGGACAGTTCGTCGAGCAGTCGGGGCGTGAAGTGCAACCCGGCGGTGGGAGCGGCGATGGCGCCGCGCGCCTTGGCGAAGATCGTCTGGTAGCTCGCGCGGTCGAGGGCCGGATCGAGCTCGGCTCCGCGGCTCTTCAGGATGTACGGCGGCAGCGGCATGCGGCCATGCCGGTCGAGCAGCTCCTCGAGTTCCCCCTCGCAGGCGAGTTCGACCAGCGTCTCGCGTCCCTCGCGCCCCAGCACCGTGGCGCGCAACGCGCCGCCTTCGAGTTCCAGCACCTCGCCCACGACGAGCTTGGCTGCGGGCTTGGCGAGGGCGCGCCACGATGCGGGGGTCGGACCCTTGTCGACGAGCAGCAGTTCGACTCTTCCTCCGCTCGAGCGCCTTCCGACGAGGCGTGCCGGTCGCACGCGCGTGTCGTTCGCCACGAGCAGATCTCCGGCGGCGAGGAAGCGCGGCAAGTCGCGCACGTTGGCGTGGACCAGCTTCGAGGAGCCGCGGTCGAGCACGCACAAGCGCGCGCCATCGCGCGGCTCGGCGGGGCGCCGCGCGATCTGTTCCTCGGGCAGGTGATAGTCGAAGTCGGCGAACCGCACGCCTAGAAGATGCGCGCGGAAGGGCCCGCGGTCGAGTGCGCCGCCCCCCCCGCGCGGCAGGTGCGGCACGCGGCACGCGGGGAAGGTGCGCCGGCGCGGTCGTACTACGCTCTGAAAGGGAGCGGTAATACTCCCTTGTGCCCACTGAGAAATCGGCCGGGCCTGCCGTAATTAGGGATGTGCGGTCGATGAGGCTGCACCAAGCCGCGCGCCGCACCCGGGGGGGCGGCGGCGCGCGGGCGGACCCGGCCGGCGCGAACTGGGAGAGGCCTCGCGCCGGCCGGGGCACCACTTGCCGACGAGGCGGTGCTGGCTGGCGCCCTGCCGACAGGCGGCACCTCGCTGCCGCCTCGAAACCAAAGGACTGGGCGAAACCAAAGGACTGGGCGAATCGGCCGGGTGCACCATCCAGGGCGCCGATCCCCCAAGGACTAGGGCAGGCCGGCGTAAACGAGCAACAAGCCGAACGAGCATGGAGGCTGCGTCTGGCGCGATGCGCCTCGAAAAGTCTCCGCCCTGCACGACCCACCACGAGTACAAGCACCTACGCGCAAGCGAACGACTCTGCATCGCGCACGC
>JBKDQQ010000099.1:0-28736 GCA_046341775.1 Planctomycetia bacterium
GTTGCGTCCAGGCCCCGCAGGTCGCACTCTGCGAGCGCCATGCGCCCGCACGCCTTGCTCTTCTTCGCCTGCCTCGCCTTGTGCGCCTCGCTGTCCGGCCTCGGTTGCAAGCTGCGACTCGACGATGACGCCGGAACTCCAGCCGCCGTCGTGGACCCTCGACGCGAGTCGGTGGCGGCGTCCCCCGCAGAGGCGGCGCCAGCGCCGCGCGAAGCGGGCTTCTCCTGCGAGTTCGAACTGAGGCCCATCGACGAGGGCGGCGTCCAGCGGGTGCTGGTGCGCGCCACCTACCGCGGCCTGCCGCCCGGCGAGACGCTCGACTTCCTGCTCCCCGACCGCCATTCGTTCGTGCAGCTCGAACCGCGCTGGCACGCGCCTCCGCGCGCCCGAACCGCCGACGGCGTCGACCTGCCGCTCGAGAGCGTGGAGCCGTGGCGCTTGCGCGCGACGAAGGGAACGCGCGACGAGCTCGTGCTCGAGCTCGACATCCGCCTCGACCATCGCGCGCAGCCCGCGGTCGCGGGGCGCGACGGATACGAGCATCCGGGCGCGTGCACGGACGGCTCGTTGATCCTGTTCGGTTCCGCCTTGTTCCCGCTGCCGGAGTCGCTGCCGCAGGACCGGCCGCTGGCCGCGAAGGTGCGCGTGCGCGACTCGCGCCCGATCACCAGCCCCTGGCCGCGCGCGGAGGATGGCGCTCTCGCGCCCACCGATCCGTGGGCCTTGCAGTCGGACGTGCTGCTCGTCGGGTCCTTCGCCACCACCAGGATCGAGATCGATGGCTCGACGGTGCAGTGCGCCTTCGCGCCGGGCAACGAGCGGCTGCGGTCGATCGTCCCGCCGCTGGTCGAGGCCATCGTGCGCGAGCACTGCCGCCAACTGCGGCGACCGCCCGCGGGGGACTGGCTGTTCCTGTTCAACCCGCCCGAACCCGTGGCCGGCCGTTCGTTGGCGGGCTCGCCCAAGCGCAACTCGATGACGCTCGTCGCCAGCGGCTCGTTCGCGGCCGGCGAACTCGAGGCCGACCTCGCGCACCTGCTCGCGCACGAGTACCACCACACCTTCGCCACCGCGCGCGGCCCGGGCTTCCAAGGCGCGTTGCGCTTCGTGGGCGAGGGCTTCACGGATTGGCAGGCGTGGCGCACGGCCCTCGCTTGCGGCGCGATCGACGAAGCGCGCTGGACGCAGGTCGCCGCGAAGAAGCTCGCCGACGACGCGGCGCTGCGCGAGACCGCGCGTCTGTCGCTGGCGGACGCCGGCGGCATGGCGTTCTTCATGGACAAGGTCGCCTACGAACAGGTCTACACCTGCGGCTTCGCGCTGGCCTTGGTGCTCGACGCGGAGCTGGCGCGTGCCGGACGACAGGACTTCGACGCCTTCTACCGCGGCCTGCTGGACGACATGCCGCAGGACCTCGACGGGTTCCTCGCGCGCGTCGAGTCCGCCACCTCGGCCGAAGCGCGCGGCTGGTTCGAGCGCGCCGTAGGCGGCGTCGGCGGGTCCGACGCTCTCGGGCGGCTCGCCGCCATCGGCGTGCGCGTCGAGACGCGCACCGGGCCGGCCATCCTGCGCGCGAACCTCGAACCGCTGTCCGGCGACGAGGCGCGCGGCGGGGTGCGCGTCGTCGACATCGACCCGTCCGACGCCGCCGCCGTGCACGGGCTCGCCGCGCAGGACATCCTCGAGTCCATCGACGGAGTCGTGGTGCGCACCGTGTCCGAAGCGCGCGCGCGGTGGGGCGACGAGCGCGGCGACACCATCGAGCTGCGCGCACGCCGCGGCGAGCAGGAGTTCAGCATCGTCATGCCCGCGCCGCGCAAGTCGCGCGCGGTGGATTTCGACGCCCCCGCCTTCCTCGCGCGCATGCGCAAGTCCTGAGGCCGGGCGATCCGGCGGCGGGATCGGCCGCGCGCCCGGCGGAGCGGCGGTTCCTGCGCGACCGCGCGCCGCGCTATCCTGTGTGCCCCATGCGCCAAGAGATCACGCTCGACACCGCGGCCTTCCTCGACTCCAGCCACGCACGCGCCTTGCAGGTCCCGCGCGAGGCGCAGAAGGCCGTGGTCGAGGCCTACCTCTCCTGCTGCTACGAGGAGCTGGGCAAGGCGCCACGCCTGCTCGACGGCCAGGACGTGCACGGCGTCGTCGGCCACATGCTGCCCGGACGCTTCGCGCGCAAGGATCCGCTCGCGGCGCACGTCCCGGAGGTGCTGCGCGCGTACTTGGCGCACCTGAACGAGTCGGCGGTGGTGGTCGATTCGTTCGAGCAGCGGCAAGCCCTCGAGCACACGCTCGACGAGTTCGCGCAAGTGGTCGCCACCGGCGAACACGCGCACCACGGGCACCACGCGCCCCAAAAGCCCTTCGTGCACAACGCCGCCAAGACGGGGCGCAACGATCCGTGCCCGTGCGGCAGCGGCAAGAAGTTCAAGGCCTGCCACGCGCGCTTGATGTGAGCGCCGCGCGCATCGTCAAATAAATTTGACAAACGCCCGAACTGCCGCGTCTGCCGTCGCGCCCGGCGCGGCGAGGCCGATGCGGGCACTCCGCGCTGGCGAAGGCCGCCCGCCGCCGGGCCGGAAGGGAGCGCCTCAGGCCGCCCGCGCCCGTCGCAGGCCCCGGGTCCCGCCGGCGACTTGCTTCCCGCTGGCCATGTGGGGGGGGCGAAGGACGAATCCGGGCGCTCGCTCGGCGCCTCGGACCGGAACGGGCGCCGCGACCCCCCTCACCCGGGCAAGCGGAGCGAGGCGGGAACAGGAAAGACCTTCCGTCCGTCATGGATGGACGGGTCGGGGGAATCCCTTGCCCGTCCCCCACGCGAGCGCCTTCCGGCTGCACAATGAAGGGCCGGCCGTCGCCCGGCACCGGCCGGCGCCCGCCCACTCCCGGCACCAACCATCCCATGACCCTCCTCCGCACGAGCGCCCTCGCGGCCTTGGCCTGCGCCTTCGCCTCCTCCGCCGCCGCTCACGACGGCGATCCGAAGCTTCTCTGGCGCCAACCAGCTCGCCAAGGACCCGGCTTCCAGAACCAGCTCTTCGCCCGCGCCTTGGCGAGCGGAGCGTCGACCGCGCAGTTCCAGGCGGGCCTCGACTTCCCGCGCAACAACGTGACTTTGCTCGCGTGGATGCCGCTGTCGACCTTCGGCGTGCCCTCTGGAGGCAACGGCAACAGCTGCTTCGGCTACACCTCGCCGTCGGGCCGCGAGTACGCCATCTTCGGCCACTCGAACGGCACGGCCTTCGTCGAGATCACCAACCCGGGCGCGCCGGTGGTCGTGGCGAACCTCTCCGGTCCGCAGAGCTTGTGGCGCGACATGCGCGTCTACCAGAGCTGGTGCTACGCCGGCAGCGAAGGCGGCTCGGGCATCCAGGTGTTCAACATGTCGCAGATCGACAGCGGCATCGTGACCTTGGCGAACACGATCACGACCGGCGGCGACGCGCGCACCCACACGTTGGAGATCAACACGCAGTCGGGCTTCCTCTATCGCGCGGGCGGCGGCAGCAACGGACTGCGCATCTACGACCTGCGCACGACGCCGCAGAACCCGCAGTACGTCGGCGGCTGGTTCGACCGCTACGTCCACGAGGCGCAGGTCGTGACCTACCCCACCGGAGGCCCCGGCGGCGGTCCGCGCGAGCTCGCCATCTGCTGCGGCGGATTGAACGGCGGCTTCGCCGACGTGGGCATCGACATCGTCGACGTGACCAACAAGGCGGCGCCCGTGTCCTTGGCGCACATCGCCTATCCCAATCCGGGCTTCTCGCACCAGGCGTGGCTGTCGCCCGATCGCACGCGGCTCTACCACAACGACGAGACGGACAACCGGCCGTACACGCGCGTGTTCGACGCCACGGGGCTCGCGAACGCCACGCCGACCTTGACCTACCTCGGCGAGTTCCAGAACGGCACGACCGTCGACCACAACATCTACACCAAGGGCACCTACCTGTACGAATCGAACTACAGGAGCGGCTTGCGCGTGTTCGACACCGCCAGCGGCGCGACCACGCCGACCTTGGTGGCGAACTTCGACACGTACCCCGAGGACGACGCGGGCGGCTACAACGGGCTCTGGAACAACTACCCGTACTTCCCGAGCGGCACGGTGATCGGCAGCGACATCGAGCGCGGCTTGTTCGTGTGGTGGGTCGGCGCTCCGCCGATCACCTTCAGCTACGCCGCCGGCTCCGCGCCGACCAGCTTGCGCCCGGGTGGCCAATCGGTCGCGTTGCAGATCGGAGAGAGCACGCCGGGACAGTTGCTCGCCGGCTCCGCCACCGTCTACATCGACACGGGCGCGGGCTTCCAGGCGCAACCGCTGGTGCAGAACGCCAACGGCCAATGGGTGGCGAACTTCCCGGCCACTCCGTGCGGCACGCAAGTGCGTTGGTACATGTCGGCCCAGAGCACGAACGGCGTGACCTGGTTCCATCCGGAAGGCGCGCCCGGCAATGTGTTCGAGGCCGTGTCCTCCTACGGTTCGACGGCGATCGTGACCGACGCCTTCGAAGCGGCCAGCGGCTGGACCGGCGGCGTGACTGGCGACACGGCGGCGGCGGGTACTTGGGTGCGCGTCGATCCGGTCGGCACCTCTGCCCAGCCCGAGGACGACCACTCGACGACCGGCACGCTCTGCTGGGTCACCGGCCAGGGAGTCGCCGGCGGCGCCGTCGGCGCGGCGGACGTCGATGGCGGCTACACGACGCTCCAGTCGCCGCGCTTCAACCTCGCGTCCAGCCCCAACGCCATCGTTTCGTATTGGCGCTGGTACTCGAACAGCCAAGGCGCCGCCCCCAACGCCGACGTGTTCACCGTCGACGTGTCGAACAACGACGGCGCCACTTGGGTCAACGCCGAGACGGTCGGCCCCGCCGGCGCGCAGACCGCCGGTGGCTGGTACTTCCACCAGTTCCGCGTGGCCGACTTCGTCGCGCCGAGCGCCACCGTGCGCGTGCGCTTCCGCGCCGACGACGCCGGTTCGGGCTCCGTGATCGAAGCGGCCGTCGACGACTTCCGCATCGACGACACGGCTTGCAGCGGCTACGCCGCCTTCTGCTTCGGCGACGGCAGCGGCATCGCCTGCCCGTGCGGCAACGCCGGCGCGACGGGACGCGGTTGCGCCAACTCGACCGGCTCCGGCGCGCTGCTCGCGGGCAGCGGCGTCGCCAGCATCGCGGCCGACAGCCTCAACCTCTCCGCGAGCAGCATGCCCGCGACGGTGTCGGCGTTGTACTTCCAAGGCACGTCGCAAGCCGCCAGCGGCATGGGCACCGCCTTCGGCGACGGCCTGCGCTGCGCCAGCGGCTCGGTCGTGCGCCTCGGCACGCGCACGGCGAGCGCCGGCGCCGCCACCTACCCGAGCTTGGGCGACCTGCCGGTGTCGGTGCGCGGCGCGGTCCCCGCCGGCGCCACGCGCACGTACCAGGTCTGGTACCGCAATGCCGCCGCGTTCTGCACCAGCGACACCTTCAACCTGACCAACGGCCTGGTGGTGACTTGGGCGCCCTGACGAGGCGCGTTGCGTAGCGGGGATTCTCCCCGCTCCCATGGATGGCGGCTGGACGCGCCCTGCGCGGCCAGCCGCGCTCTTTTGGGCGCGCCAATTGTGCTCAATTCCTTGCCAAGCATTAATTTGCAGCACCGCTCGGCGATTTCAGGCACAGCCCTAACAAAACACAAAACAACGCGTTAGACTGCGCTTCGTGGTGCTCGATGCCGTTCCCCGACGATCAGGCACTCCCCGCCGCGGCCGAATGGCCGGATTCGGACCAAGGCGGATCGGGGAACGGCACGAGCGCCCGACCTGCCGGCACGCGACCCGCCTGCGCGCGCGCGCCTGATTCGTCCGCCGGCGGCGACCGCCTCCCATCGCCTTCGAGCAACGCAGCCACCGGTCGCGATGGACGCCTGCCGCCCAAGACGCCGCGCGTCCTTCACCTCGATGTCGATGCGTTCCTCGCCTCCGTCGAGCAAGCCTTGCACCCCAAGCTGCGCGGACTGCCGGTGATCGTCGGCGGACTGCCGCACGAGCGCAACCTCGTCATGTCGTGCTCCTACGAGGCGCGAGCCGTGGGCGTGCGGCCAGGCATGCGCCTTGCCGAAGCAGCGCGCCTGTGCCCGCGCGGCGTGTTCCGTCGCGGCGATTCGCAAGCCGCCGCCACCGTGCGCGCGCGCATCGCCGAGTTGCTCGCGGCCCTCTCGCCACGCGTGGAAGTCGCCTCCATCGACGACTTCTTCGTCGATCTGGCCGGCACGGCGCGCGCCATCGGACCGGCCTTCGAAGCCGCCGAGCGCGCGCGCGCGCGGATCCGCGCCGAAGTCGAGGTGCCCGTGACCATCGGCATCGCCACGACCAAGAGCCTCGCGCGCATCGCCGGCAAGTTGGCCAAGCCCGGCGGCATCGCCGAGATCCTCCCCGGCCACGAACGCGCGTTCCTGCACCACTTGCCGCTCGAGCACCTGCCCGGCGCGGGTGGACGCCTGGGCACGGAGTTGCTGCGCCTCGGCTTGCGCACGGCTGGCGACCTGGCCTTGGTGCCGCGCGAGGTGCTGTGGACCACCTTCGGCCACGCCGGATTGGCGCTGCAATCCCGCGCCTTGGGGCACGACGACGACCAGGTCGAGCCCAGTTGGAGCTTCCTGCCCGACGGTACGCGCGTCGAGCGGCCACCGCGCACGCTGCGCCGCGACTCGACCTTCGAGCCGGAGGAAGGCCGACGCGAGATCGTCGAGGCCATGCTCGCGTACTTGACGGAGCGCGCCGCCCATCGGTTGCGCGAGTGGCGCGTCGTCGCGCGCGGCTTGGTCGTGCGCCTGCAGCACGTGGACACGCGCTTGCGTGGCGGCCACGCCGACGACGCCCACAACCTGGCCGAGGCGCGCACCAAGCTGTCGCCGCCGAGTTCGTCCACCGACGCGCTGTCGCGCCACGCCATGGCGCTGCTGCGCTCGCTCCCCCGCCGCCGCGCCTTGGTCAAGCGCGTGGGCCTCGAGCTGACCGGCCTGGAGCGCCAGCACGCCCGCCAAGGACTGCTGTTCGACCCGGATCTCCTCGACGCACCGACCGAACCCGCCGCGCCGACCAGCCCCCCCGCACCCGAAGGAGGGGTGGCGCGGGAGGAGCGGCAACGGCGGTTGGACGAGGCGCTTGATCGATTGCGCCAGCGGCATGGGTTCGGGGGGGTGCTGCGCGGGAGCAGTTGGTTGTTGGCGGAGGGGAGGGAGAGGACGAGGGATGGGTTTGTGTTGAGGACGCCGTCGCTGAACCAGTGACCGATGCTGGCCCCGATCGTTGTGCGAGACTTGGCTTGGATCCGCCGGTCTTGGGGCAAGAAATCGGGCTTGGTTGCGCCGGGCGGGCAGTCGCGAGCGTCCAGTTTGGTGAGAGACTCGACTTCGGCTCGCCAGGCCGAGGGTTGGAGCCGCCGGCTGCCCCCAGAACGGCGATGGCGCTCGCTGCAAGGCAGCGGCTGCTTCGCCGGGCGACTGACGCGTCGGCGAGCCGCTGCGCACACGAACTCGAGAGGCCGGGGGGCCTCGCAACCCGCTGAAAGGAGCACTGGAAGGACCAGCGTCGACGAGACCGACTGCAAGCCCCGTGGAACGACCACGCGCCCAATCCGATGGGCGCCAATCGCCGGCAGGACGCCGACGAGCTTCCTCGCGCCCATGGTCGCGCACAATGAAAGGGGCCAGCATCGGTATCCTCACTCCGTGCTCTCCCCCCTCCCCCCCGCGCGCCTCATCCTCTGGATCGCGCTCCTCTGCCTTGTCTGGGGCAGCACCTGGGTCGTCATCGCCGACGGTCTCGACCGCCTCCCGCCCTTCACCTCGGCGGCGGCGCGCTTTGTCGTGGCCGCGCTGGCGATGGTGGTGGTGGTGCGGGTGTTGGGGCGGCGCGAAGGTGGGGAGGCGCCGCCGTGGTGGTTGTCGGGGACGCTGGGGACGCTCAACTTCGGAGCGTCGTACGCCATCGTCTACTGGAGCGAGACGAAGCTGCCGTCCGCGGTCGTGTCGCTCCTGTGGGGCACCTTCCCGTTGATGATGGCGGCGGCGGGGCATCTGTGGCTGGGCGAGCGACTGCGGGGACGGCAACTGGCCGGATTCGCGCTGGCCTTCGCCGGGGTGGTGCTCCTGTTCGCCAAGGACCTGGGGCGCTTCGGCGACGCGGCGCTCGGCTGGGCGGCGTTGGCCTTGGCGAGTCCGTTCGTCTCGTGCATCGGCACGACCCTGGTCAAGCGCCACGGCTCGCGCGTCAACTCGCTGCGCCTGAACCGCGACGCCATGGCGATCGGAGCCGCGTGGCTGCTGGCCTGCGCCGCGTGGCTCGAGCGCGACGCCCCGGCCGAGTGGAACGCCCGCGCCATCGCCAGCGTGCTCTACCTCGCGCTGTTCGGCACGGTCTTCACCTTCGCCACGTACTTCTGGCTGCTGCGCCGCACGAGCGCCTACCAGCTCTCGACCATCGCCTACATCACTCCGGCGCTCGCGATCCTGCTCGGGGCGGGCGTGCGTGGCGAGGCCGTCGGCCCGTGGACCTTGGCGGGCGCGGGCTTGGTGCTGGGCGGAGTGGTGTTGGCGGTCCGGTCCGCCAGGACTTCGACCGCAAAGCATTCTCTCGCAAAGACTTGAACCAAGATCCTCGCGCGGACCCACACCCGCTTTCGGATCTTGTTAGGCTGGCCGGTCCAAGGGCCCTGCGGGGTGTCGGCGCAGCCTGAGCGCGCGACCACCGCCCGGCGCCCGCATCCCCGGATGGCGCGCGCCCGGCGACCCCGACGCGGAGCCATCCTCCCCCTCTGCGCGCGTCCCGTCCCGGCTGGCGGTGAAGCGCGCGGCGCCCCTCGAGCCGCCTCCGCGTCGTTCGCGCCCGCATCGCGCGTCCGCCACCAGCCGCCATGTCCAGCAACTTCGACCTCGCGCGTGCGCGCGGCCGGGCGAGCTACGCCCCGCTGCGCGTCCACGGCCACCATTCGCTGCTGACCGCCACGGACTCGCCGCGCGCCTTGCTGCGCCGCGCCGCCGAACTGGGTCTCGGCTCGCTGGCGTTGACGGACATCGACACCGGTGCGGGCTTGGTCGAGTTCGTCCGCGCGGCGCGCGAAGAGGGCGTGCGACCGATCCTGGGCGCCGAGTTCTCCGATCCGCAGGGGCGGCCCGGACGCGTCGTGGCGCTGGTCGAGGACGAGCACGGCTACGCCAACTTGTGCCGGCTGCTGAGCATCCGCGCGCTGGGCGGCGATCCGGGGCGGCCGGGCGCGCGCCTCGCGGGACCGCAGGCGGCGAATCTGGCCCATGCCGCGGCCGAGCACGCGCGCGGACTGGTGTTCCTGGCCGACCATCCGCGCACGCTGCTCGAGCTGCACGGTCGCGTCGACGCGCGCAACCTGTACGCCGCGATCTCCGGCGCGTCGCTGGCTGTCAAGGAAACCAGACAAGGCGCGGCGGCCCGCAACGCCGGCTCGGCGGACGGCCGGACGCGGCGCGAGCACGCGCCCGACGAATGGGAACGGCCGCGCGACGCCGAGGAACTGCTCGACCTGCCCAAGCCGCCCGCGCCGGAACGGCCGGTGGCGGCGCGCGAGATGGTCGAGGCGGCGCGCGCGCTGGGCGTCGCCACGCTGGCCGTGCCGGACGTGCACTGCGCGCGTCCGGCGGGATTGGCCGGACTGCGCCTGCGCGCCGCGGCCAAGCATGCGGCGCTGCTCGAGGACCTGCCCGAGTCGTTCTTCGCGCCGACGCCGTGCCACATGCCCTCGGCTGCCGAGCTCGAGGCCGCCTGCGCGGCGCTGCCGGAGTGCGCCGGCCCGCACCAGCCGCGCGAACTGGGCGCCATGCGGCGCACGCTGGAAGTGGCCGAGCGCTGCGGCTGGACGCCACCGCTCGATCGCGTGCTGCTGCCGACGATCGAGCTGCCCGCGGGCGAGACGGCCTATTCGCGCCTCGTCGCCATGGCCTTCGCCGGCGCCTCGCGCCGCTACAGGCCGCTCAAGCCGGAAGTCGTGCGACGCCTCGACCACGAGTTGTCGACCATCGACCGGCTGGGCTACGCGCCGTACTTCCTGCTGGTCGACGCCATCGCCGCGTTCGCGCGCGGGCGCGGCATCCCGTGCGTGGGGCGCGGTTCGGCGGCCGACAGCCTGGTGGCCTACTGCCTCGGGATGACGGACGCCGATCCGCTGCGCTACGAGCTGGTGTTCGAGCGCTTCCTCAATCCTTGCCGCCGCGACCGGCCGGACATCGACCTCGACTTCTGCTGGCGGCGGCGCGACGAGGTGCTCGAGCACGTCTACTCGCTGTTCGGCACCGAGCGCACGGCGATGATCGCCACGGTGGCCACCTGCGGGCCGCGCGCCGCCTTCCGCGAAGCGGCCTTGGCCGAAGGCGTGCCGCCGCCGCTGGTGGCGCGCTGGTCGCGGCGCCTGCCGTGGCGGCTCGCGGGCGGCGGGGAGGCGCCGTCCGCCCACGACGGATCCGCCGGGGACCCGTCAAATGAAATTGACAACGCGGCGGAGGCGCTCGAATCGGGCGGCTCCATCGCGGAGGCGCTGCGCGGCGCTGCCGGCGGCGCCGGCATCCCCTTCGACGAACCGCGACTGGCGCGCGCGCTGGCGGCGGCCGACGGCCTGCTGGGCGCGCCGCGCTTCTTCGGCCTGCATCCCGGAGGCACCGTGGTCGCGCCCGGGCCGACGAGTTCGTTCGCGCCCTGCGCGCGCGCCCGCAAGGGCCACCTGGTCGTGCAGTACGACAAGGACTCGGTCGAGGCGATCGGGCTGGTGAAGATGGACCTGCTCGGCAACCGCGCGTTGACCGTGCTCGACGACTGCGTCGAGGCGTTGCGCGCGCGCGGCGTCGCCGTCGACCTCGCCTCGCTGCCCGAGGACGACCCCGCCACGGCGCGCGCGTTGGCCGAAGGACGCACGCTCGGCTGCTTCCAGGTCGAATCGCCGGGCATGCGGCACCTGCTGCAGCAGATGGACGCGCGCACGATGGACCATGTCATCCAGGCGGTGGCGCTGATCCGTCCTGGTCCGGCGGGATCGGGCATGAAGGACGCCTACATCCGCCGCGCGCGCGGCGTCGAGGAGCCGCGCCCGCCGCATCCGCGTCTGGCGCATCCGCTGCGCCTGACGCACGGCGTGCTGCTCTACCAGGAGGACGTGATGGTCGCCGCCAGCCTGCTGGCGGGCATGGACCTCGGCGAGGCGGACCTGCTGCGACGCGCGCTGCAGAAGCGGCGCATGGACGAACTGCCCGCGCTTCGCGAGCGCTTCGTCGCCGGCTGCGCGCGGGAGGGCGTCGAGGCGGACGCGGCGCTGGCGGCGTGGGATCTGGTGGCGAACTTCGCCTCCTTCGGCTTCTGCAAGGCGCACGCCGTCACCTACGGCCGCATCGCCTACCGCGCCGCGTGGTTGAAGACGCGCCATCCGGCCGAGTACCTGGCGGCCTTCCTCGCCTCGGACACGGGCTACTACGACCAGCGCGTCTACGTCGAGGAGGCGCGGCGACTGGGCGTCGCCATCCTGCCGCCGTGCGTCAATCGCTCGGGCCGCGACCACGCCGTCGAACGAACGCGCGGCGGCGCGGCGGGCCTGCGCGTGCCGCTGTCGCGCGTGAAGGGCTTGTCGGAGCGCGCGCTGTCGGGATTGCTGCGCGCGCGCGCCGAAGGCGGCGCCTACACCTCGCTGCCCGACCTCGCGGAACGCGCGCTGCTCGACCGCGGCGAGCTCGAAGCGCTGGTCAAGTGCGGCGCGTGCGCCTGCTTCGACCGCACCATCCCGGAACTGTTGTGGCGCGCCAAGCTGCTCAAGGCCGCGCCGACGGGCAAGCCGCCCGCGGACCTGGATCGCGAGGCGCTGGCCGCCTGCCGCGCGGCGCGCGAAGGTCGCGCGGGACGCGACGCGACGCCCGGCGCCCGAACGGAAGCCTCGCCCGAGGAGGCGTTGGACTCCGCGCGCCGCGCCGCGGCCGGCTGGCGCGGCCCGGGGATCGGACTGGGACGCGCGGCGCTCGAACCCGGTCAGGACCTCGTGCTGTTCCCCGAGCCGCAACCCGGACGCCTGGCCTTGCCGCGACTGCCCGAGCTCGGGCCGCTCGAGCGTGGACGCCTCGAGCACGAGCTGCTGGGCTTGACCGTCGAGGCGCATCCGACCGAGTTGTTCCCCTGCGCGGCCGAACTGCGCGCCGCGCGCGCCGGCCGGACCTTGCGCGCGCCGACGCCCTGCGCCGAACTGCGCCGCATGGCGGGCGCGCGCATCGCGCTGCGCGGATGGCTGGCCGCCTCGCGTCGCGTGCACGCCGCCGACGGCCGTCCGATGCGCTTCCTGACCCTCGAGGATCCCAGCGGCATCGCCGAGGTCGTGGTCTTCCCCGACGTCCACGAGCGCGATGCCGAGCACCTCGCCGAAGGCGGCGTGCTGCGCGTCGTCGGCGTGGTCGAGGAGCGCTTCGGCTCGTTCACGCTGCACGCCGAGCGCGTCGAGTGAAGCCGGCCTTCAACGCGCCTTGGAGTACTCGAAGCGACGCGCGTCGGAACCGTCGAGCGCCTGGCCGACCTCGGCGACGAGGCGCGCATCGCCTTCGAATCGATAGGCGATGCGGCGCGGATTGTCGTGTCCCGGCGCGAGGAAGATCCAATGCGCGGCGTCGCTGGCGGGATCGAGCTGGAAGGCCGTGGCGGGAGCGCCCAGCGGACTGGCGAGGTAGCACCAGGTCCCGTCGCGCCGCTCGAGCGCGAGGAACTCGTGGAAGACCGTCTCGCCGCCCGGCGCGGCCCAGCGACCGAAGCCGCGCAACGATCCGTCGGCCTGCAGGCACCAGGCCTCCTCGACCGGCTGCCCGCCGACCTGTCCGCGCCACAGGCCGACGATCGAGGCGGGATCGAACTCGCGCGCTCGCCCCGCGTCCGCCGCCGGCCACGGAGACGCGCAGGCTCCGCACCAAGCGACGCAGGCGAGCAAGGCGCGCCCGGCGTTCCTCGTCACGAGCCGGCCGGCGCCTCGCCGCGGTGGTAGCGCAGGCTGACGTTCTCGCGCCCCATCTCGCGCAGGCGCTCGGCCTCCTTCTTCAGGCCGAGGTTGTGCGCCTTGGAGACCACGCTCTTCACCGAGCGCTGCAGCTGGCGCGCGATCTCGAGGTTGGGCGTGGTCGGGTAGATCTGGCGCAGCTTCTCGATCGCCTCGGAGTCCCAGCGCGGCATGCGGCTGGCGGGCGAACCGGCGAGGCGGCGCAGGAACGCCTTGTCCTTGGCGAGGCGCAGGCGCGCCGCGACATCGGTCACGACCTCGAGCGGGCGACCGAAGATGATGGCGAGGTCGTCGTCCGTGCGCGTGCCGTAGAGGCGCTTGAACTCGACCAGTTCGTCCTGCGACAGCGACTTGGGCGTCTGGATGCGCCGCAATTCCATGATCTGCGACTGCACCTCCTCGAGCGGACGCCCGAGGATGCGCGCGATCGTCTCGGGCGTGGTGCCGCCGATGTAGCGCTTGAGGTTCTGCACCTCGGCCGCGGTCCACGGCCCCGTGCGCGCCGCGATCTGGAAGGCCTGCTCGGCCATCTTCCGCACGCTCGCCACGGGACGGTTCAACTCGCGGGCGATCGCCGTCTCGTCCCGGAGCCCGTAGAGCTCCTTGAGACGGGCGATTTCCGCTTGAGACCAGCGTCCCCGCCGCGGTGTGGCGGATCGTTCAGTTCCCCAGGTTGTCCTTCGCACGGTCGTGTCCTTCGATTGCGGTGCGGGTCGGCTTGGCGGGATAGCGAGCCCCGTCCAATCCGCGCTTGTTGGGCGCGGATCAGCGGCCTTCCCTTCGAATGTCGTCCGTGGCGACGTCGTTCTCCGCGAACGCCTCGTCGCCGTTCCTGTCCGAGAGCTGCTTCTGGTGCAGGCGCTCGCGCGCCGCGGCGAGGACGCCGCGCACACCTTCCGCAGTGGATTGCGAGCACGCCGCGCGCGCGATCTCCTTCGCCTCGGCGAAGGAGGTCTCGCGCACCGCGTACTTGACCTCCGGCAGCATGGTGGGAACCACGCTGACGGAGTGGAAGCCCATGCCCAGCAGGGCGAGGGCCGTGGCGTAGTCGCCGGCCATCTCGCCGCACACGGAGGACTGCTTGCCGGCGTTCCGCGCCGCGCGGGCGACATGCGCCAGCGCCGCGAACACGGCCGGGTTGTGCGGATCGTACAGGCGCGCGACGCGCGGGTTGTCGCGGTCGACGGCCAGCAGGTACTGCACCAGGTCGTTGGTGCCGACGCTGACGAAGTCGGCCTCGGCCAGCAGTTGCTCGATGGCGAACACGGCCGAAGGCACTTCGACCATCACCCCCACCGGCACGTCCGGCGCGACCTCGAAGCCCTGCTCGAGCAGCTGCTTCTTCACGCCGTTGAAGATGCGATGGACCTCCTGCACCTCCTCGAGGCTCGAGACCATCGGCAGCAGCACGCGCAGCGGGCCGTGGGCGGACGCGCGCAGGGCGGCGCGCAACTGGACGCGCAGCAGGTCCTGCCACTCGAGCGAGATGCGCAAGCCGCGCCAACCGAGGGCGGGGTTCGCCTCCTTGGGCGTCTTGAAGTACGGCAACTGCTTGTCGTTGCCGATGTCGAGCGTGCGCAGCGTGACGGGGCGGCCGCCCATGCGCTCGAGCACCCGGCGGTAGAGCCGGTACTGCTCCTCCTCGCTGGGGAACTGCGGCCGCTCCATGTACATGAACTCCGTCCGCAGCAGTCCCACTCCGTCGCAATGGGCGAGCGGGAAGGCGTCGAGGTCGCGCACGCTCTCGATGTTGACCTGCGTGGCGAAGGCGTGGCCGTCGGTCGTGACCGCGGGTTCGCCCGCGTGCAGCGCGAGCTTCTTCTGGCGCGCCTTGCGGCGCTCGATGCGCGCGAGGAAGCGGTCCACGTCCTCGGAGGCGGGCCTCAGGCCGACCGTCGCCGCGTCGCCGTCGACGCACACGCGCATGCCCTGCTCGAGGCGCGAGAGGAGGTTGGGCAGCCCCACCACGCAAGGGAAGCCGAAGGAGCGCGCCAGCACCGCGCCGTGGCTGTAGCGGCCGCCGGTCTCGCACACGACGGCCAGCACGCGGGAGCGCTCGAGGAAGGTGACGACCTGCGGGGTGAGCTCGGCGGCGGCGATCACCACCTGCTCGCTCTCCTTCTCCATCTCGATCTTGTCCGTGCGCATCAACGCGTCGAGCACGCGCCGCCACGGGTCGATCAGCTCCTGCGACCATCCACCGCGCACGCGATCGCCGCCTTCGCCCGCCAGCGAGGAGAGCACGCGATCCACCATGTGCTGCACCGCCGCCTCGGCGTTGATGCGCTGCTCGCGGATGGTCGTCTCCACCTCCTTGAGCGCGACCGGATCGGCGAGCATCAGCTTGTGCAGTCCGAAGATCGAGGCGTCGCGCTCGCCGAGCTGTTGGGCCACGAGCTTCTGCTGCTGCTCGATCGAGGCGGAAGTCTCGCGGATCGCGGCATGCAGGCGCGACAACTCGCGCGGCACGTCCTCCTCGGGCACCGACCAGGTCGGCGCCGCGTCGCGCGCCGCGTGCACCACATGCACCGGACCAATGGCCAGACCGGGGGCGACGGCTACGCCTTTGACGGTCCTCATCTGGGCCATTGCGGTGGACTCGGGGGGTCGGATGGCGCCGAGGGACGGAAGGACGGCCGGCGCGAGAATGCCGGATGCCATGACCTGGCGGTGCGCGGGGGGTGCGCCCGTCGGCCTGTGCTGTCGCCCTTCCAAGACCTCCCGGCGGGGGGGGAGATGGATTGGATTGCCCAATTTACTCACGCTTCATTGTCGGGAAAAGGGCTTTCGAGCGTCCCGCGGCTGAATTCGTCGGCCACCGCCGCAAATGGTGTCCTGACTCAAGATCCGGCGATCCGGGCGGCGAAACAGATCCGATCGGCGCAGCGGCGCTGCACGAGGAACTTCCATGGACAAGAACCGCATCTTCGAGCGTGGCCTGGTCGCCGTCGGCCTCGCCGCCTGCGTGCTCGGCGCAGGACTCGCCGTCGCCAAGCACCTGCACCCCCTCGCCGGCGAATACGCGGCCGGCGTCGGCCGGGCGCTCGCGAACGGCGGCATCCTCGCCGTGGCGGGCCTCGGCTTCGCCGCGCTGGGTTGGTCGCGCCGCACGCGCGGCGAGGAGTCGAGGGATCTCCTGCTCGAACAGGTGGCGGCGGACTTGGTGCAACTGCGCGCTCGACTGGACGCGCTGTCCACCGAGGCCCGCGACGCGGGCAGGTCCTCCAAGTCGGAGGACGACCGGTTGTTCCGACTCGCCGCCGCCATCGACCAATCAGGAGCGCGACTGGACGCGCGGCTCGTGGCCCAGCACGGTGCTCTCGTGGCGGCGCTCGAGCGCCTGCGCGGCGGCGCGCCTGCGACCGTCGCCCCGCTCGGCGGCGCGCAAGAGTCCTCGCCTTCGACTCCCGCGGAGGCGGACGACCCTTGGCTGGCCACTCCCGAGCCCGAGATCGAGCTCCAAACCGGCTACGAGCCCGACGAAGACGACATCGAAGTCGTGGTCGAGCTCGAGGACGAAGACGACGACGGCCCGGGCCTCGGCATCCTCGACGACATCGAAGAGGCGCGCGGCGCCGGGGCGACGATCCCGCCTCCGCTGTCGGCGCCGCCCGAGGCGAGCCTCGAGACGAAGCTCGCCGCGCTCAAGGACCTGAGGGGCGACCCCGCCGTGCGCGCCGCGCTCGAGGCCTCGCGCCGCGCGGGCTGAACCTGCGCGAGCGGCCCCCTTCGCGGCGCCGCTGCGTCGCGGCGCCGAGCCTGGCCAGGCGCGGTGGCACCGTGCCACCGGCACGAAAGCTCCGCCACCACGGCGCCGCCGGGAGCGAGTCGCGGGCTTCGAGGCGCTCGCGCGTTCGAGGCCCGTCGGCCCCTCAGCTCTCGTCCTGCTTCTTGAAGAAGTTGGCGAAGGGGTTGTTTACCACGTTCGGCTTCGGGGCGACTTCGTCGAGCCGCACGTACTCGTCGCGCGGCCCGCGATCGTCGCGCTTGTCGCCGCGACCGCCGGGACCGCCACGCTTCTGCCCGCCGAAGCGGCTGGCGGGCTTGGCCTGCACGGCGCGCGTGTTCTGCGGCCGTTCCGGCTCGCGCTGCGGCCGATCGGGCCGGCCGCCGCGTCCGCCGCCGCCGCGTTCGCCTTGGCGTCCGCCGCGCTGGCCGCCATCGCCGCGCGGACCATCGCCGCGTTGGGGACGCCCCCCCTCGCGCGCGGCCTTCGCCGCCTCGCGACGCGCCAACTCGTGCTCGGGCGGCGGGACGTTCTTGAAGGACAGCGCGAGGCGCGCACCGCCGACCTCGACGATGCGAGCACGCACGATCTGGCCGACCGACAACAGCTCGCGCGCATCGCGCACGTAGCGGTCGCTGATCTCGCTGATGTGGACGATGGCGTCGGTCGGCAGGCCGACATCGACGAACACGCCGAATCCGGCCACGCTCGAGACGATGCCCTCGACCACGCGATCCTTCGTGAGGCGCACCGCCTCGGTGGCGGGATCGAGCAGGTTCGGCCCCCACAGGCGCGGGCGCGGATCGCGTCCGGGGAAGGCCATCTCGCGCGTCAAGTCGCGCCAGGTGTACTCCTCCACCCCGAAGGCGTCGCGACGCAGGCCGCGGATCGCGCCCGGGCGTCCGAGGCCTTGCTCGACCGACAGCCCGACCGAGTCGAACACGCGGCGCACGAGGTCGTACTGCTCCGGATGCAGCGCGGTGCAATCGAGCGGCTCGGGCCCGTCGCACACGCGCAGGAAGGCGATCGCGCCCGCCCATTGGGCCTCGGTCAGCACGCCTTCGGCGCGCAACTCCTCGCGCGTGGCGAAGGGACGCTCGGCGCGACGGGCGACGATCTTCGCCGCCGCCTCCTTGCCGATGCCCGGCAGGTGCGCGAGCACCGACATGGGCGCGTGGTTGGCGTCGCAACCGACGTGCGCCACCGACGACTCGACCGTCTCGACGAGGGCTCGGCGCAAGTTGGCCTTGCTGACGAGTCCCTGCTCGAAGCCCAGGCCCAGGTGGCGCGGGTCGATCTTGAGGATCTCCGCCATCGGGTCCTGCAGGCGCCGCGCGAGGCTCGCCGCCATGCGCGCGGGCACGGCGAGCTGCGCCAGCTCGGCGCGCGCGAGTTCGCTGTTGGCGTAGCTCGACAGCCCGGCCTCGGTCGCGAGCAGCACCCAGGCGCGCTCGCCCACGGCCTTGAGCGCGCCGCGCAGCCTCGGCGCGGCCGCGCGGGCCGCCTTGCTGTTGGCGAGCGCCAGATGGCGCACGCCGGCGGGTTGCAGGATCGCGGCCAGCTCGGCCCCGAGCTCCTCGGGCGACTTCTCGCCCACGGCGATCTTCGCCTCCGCGCCCAGCACCGCGCCGTCGGGATCCACGCACACGATCGTCCAGTCGCCCTTCGCGCTGACGTCGATCCCCGCGACGGGGTTGCGCGGCAGGACCGGCGTCAAGAGAATTTGACGGAGGTGCTGGGACAGGAAGCGCAGGGCCTCCTGGTCGGCGCGCTCCTTGAGCTCGAGGCGCACGTCCGGCTCGACCATCGGCATGATGCGGCGCTCGAAGGCCTGGCGCGCCACCTCGGACAGCAGCGCCTCGTGGGCCGGATGCGTGTGCTTGCCGAGCGCGGCGCGCACCTTGGGCAGCGCGACGGCGGGATCGAGCGTGATGACGGTGGCGACCACGCGCTCCTTCTGGCCCTGGCGGATGGCGAGCAGGCGGTGGCCTTGCAATTGGCGCAGCGGCTGGCGGATCCGGAGCAGCGGCTTGTGCTTGCCGACCTTGGATTCGTCGACGGTGGCGCGCACGGAGAGCACGCCGTTCTTGCGCAGCAGGTTGCGCACCACGCCGCGCAGGCGCGCGTTGCGCCCCAGGCGATCGGACAGGATGCGCAGCGCGCCGGCCAGCGCCTCGGCCTCGGAATGCACTTGGCGATCGGGCTGCACGAACGGCTGGCACAGACGCGCGAGGTGCGCGTTCATCTGCGCCGACAGGTCGATCTCCTTGACGGGCGCGGCCACGGGCGCCGGCTCGTCGAAGACCAGTTCGGCGTCGTCGTCGGCCCCTTCGGCGGACTCGGCGGCGGCCTGCTCGGCGGCCGTCGGTTCGGCCTGGGCAGGTTCCATGGCGGCTTGCTCGGCGCCGGCTTGCTCGCCAGCCGACTGCTCGGCGCCGGCGTCCGCAGCGCCCGCCTGTTCGACGCCCGCCTGTTCGGGCGCGACCTCGACCGCGGACGCGTCGCCCGCGGCGACCTCGGCGTCGGCCGCTTCCTCGGCTTCGAAGGCCGCGGCTTCGCCCTTCTTCAACGGCGCGACGAGCAGGTCGGCCAACGGGCCGAGGCCGCGATCGAGCGCGAGTTGGACCTCCGGCTCGGGGCGGCGGTGCGGGATGAAGAGGTCCTCGAGTTCGAACCTGTCCATGCACGACCTGATCGCCTCCAGCTGCGCGGGCGCGATGCTCGTGTCGCGCTCCAGCATGCGCAGGATCGTGCCGCGGCGGCGATCGAGCTCCTCGAGTTCCTGGCGGCGGCGCGCGAGGCGCCGGATGTGGCTCTCGGGCAGGGCCTCGACTTCCGCGCGGCGGAATCGTCCGACGAACGGGGCGGTCAAGCCCGCGTCCAGCATCGTCAACAAGTTCTGCACGCTCTCGGGCTTGATCGAGAACTCGTGCGCCAACGTCTCCACGATCGGAGTGGCAGTCACAGTGTCCGCCTTGGGGGGCTCTTTGGGTCCTGAACGCAGGTCGCGTCGTCTGTTCGGCGACCTGCGCGGGGCAATCGAAGGTCGAGAATCATACCCGCGACCCCGTCGCGGCGACCAGATCGCGCGGCGGAACCGCGCCTCGCGCGCCCGCGCCGGGCCGGACCGGGGCGCGCGGACCGGCCTAGGCGGGCAGTTCGTACAAGGAAGCCCGCTCCTCTTCGGCCACCAGGGCGGCTCCTTGGCAGACGTCCCAGGCCACGGACTCGTCGAGGCCGGGCACGGTCCATTCCCCCAGCGCCCGGCCGGTGACCGCGTCGCGGATGTCGATCAAGGCCTCGTGCACGAGGTAGAGCTTGCCGTCGTCGCACTTCATGGCGATGTCGGGGGTTCCCTCGCCGCGGCGCGTCGAGAGGATGCGCCACCAGCGCGGGCCCTCGCCCGAAGCGCCGTCGGCGGCGAACGAGCACAAGGTGAGCGTGTCCACGCTTCCCCCGTCCTTGTGCGTGGCGAGGTCGGTCATGAAGCGCGGCATCGCGTCGCGCGGGAGCACCTGCGCGAGGTCGCGCACGAGGAGCGAGACGCCGCCTTGCCACGCGCAGATCGAGTGGATCGCCGGCAGGCGCGCCGAGACGACCTCCTCGAGGAAGTCGCCCGTCTGGGCGTCGAGGCGCAGCACGCCCTGGCGGCTGGTGTTGGCGTTGGTGTAGACGACGAAGATCGAGTTCTTGTGGCGCGCGAGGTCGTGGTACCGCTCGCCGGGGCGACGGTACTGCCACGCCTCCTCCATCGCGCCCGTGGCGATGGCGACGACGGCGCGCGGCGTCGTGGTCACGCACAGGTCGCCCGCCACCACGGCCGAGTCGAACAGGTCGATCTTGCCCACGCCGATCAGTTCGCCGTCGGCGAGCCGCATGCGCACGATGCGGTGTCCGTGCGCGCTCGGGCCCAGCACGACGATGTCCTGCTCGGGACCGAAGCCCGCGCCGAAGCCGCGTCCGTAGCCGACCTCGCACGGCGAGACCCACAGTTGCTCGCCGCTGGCGCGATCGAGCGCGACGAGCTTGCCGGGGATCACGTCGTCGACCCACTTGCCTCCGGCGGGCTGGTCGTAGCAGTGCAGGAACACCGGGCCGGACGCGCCGATGGCGATGCCGTCCACGATGCTGTCCATCTCGCGGGCGAAGCGTCGGCGCGCGGTGCGGGTCATGGTGCGGAGAGGATACGCGGCCCGCGCGCCCCCGACAACGAGCGGGCCCGCCGCGGAGCGCATCCGCGGCGGGCCCGTGGTTCCGATCGCGCGAGCCTGGTCAGGCGACCACGACGCCCACGCTCTTCAGCACCTCGTTGCCGATGTTGGTCGGCACGTCGCGGTACTCGAACAGTTCCATCGCGTAGCTGCCGCGGCCCTGGGTGGCGCCGCGCAGCGCGGAGGAGTAGGCGAACATCTCGGCGATGGGCACGAGCGCGCGCACGACGCGCAGGTTGCCCAGCGAGTCGACTTCGCTGACTTCGCCGCGGCGGCTGTTGAGGTCGCCGACGACGCCGCCGAGGAACTCCTCGGGCACGCGCACTTCGACCTTCATGATCGGCTCCAGCAGCACGATGTTGTTCTCGGCCGCCTGCTTGAAGGCCAACTGGCCGGCGAGCATGAAGGCCAGTTCGCTCGAGTCGACTTCGTGGTACTTGCCGTCGTACAGCGTCGCGCGGATGTTCACGAACGGGAAGCCGGTCTGGCCGCCGCTGTTGAACGCGTTGCGCAGGCCGTCCTCGACCTTGGGGATGAACTCGCGCGGCACCGTGCCGCCCTTGATGCTGTCGACGAACTCGAAGTCGCCACCCTCGGTCGCGACGGGGTCGAACTTGACGCTGATGACGGCGTACTGGCCGCGACCGCCCGACTGGCGGATGAAGCGCGCCTCGGTGTCGACCGGCTTCTTCAAGCGCTGCTTGTAGGCCACCTTGGGCTTGCCCGTGGTGACCTCGCACTTGTAGTCGTTCTGCACCCGGTTGACCATGATCTCGAGGTGCAGCTCGCCCATGCCCGAGATGACCAGATCGCCGGTCGCCTCGTTCGTCTGGGCGCGGAAGGTCGGGTCCTCGCGCTGGAGCTTGCCGAGGATCTCGCCCAGCTTGTCGCGGTCGGCCGACTTCTTCGGCTCGACGGACATCGAGATGACCGCCTCGGGGAAGACGATCTTGTTGAGCTGGATCGGGCTGTTCTCGTCGCAGAGCGTGTCGCCCGTGAAGGTGTTCTTCAGGCCGATGATGGCGCCGATGTCGCCGGCGCGGATCTCGTCGACCGCGTCGCGCTTGTTGGCGTGCATCTTCACGATGCGGCCGATGCGCTCCATCTTGCCGGTGCGCGTGTTGAGGAGGCCCGTGCCCTTCGAGAGCACGCCCGAGTAGACGCGCACGAAGGTCAGGTCGCCCGTCGATTCGGCGATGGTCTTGAAGGCCATCAAGCACACCGGTTCGCTGTCGAGGCGCTTGCGCACCGTCTTGTTGTCCGTGCGCGGCACGAGGCCTTCGACGTCGGCCAGCTCGATCGGGCTCGGCAGGAAGTCGACCACCGCGTCGAGCATGAAGCGCACGCCCTTGTGCTTGAGGGCCGAACCGCACACGACCGGCGACATCTCCATCTTGATCGTGCCGCGGCGGATCGCCTTGTAGACGAGGTCCTCGGGGCAATCCTTGCCCTCGAGGTACAGGTTCATCAGCTCCTCGTCCTGCTCCGCGGCGATCTCGAGCAGGACGTTGCGGTTCTTGATCGCCGCATCCATCAGCTCGGCCGGGATGTCGGCCTCGGTGTAGGCCTTGTCCTCGAGCGTCTCGTCGAACTCGTACATCTTCATGCGCACGAGGTCGATCACGCCGCGGAATTCCTTCTCGGCGCCCACCGGCATGTGGATCGGGGCCGGGCGCGCCTCGAGGCGCGTCTTGATGGACTCGATCGCGCCGTAGTAGTCGGCGCCGACGCGGTCCATCTTGTTGATGAAGCAGATGCGCGGCACGCCGTAGCGGTTGGCCTGGCGCCACACCGTCTCCGACTGGGCCTCGACGCCCGACACCGCGTCGAACACGGCGACCGCGCCGTCGAGCACGCGCAGCGAACGCTCGACCTCGACGGTGAAGTCGACGTGGCCGGGCGTGTCGATGATGTTGATCGACACCTGGTTCCACTCGCAGAAGGTCGCGGCCGACGGGCTGGTGATGCCGCGCTTGCGCTCCTCCTCGAGGAAGTCCATGGTCGCTTCGCCGTCGTGCACCTCGCCCGCCTCGTGGATCCGGCCGGCGAGCAGCAGGATGCGCTCGGTCACCGTGGTCTTGCCGGCATCGATGTGCGACATGATGCCGATATTGCGGTGGTGCTCGATCGCGCCGCGCTTGCCGCTGAAGGGGCGCGGGGATTCCTTGCGAATGACGCCTGCCATGGTGGTTCGGGTCTGTGTCGTGGCGGGCGTCGCATGCACGGCGCCTGCCGGTGGAGTGGGCTTCCCGCGGATGGACCGCGAGCCGATGCATGATCGGAGTTGAGGGCGAATAGGGTAGCGACCATCGGCCAAGGGTCAAGCGGGCGACCTCCCGACCCCCTCGGCAAGGGCCCTCAGGTCGGCCTGTTGCGCCCCAGGCGCTCGTGCGCGGCCACGAACTCGCCGGCCACGAAGGAAGCCATCAACGACAGGTCGCCCGCGAGCACGGTGGCGGTCGCGATCTCGGCCAGGCGCGTGGCCTTGCCGTCTCCGAAGCAGCCCAGGAGCTCGAGGCACTCGCGCGCGGTGCCCTGTCCCGTGCCGCCCCCCACGGTCCCCAGGTGCAGGCATGGCAGGTGGACGCTCGCGTGCAGGTCGCCCTCCGACGTGACGGCGAAGTCGAGGCTGCCTACCGCGCCCTCCCCCACGTAGGCCACATCCTGGCCGGTGGCCAGGTACAGCGCGGCCAGCGTGTTGGCCGCCTGCACCAGTTGGTTGTGAGTGCCCAGGCGCTCGAAGCCCACGCTGTAGCTGCGCAGCAACGAGACCAGCGCCTCGGGAGTGGCGCGCGCGATGGCCGCCAGTTCCGCGCGCGGCACGACGACCTCGGCCACCGCGCTGCGTCCGCGCCCCTCGAGCCGCGCGCGCGCGTTCGCGCGCTTCTCGACATCCTCGCCGTGCACATGGCGCTCCAAGGGCCGCGTCGACGCGGCGAGGTCCGCGCTGACGAGGTCGGCGGCGCGCGCCGCCATGCTGACGCCCAGCGCGTCGCCGGTGGCGAACCCGAGGACGAGCACGAGGCGCCGGCCGGACAGCTCCGCGCGCGCATCGAGCAGCGCCCCATGCCGCGTCGTGCCGGCCACCATGTCGCGCCACGCCGCGAACCGCGCGGGCACGAGCTGCGCGGCGCGCCAGGCCGACTCCGCGTCGGCGTAGACCAGCATGGGGCTCTGCGTCAGGCGCGAGGCCAGCACGCGCGCCCGCGCGCCGCCGCCTGCGGCGCACAACCGCATGCCGCGCGAGACGGAGGCCACCAAGGCGCCTTCCGTGGTCGCCAAGGGCACGCAGACCTCGTAGTCGCCCTCCGCGCCGCGCAGGCGCAGCGGCCCGGCGAGCCCCAGCGGCACCTGCGCCCATCCGACCAGGTTCTCGATCTTGCCGCGCGCGGCGCCGGGGTCGACGGGCGCCCCGGCCACGTGGCGCGGCGCGGCTCCGCCGGCGCGTGTCCAGTATGCTTGACGCTCCGCCACGGCCTCGCGCGAATGGTCGTCGCGCGCGTCGCGCGGGATCCTGGGCAGCCGGTCGCCGGGTCGCTGTTCCATGGTGCTCGGACGCGTTGCCGAAGCCGCGCGCGGTCGGCATGGTATGCGCCCATGGCCTCGGAAGTCAGTTCGTCCGACGCGTCCTTCGCGGCGCCGCCCCTCGACGGCGCCGTGCTCCAGCGCGACGAGGACGGCCACGCCCGGTTGCGCCTGCGGCCGCCGGAGGGCTCGCGCGTGCTGGTCGATGGTGGCAACGCGCACGTCGCGGCTCGCGGGCGGGACTTCGTCGAGGCCCTCGTGCCCGGCGGCGGCTGGCGCGAGGTGCGCATCCTGCGCGGGGACGCGCAGCTCGCCGTCGCGCGCGTGCTGGCGGGCGAGGTGTTCGTGGTCGCCGGGCAGAGCAACTCGGCCAACTGGGGCGAGGAGCGGCTCTCCTCCGGCGACGAGCGCGTGCGCGCCTTCGACGGCCGCGCCTGGCACGCCGCCGACGATCCGCTGGAAGGCGTGCAGGACGACTCGCGCGGCGGCAGTCCCTGGCCCGTGGCGGGCGCCATCCTCGCGCGCGAGCTGGACTGCGGCATCGGGTTCGCCTCCTGCGGCCACGGAGGCAGCTCGATCCGCGCCTGGCAAGGCGCGGGCCGGCACGAACGCGACGGGCGTCGCCTGCGGCTGCAGGACGCGCTCGTCGACCGCCTGCGGACCCTGGGGCGCGTGCGCGGGGTCCTGTGGCACCAAGGCGAGGCCGACGCCGACCTCGGCATGGACCGCGACGAGTACGCGCGGCTCTTCGAACGCCTGCGCGCCGAAGTCGCCCACGCCGCGGGCCGCGCGACGCCATGGTGGATCGCGCGGGCCACCTTCGTGCCGGGCCGCGCCGCCGACGTGCTCGCCGGCGTGCGGGCGGCGCAGATCGAGCTCGCCTCGCGCGCGGGACTCCACGCCGGACCCGACACCGATGCGCTGCTCGGCCCGCTGCGCCACCGGGTCGACGGCATCCACTTCTCGCGCGCCGGCCTCGTCGCGCACGGCGAAGCGTGGGCGGCCGCCATCCTGCAAGTCTTGCGTCCGGCCTAGGCGCGGACACTGCGCCCGGCGACCGCGGACGGCATCATGGGCGGCATGACCACGCCCGACCGCCGCCAAGTACTCGCCACCGCCGCGTCCTGCGCGCTGGCCGCCGCCCTGCCCTCCTGCGCCTCGCGCGGCGCCTCGGAGGATGCGTCAAGTGTTTTTGACAATGCCGCCCCGCGGCGCCTGCGCATCCTGATCCTCGGCGGCACGGGGTTCTTGGGACCGGCGCTGGTGGAGGCGGCGCGGCCGCGCGGGCACGAGATCGTGTTGTTCAACCGCGGCCGCACGAATCCGGGGCTGTTCCCCGAGCTGGAGAAGCTGCGCGGCGACCGCGATCCGTCGAAGGGCGACGGGATCAAGTCGCTCGAGGGGCGCGGCTTCGACCTGGTGTTCGACGATTCGGGCTACTTCCCGCGCCATGTCGCCGCATCCGCCGAACTGCTGCGCGCCAACGGGACCAAGCGCTACATCTTCGTCTCGTCGATCTCCTGCTACGCGTCCAACGAGGTCGAGGGCGCCGACGAGACGGCCGCCTGCGGCGTGCTGGACGATCCGGCCGCCGAGGACTTCGGGGCGCAGTTCGAGCGCTACGGACCGCTCAAGGCCGCCTGCGAGGAGGCGGCCAAGGACGCCTTCGGTCCCGACGCGACCATCGTGCGCCCGGGCTTCATCGTGGGCCCGGGCGATCCCACGGACCGCTTCACCTATTGGCCGGTGCGCTTCTCGAAGGGCGGCGTGGCCCTCGTGCCCGGCTCGCCGGGCGATCCGCTGCAGGTCATCGACGTGCGCGACCTCGCCGCGTTCATGCTGCGGCTCGGCGAAGGCGGCATCTCCGGCACCTTCAACGCCTGCGGGCCGGCGGGACGCCTGACCTTCGGCGAGATGGTCGAATCCTGCCGCGCGGCGGGCGGGCCGACGGCGGCCACGCCGCGGTGGTTGCCGCTGGAGTCCATGGCGAGCCTCGGCACGCGCCTCGACTTCCCGTTGTGGGTCCCCTACGCCGACGGTTCGCGCGGATTCCACACCTGGTCGAACGCGCGCGCCATCGCCGCGGGCCTCGCGTTCCGGCCCTTGGACGCGACGGTCGCCGACACCTTGGCGTGGTGGCGCTCGCTCCCGGCCGAACGCGTCGCGAAGCTGCGCGCCGGACTGTCCGCCGAACAGGAGGCCGAAGTCCTCGCCAAGCTCGCCTGACGCGGAGGCCGCGAGGCGCGCGCCGACGCGTTCACAGGTCCACTTCGACCGCGTGCACGAGGATCGCGCCGTCGGCGGAGGCCACGCCGCGCACCCGCGCGCGGAGGTTGGGCCAGTTGCCGATGGTGGAGAGCAAGGCCGCGCGCGTGTCGAGATCGCCGCGCACGATGCAGTCCGCGACGAATCGCACCGGCTTGGGCCCCGACGCCGCGTCGACGGCGTCGCCGAAGGGCAGGTCGCCCGCCATCGACAGGCTGTGCAGCACGGCATCCGCGCCGGGCGCGGCGGAGGCGACGAGCACGCCTTCGCGACGGCCCGCGACGACGACCACGCGTTCCGCGGTCGCCACGAGGGACGAGCCCTTGGCCGGCAAGGTGGCGGTGACGTACAGGCGCTGTCCGGCCTGGAGGTCCGCGGCGGGCAAGGTCGCTTGCGCACCTTGGCCGAGGTCGAGCACGAGTTGGTCGTCGACGAGGGCGAGCTCGACTTCCGCGTCGGCGGCGCCGTCGACCACGGCTTCCTCCGAGGGATCGAGCTGCACCAGCAGCAGCGACGGCGCCCCCTCGGCGTCGAGGATGGAAGCACCGTACACGTCGTGCGGATCGTCGAGCTCCAACTTGGTCGCGACTTGCGGACCCGCCGGATTCCACGCTGCGCAACGCACGGTGACGCGCGCGCCGTCGGCGCAGCGGGCCTCGAACTCGGCCCGCGTCGAGGGCTGGCCGTCGACCAGCGCGAACTCGGTCGACGCGTCGAGCATGAACGAGACCGCTTGCGGCAGCTCGCCGGCGGGCGCGACCAGCGCGCGTCCGCGCTGCACCGAGGCGACGCGCAACTCGAAGCCGTCCGCGAGGGGGTTCCACTGCGCGACCAGCCCGTCCAGCTTGACCAGCGTGTGGTGCGGCGCGCCGTTGGTGGACACGAGCTCGATGCGCTCGGCGGCCAGGCGGCCGTTCGCGAGGCAGCCGCGCACCTCGAGCACGGAAGATCCGGCCTGCAGTCCCGCGACGAAGGTCTCGAGTCGCGGAACCGACTCGTTCTCCGCGTCCACCAGCAAGGTCGCAGCATCCACGTCGACGTCGACGCGCCCGAGAGCCGCGTTGTCGTCCTCGTCGACCTGCGCGAGGACGCGCAGCGAACCATTCGCGGCGTCGAAGCCGACCACGGTCCCGCGCAACGCGCGCAAGGGTTCACCGTAGACCGCGCCGTCGGCCGAGGCCGTGCCTTGGGGCGCGAACGACCACGAGCCGGATCCGCCGTCGAAGAGGGCCGCGGCCAAGTCGAGGGTCGCGATGCAACGCCTGCCGGCGCCCGCGTGCCAACGCGCCGTCGTCGGGAAGTCCAACTCGACGACGGCTTGCGCGGCGTCGATCGGCTGCGCGACGCCATCGAGGCCGCGCGGTTGCACCCCGTCCAGTTCCAGGCGCACCCCCGCGTAGTCGCCGCTTTGCACGGAACGCGACGCGAGCCAGGCGCCGCCATGCGCGGTGCGCTGCAGATCGATGTGCACGGGCGCGTCGAGCAGTTCCGCTCCCAGCCCCCCGTCGGCGCCGACAAGGCGCAAGGACACGACGCGCGCGTCCACCGCGAGCAGCCCGGGCTCGGGCGTGGCGACGAGCGCCAGTTGCAGTTGCGAAGGACCGCTGGCCGGGGTCGCGGGCGCGCCCGGCGCGTCCCCCGAGCCGCAAGCACCAAGCGCGCAGCCGAGGAACACGATGGAAGTCGGAAGGACGAGGCGAGTCGGGGAGTGGACGGCCATGGTCCTTGAGTGATCGGTGTCTTTACCGTCCGGCTGTAGCCGCCTGCGCGGCGCGCCAGGGCGCGGCGACTTTGCAAAGGCGGCCGGGCGGCCGTCGGGCTTCTCCCGTGCCAAGCGACGCGGCGCGCCCGTCCGGAAGGGACGAGCGCGCCGCGCTGGTGCGGCTCGTGGCCCGCCTGCGCGGGCCAAGCCGGTGGTCAGTCGACGCGCACGTCGACCTCGTAGACCTCGATGGCGTTCTGCCCGATGGCGGCGATGCC
>JBKDQQ010000100.1:0-24085 GCA_046341775.1 Planctomycetia bacterium
CATGTTCATGATGAACGATCGCGTCTTCCTGTTCCGCAAGGGCGAGTTCCCGGAGTACGACCGGGCCATCGAGCACTCGCTGGCCGTCACGGCGGAGCGCCGGGCGCGCAACGCGCTGGACATCCTCGATTGGCGCGGCCATCTGGACGCCGCCTATTTCGACGCCATCGAAGCACGCGCAATCGAGGCCTTGACGAGCATCTATTCCATGTGAGCGTCGAGGGCGCCAAGGGACTCTCCGAAGGTCCGCGCCCGGCGCGAAACCACTGCCTTCGCCGGCCACGTCGCTGACGGGCCACGCGCGACCGAATCGGTCCCAGACTCTTCGACGTGCGCGCGGGAGGCCTCGGGGAATGGCGGCCTGTTCGGGTGCGGGGGCGGCGGGGTGCCCCGCGCCGAACCCGGGTTGCTCCGGCGCCCAGGCCGAGCCGTGCCGTGCCCGCTCTGGACTCCGCGGGGAAACCGCGCGGAACTCCGGCCTTCGTCGCCCCGTCATGGCGTGGAAGGGGGTAGGGTTGATGGTCGCCCGCATCCGCACCCCCACCAACCTCGATGCGACGCCTACACGCAAGCCTCGTCGCGCGGCCCTTGGCCGCGCGCGTCATCGGCACCTTCGCCCTCGCCGCCACGACCTTGGCGCAAGCCCCCGCCGGCTACTACGCCTCCGTCGACGCGAGCAGCCCGGCGGCCCTGCGCGCCAGCTTGCACGCGGTGATCGACGACCACCTGCGCCTGCCATACACCGCCTCGACCACGGACACCTGGGATGTGCTGGAGCTCGCCTGCCAGGATCCGGCGAACAGCACGCGCATCCTCGACGTGTACAGCAACGCCAGCTACCAGAAGAGCGGCGGCGGCAACCAGAACTACGACCGCGAGCACACCTGGCCCAACAGCTACGGCTTCCCGCAGGACGGCACGGACAACTCGGCCTACACCGACTGCCACATGCTGTGGCTGTGCCGCATCGACTACAACTCGGCGCGCGGCAACATGCCCTACCGGACCTGCTCGGCCTCCTGTCAAGAATTTCCGACAACGGCCAACAACGGCCAGGGCGGCGGCTCGGGCACCTACATCGGCAACTCGAACTGGGCCTCCGGCGCGGGTTCGACGGGCACCTGGGAGACCTGGATCGGCCGGCGGGGCGACGTGGCGCGCTCCATCCTGTACGCCGACCTGCGCTACGAAGGCGGATCGCATGGCGGCACGGGCGCCGCCGAACCCGACCTGCGCGTCACGGACAACGCGGCGCTGATCCAGACCACCGGTGGCAACGCCAGCGTGGCGTACATGGGCCTCTTGTCGACGCTGCTGCAATGGCACCAGCAAGACCCGCCCGACGCCTTCGAGCGCAACCACAACAACGTGGTGTTCCAACATCAGGGGAACCGCAATCCGTTCATCGACCACCCCGAGTGGGCGCTGTGCCTGCATTCGGGCGCCTGCGGCACCGGTGTCGCGTATTGCGCGGGCGACGGGACCGGCACCGCTTGTCCATGCGCCAACCACGCGCCGGCGGGCTCGGGCGCGGGTTGCCTGAATTCGCTCGCGCAAGGCGCCACGCTGCGCGCCACGGGCGTCGCGAGCATCGCCGGCGACACGCTGCGCCTCTCTGGCGCGGGCATGCCCAACTCGTCCGCGCTGTACTTCCAAGGCACGACGCAGGACGCGGCGGGCACGGTGTTCGGCGACGGCAAGCGCTGCGCCGCGGGCTCCGTCATCCGGCTGGGCACCAAGGTCAACGCGGCCGGCGGCTCGCAATGGCCGGGGGCGGGCGACCCCGCCGTGTCGGTGCGCGGCGCCGTGCCGGCGGGCGCGACGCGCCACTACCAGGTCTGGTACCGCAACTCGGCGGCCTTCTGCGGCCCCTCGACCTTCAACCTGAGCAACGGCTTGTCGATCTCCTGGACTCCGTGAGGAGCGGGCGCAGGACCGCGGGGGCCGCGCCGGACCGCGTCAAGAATTCTTGACAGCCGCGGCCGGCGCCTGCGACCTGGGTTCCAAGGCTCCCTTGAGCGCCCGGGCCGTGTAGAGCAGCGCGCGCGGCACGTGGAAGAAGCCCTTGTAGGGCCCGCCCTTGAAGCGCTGCGACACCGCGCCCTGGCGGTCGAGGTAGCCGAACCACTCGCCATGGGCGGCATCGGGGAAGCGCGCGAAGGTCCAGTCGGCCACGCGCACCCAGCGCTCGAACCAGGCGCGATCGCGCGTGTGCTCGAAGGCCTTGGCGCAGGCGACCAGCGCCTCGCAATGCGGCCACCACAGCTTCATCGGCCACTCAAGCTGGGCCGGCGAGCGGCCGTGCTCGTCGAGGAAGTAGTACAAGCCGCCGTGCACCGGGTCCCAGCCGCGCTCCAGCGACCATTCGATGGCGTCCAGCGCGTCCTTGGCGCAGGCCTCGTCGCCCGTGGCGCGCGCATGGTCGAGCAGGAACCAGCCCATCTCGATGGCGTGGCCCGGATTCAGCAGCCGGCCCTCCGGGGAGTCCAGGTCCGAGCCGTCGGCGGCGATCGTCTCGAGCACCACCTTGCGGTCGCGACGCAGGAACTGGCGCGCGTCGGCCGCGCAACGCCGCGCGTCGGCGGCGTGCTCGCCGTGGAATCCGCCGTCGAGCTCCTGGATCAGGTTCAGCACGATCATCGGCACGGCCAGCGAACGCGTCGCTGGCTCGCCGGCCTCGCGCGCCCGCCCCGCGAGCCGCGGGTCGGCGATCGCCTCGAGGATCCAGCCGAAGACCTCGCGCGCCTCCTTGGCGGCCCACGCCTCGCCCGAGACGCGCGCGTACTGGGCCATGGCCATCACGTAGAAGCACTCGCTGAAGATCTTGCGCTGCAGCTGCACCGGGCGTCCGTCGCGCGTGGTGCAGAACCACACGCGCCGGTCCGGCCTGCGGCAATGCTCGCGCAGGAACTGCGCGCCGCTCTTCGCCTGGGCGAGGAACTCGGGCCGCGGCTCCAGCTCGGCGTGCAGCTTGGAGAGCATCCACACGGCGCGGCCTTGCAGCCAGATGTGCTTGCGCGTGTCCCACACGGTCCCGTCGCGGTCGAGGCAGTCGAACCACCCGCCGTGCTCGCGGTCGGGCGCGTGCTTCATCCAGAAGGGGATGACGGAACCGGTCAGTTCGTCCTCGAGGCGCGCGCGGCGGCCGTCGATGCGGGTGCGGAGGTTGGCGTCGGCGAAGGGCATGGTGGTGCGGCGGGCGGGTCGGGTTCAGCGGCTGCGGGCCATCCACTCGCGCCAGCGCTTGTGCAGCGTGTGGGCGCTCGGGAACATCGAGTTGGGCGAGAGGAAGTGCGAGTACTCGAAGGTGATCAACTTGTCGACCTTGGCGTCGAGGGCGCACTGGATCTTGTGCCGCAGCTTGGGCCACGCGATGGGCGGGAACTTGATGTGCACGTCGCGGTCGAAGGTCTCGATGTTCGACCAGCTCTGAACGCCATGCTCCTTGGCGAGCAGGGAGTTGATGGCGAGGAAGCGCGGCAGGTCGCCGAACTCCACGTTGCCGTCCTGGAAGGCGACCACGTCGACGTAGCCGCGGATCCTCTGGAAGACCTGCTTCCACTCCTCGGCGTGCTGCTCGAGCGTCAGCGTCTTGTCGAACTGCTTGGCGCCGCGGAAGTAGGGCGAGATCAGGATCGGCAGGCCGGTGGTGCGCTTCAGGTGGCCGGCGAGCTTCTGGTAGACCTGCATCACGCCCGGATCGAAGGCGTCGATCTCGTGGCACACGTACCAGCCGCGGAAGGCGCCGGAGCGGCCATGGCGCTGCCAGACCTCGTCGCAGAAGGCGATGTTCAAGTCCGCCTCCTCCATGTGCCGGCCCGAGTGCCAGTACTTGCCCGAATCGTAGGTGCCGAACCACAGGTCCATGCCGTGCTGCTCGGCGAGCTCGAGGTACAGGGCGACGAGGTCCTCCTCGACCAGCAGGTGCGAGTGCAGCGAGCGCAGCACCTTGGAGTCGAAGGTGGCGCGGTCCTTGTATCCGGCGCGGATCAGGATCACGGTGTCGATCCCGTCGGCGCGCATCTGCGCGAAGTCGCGCGCCCATTCGTCGCGTCCCCAGTTGGCCGAGGGGATGTCGTGGCTGATCTCGTCGAGGAAGGTTCCGGTGATCATGGTGTCGTGCTCGAGGCGGAGGCGGACGCCGCCGTCCAGGATTGCTTGCGGCGCAGGATGATGGTCTCGATGGCGTGCGGCCCGACCGAAAGGCGCGTGCGCGCGCCCGACAGGGGCAGCGACTCCAGCACGCGGTCCATCAAGTCCACCCGCTCGGCCGAGCTCCAGCCGCCGACCGCCGCGTCGGCTTCCGGATGGAGGTGCGGCTCGACCATCAGGTCGGCCTCGACGCGCGCGCCCGAACGGTTCCACACGCGCAGGCACACGGCCCCGTCGGCGCGCGGCTGGATGGCCGAGAGCGACAGCTCCGGCGCGCCGCAGGCGACGTGCGCGCTCGCGAGCGGCCCGACGCGCGCCGACGCGCGCTCGTGCCGGCCGCGCTCGACCTGCAGGGCGAGCGGCGGATGCGCGTGGAGGAAGGCGCGCGGCGCGAGTTCGTGCGCGCGCGCACCGGCCCGAGCGGGTCGCCAGCTGAACGACAGCTCCGTGCCGAGCGGCACTTCCTGCGCGAGCGGCGTCTGGGCCGCCGGGCCGGCGCCGCAGCGGCGGATCGAGCCGCCTTCGCGCGAGAGGCGTCCGACGACGCGCTGCAGCGTCAGCGCGAGGAAGCTCTTCTGGTGGCCGTCGCGGCCGCCCATGTCGACCAGCTCGTGCTCGAACAAGCCGCGCGTCGCCACCGCGACCGAGCCTTGCGCGTCGCCCGCCACCACGAGGTCGCGGCAGAAGCGCGTCGGATACTCGGACTCGCCGGGATAGCCCTTGCGCAGCTCCGCCGTCTCGGCCGCGGTGGCGGGGACCATGCGCGGACGGCGCACGAACTCGAAGCACGAGCCGGCCTCGGTCTCCACCACGCCCGAGCCGCACGGCAAGAGGACGCGCAGGCGATGGTCGGGGATGGCGCTCGCCACGACGAGGCGCACGCGCAGTTCGTCGAGGTCGTCGCGCAGCGTGATCTGCGCCTCGAGGTTGATCGGCGCCTCGCCTCCGAAGGCGTCCCCCACCCACCGCGGCGACCACTCGAGCTCGACGAGCATGTGGCTGCCCCAGTCGTCGCGCCAGCACTCGATCCTCGCGCCGTTCTGGCCGCGCGTCGTCTCGGGCGCGGCGTCCGGCGGCAGGCTGAAGCTGTAGAGGTCGCCGTCGTCCGGCGTCGACTCGAACAGCAGCAGCTCGTCCCACACGCGGCCGGTGCGCTTGTCGAGCACCGCCAGCGAGCCGTTGCGGCGCGCGTCGACCTTGAGCCAGTTGTTCTCGATGCCGCGGCCGTCGATCGTCTCGCTCGCGGCCTGCGGTCCGCCGCCGAGCGACAACTCGTAGTACGCGAGGCCGGTGGAGGCCAGCGCGGCCGGGAAGCGCGCCAGGAGCAGCGTGCCGGTGCGGTAGTCGAGGTGGCGCGGCACCATGACCGACTCCTCCTCCTCCGTCTGCAGCAGCTCGATCGCCACGCGCACGGGCTTGCCGTCCGGGCCGACGAGCGAGAGGCGCGAAAGCTCGTCGAAGGACAGCGGCCGCGGCCAGTGCACCTCGCACTCGACGACCTCGTCGACGGCCTCGAGATGCGGGTTGTGGACCGCCAGCACGACCACGTCCTTGCGCGGCGCGAGTCCCGCGCCCAAGGACAGCTCGCGCAGCGCGTCGGCGACGATGCACTCGACGGTCGTGCGCGCCTCGCGCAGGCGCTCGCGACCCGCCTCGTGGATCGAGTCGACGCCGCAGCCGCAGATGTCGTCGTGCGGATGGCCGAGCAGGACGAGGCGCCAGGCCTCGTCGAGCAGCGCGAGGTGCCTCTCGCCGGCGCGTCCGAGGCGCGCCACCAGCGGTTCGGCGTGGCGCTCGAGCAGCGACTCGACGCGGTGGTTCTCGATCTTCAGGTCGATGCGGCTGCTCCACACGCTCGAGAGGATCGGGTGGTGCGCGTTGCCGAGCAGCTCGCCGCGGTGCGCTTCGCGGGGCGCGCCGCGCGCGACCAGCGCGTCGATGGCCGCTTCCACGCCCACGTGGCGCACGACCACGCCCTCGAGCTTGGCGCGCAGTTCCTCGAGCAAGCCCGGCAGCTCGGGTTGCGGCGGCATGTGGTCCGCCCCGTTCGGCAGGAGCAGCGCTCCGCGGGCCTTGTCGCCTTGCGCCGCCAGCACGGCGCGCGCCAGCTCGAGGGCGGCCTCGGGATCCGGACGGCGACCGCGGAACTGGCCGAAGCGCTCGGGATGGCCGAGCGCGCAGATGGCGTCGTAGCCGTTCCTCAAGTACACGCCCAGCACGCGCGAGCCGTCGGGCGACTCCCATTGGAACTCGGTGCCCGCGCGCTCCCACAAGTCGCGCGGGACGCCGCGCATGAAGACGAAGCTCCTCAAGCCGAAGCGCGCCAGGATCTGCGGCATCTGGCCGACGTGCCCGAAGGAGTCGGGCATCCAGCCGTCCTTGGGATCGCAGCCGAGCTCGCGCGACTGGTCCATGCCGCGACGCAGGTTGCGCACCAGCGCCTCGGGCGAGACGAGGAACTCGTCCGGCAGCACGTAGCACGGACCGAACGAGAGCCGGCCGGCGCGCGCCAGGCGTTCGATGCGCTCGCGCGCCGCGGGACGCACGCGCAGGTAGTCCTCCAGCAGGGCCGTCTGCCCGTCGAGCGCGAACGCGGCGAAGGACGGATCGCCCTCGAGCAGGTCGAGCACCTCGTCGACGGTGCGCACGAGGGCGTGCCGGTAGCCCTCGAAGGGCAGGTACCAGGCGCGGTCCCAGTGCGTGTGGGACACCACGAGCGCGAGCATGCCGTCCATGCGTCAGCTCCCCCCGCCGCCTTCGAGCTTCGAGTGGTGCAGTTCGACGGGCTTGTGCACGCGGCGCAGGCGCATGTTCAGCAGTTCGACCAGCAGCGAGAAGGCCATGGCGAAGTAGATGTAGCCCTTCTCGATGTGCTGGCCGAAGCCCTCGGCCACCAGCATGACGCCGATCATGATCAGGAAGCTCAAGGCGAGCATCTTGATCGTCGGGTGCCGCTCGACGAACTCGCCGATCGAGCGCGCGAAGACGAGCATCACGACCACCGCCGCCACGACCGCCACGATCATGATCGACACGTGCGAGACCATGCCGACGGCGGTGATGACCGAGTCGAGCGAGAACACCAGGTCGAGCACGAGGATCTGCCCGATGATGGCGCCGAAGCTCGCGATCTGGCGCGCCTTGCCGGACGCTTCGTGCGCACCGCCCTCGAGCTTGTCGTGGATCTCCCAGGTCGCCTTGGCGATCAGGAACAAGCCGCCACCGACGAGGATCAGGTCCTTGCCGGTGAACTCGCGCTCGAGCACCGCGAAGAGCGGCGTCGTCAACTTCATCACCCACGAGATGCCGAGCAGCAGGGCGACGCGCATGAACATCGCCAGGAAGAGCCCGATGCGACGCGCCTTCTCGCGCAACTCGGCGGGCAACTTGCCCACGAGGATCGAGATGAAGATGACGTTGTCGATGCCCAGCACGATCTCGAGTGCCGAGAGCGTCAACAGGGCGATCAGGTTGTCGGTTGTGAGCAGTTCGGCCATGCGCGGGGGGATCGCTGGGCCCTCCTCGCGGAGGACGGAAGGCGAGGTGCGAGCGCGACACTCTGCGCTTTCCGCATGGCGTGCGAAAGCACCGCCGCCACCGGCCCGGCCTCGGCGTCCCCGCCGCGCATAGAATTGCCCAATTCCGAGGATTTCCCTTGAATTTCTTCAATCCTGCGGCATATTCATGCGCCTCTTGCGCATAAAGACTCCAAGGCCACCCCCGGACTTGGCGCGCAAGCCCCCACCGCCCCCATGTCCCAATCCCCCCTGGAAGACGCGCTGCCGCCGGTCCCGGACCGCGCGCGCGACGCCGGGCGCGACGAGCGCCGCGCGCGCATCCTCGATTTGGTGCGCGAACGCCGCATCAAGAGCCAGAGCGAGCTCGCCGAGCACCTCGCCGGGCATGGGATCCACTGCAACCAGGCGACGCTTTCGCGCGACCTGCGCGACATGGGCCTCTTGAAGGGCCCCGATGGCTACCAACTGCCGCGCGAAGGCGCCTTGGCGGCGGACGACGCGGGACTGGCGCTGTACGGCGCCGTGCAGAGCTACCTCCAATCCGCGGTGGTCGCGGGCAACCTCGTCGTGCTGAAGACCCCGGTCGGCGCGGCCACCCCCTTCGCCGTGGCGCTCGACCGCGTCGGACTCGCCGATGTGCTGGGCACCATCGCAGGCGACGACACCGTGTTCGTCGCCACCGCCGGCGCGTCGGAAGCCAAGGTGCTCGCCAAGCGCCTGCTGGACCTGAAGGAGAAGCAGCGCCGATGAAGGTCGTCGCGAAGAAGAAGGTCGCCGTGCTGGGCGCTTCGGGCTACACCGGACGCGAGCTGCACAGGCTGCTGGCGAACCACCCGTCGCTCGAGCTGTCGGCGTTCTTGTCGTCGCGCATCGGCGAAGAGCCCGAAGCGCCGGAACTGCCGTGCGACGCGCCCGTCGGGCGCTTCGAGTGGGAGCGCCTCGACGGCGTGGAGGCGGTGTTCCTGTGCACGCCGCACCTCGCCAGCGCGCAGCTCGCGAAGGAGTGCCTGCAGCGCGGGCTGAAGGTGGTCGACCTGTCGGCCGACTTCCGCTTCCGCGACGCGCGGCTCTACCAGGCGACCTACGACCACGCTCATCCGGCTCCCGAGCTGCTCGCCGAAGCTGTCTACGGCCTGACGGAGCGCGCGCGCGAAGCCGTGCGCGGCGCGCGCCTCGTGGCCAACCCGGGCTGCTACCCGACCTCGATCCTGCTGCCCTTGCTGCCGCTCCTCGAGCGCGGATTGGTCGCGCCCGGCACGATCGTGTGCGACAGCAAGAGCGGCGTCTCCGGCGCGGGCAAGAAGCCTTCGGCGCGCACGCATTTCGGCGCGTCGCACGAGAACTTCCTCGCCTACGGCGTGGCGTTCCACCGCCACGGCGCGGAGATCAAGTCGCAAAGCGGCGCCGAGGACCTCGTGTTCGTGCCGCACCTGCTGCCGGTGTTCCGCGGCATCCTCTCGACGATCTACTTGAAGCCGGCCGCGGGCGCGACGGTCAAGGACCTGCGCGCGGCGCTCGTCGAGGCGTACGCGCACGAGCGCTTCGTCAAGGTATATCCGCGCGGCGTCCCCGAGCTCGACCGCGTGCAGCGCACCAACGAGTGCCACATCGCGCTCGAGCAGAACGGTTCGACGGTGGTCGTCGTCGGCGCCATCGACAACCTGCTCAAGGGCGCGTCGGGACAGGCGCTGCAGAACATGAACCTGATGCTCGGCCTCGGCGAGACGGAGGGCCTCGCGTGAGGATCCTCGCCAAGATCGGCGGAGCGCAGCTCGAAGTGCCCGAGCGCCGCGCGCGGATGGCGCGCGCGGTGCGGCGCGCCATCGACGCGGGCCACGAAGTCGTGGTCGTGCACGGCGGCGGCAACCAGATCCGCGAACTGGGCAAGCGCCTCGGCATCCCCGAGCGCCAGCACCAGGGCCTGCGCGTCACCGACGCGGAGACGGCCGACGTGGTGCTGATGGTGCTGGCGGGTCTCGTCAACAAGGCGCTGGTGCACGACCTGTGCGCCGCCGGAGTGCGCGCGGTCGGGTACGCCGGCGCGGACGCGCAGAGCTTCCATGTCGCCAAGCACGAGCCCGCGGGAACGGACATCGGCTACGTGGGGACGATCGCCAAGGTCGATCCCGCGCTGACCTTCGCCTTGCTGGAGCAGGGCTTCACGCCGACCATCGCCACTTCGGCGCCGCTCGCCGCCGGCGCGGCGGGGCCGCACGACCATTCGTACAACGTCAACGCCGACCTGGCCGCCGGTCCGCTGGCCGCGGCGTTCCGCTGCGACGCGCTCCTGTTCCTGACGGACGTGCCCGGCGTGCTCGACGCATCGAAGACGCGCTGCGCTTCGCTGACGCGCGCGCGCTGCGCCGAGCTCAAGGCCTCGGGCGTGGTCTCGGGCGGGATGATCCCGAAGGTCGACGCGGCGCTGGCCGCGCTCGACGCGCATCCGCGCGGCATCGTGAAGATCGCCCCCGCCGACGGGGACGACTGCGTGCTGCGCGCCCTCGCGGACGATGTCGGCACGCGCTTCCTCGCGTCCTGAATACTTGACAGGCAAGGCGACCATGCAAGGCACACTACCCACCGCCGTCCAATCCGCCGTCCAGCCCGCCCCGTCGACGCACGCGCTCGACGCGCACGTGGTCAAGACATACGGACGCAGCCGGGAAGTCTTCGTCGACGGCTGCGGCGCGCATGTGCGCACCGCCGAAGGCCGCGTGTTCCTCGACTTCCTCGGCGGCATCGCGGTGTCGGCCCTGGGCCACGCGCATCCGCGCCTCGTCGAAGCGCTGCGCGACCAGGTCGGCAAGCTGGTCCACACCAGCAACCTGTACCGCCATCCGTACACGGAGGAGGTGGCGACGCGCCTGGCGCGCTTGACCGGACTCGAGGCCATGTTCTTCGCCAACAGCGGCGCCGAGGCCAACGAATGCGCGCTGAAGCTGTCGCGCAAGTGGCAGCGCCTGCAAGGCCGGCCTGAGCGCACGAACTTCCTCGCCCTCGAAGGCGGCTTCCACGGCCGCACGATGGGCGCCTTGTCGGTGACGCACTCGAAGAAGTACCGCGAGGCGTTCGAGCCGCTGGTGCCGTGCTGCGCGTGGGTCGCGCCCAACGACGCGACCGCGCTGGAACAGGCGCTGGAGACGATCCGCCCCGCGGCCTTCATCATGGAGCCGATCCAAGGCGAGGCCGGGGTGCGCGACCTGTCGCACGACTACCTGCGCGCCGCGCGCGAACTTTGCACGCGGACCGGCACCGTGCTCGTGCACGACGAGGTGCAGGCCGGTTGCGGCCGCACCGGCACCTTCCTCGCGGGCGCGCAGGCCGGCGTGCTGCCCGACGTGGCGACGCTCGCCAAGCCGATCGCCGGCGGCCTGCCGATGGGCGTGTGCGCCGTCGCCGAGCCCTTCGTCGACACGCTGCAGCCGGGCGACCACGGCACCACCTTCGGCGGCGGCCCGCTGGCGCTGCGCGCGGCGCTGGTGTTCCTCGAAGAGTTGGAGGAGCGCGGCTTGATGCGCGCCGTCGAGGAGCGCGGCTCGCAGCTGCGGCGCGGACTCGAGGCGCTGCAGGCGCGCCACGCGGAGATCGTGGAGCTGCGCGGCCGCGGCCTGATCCAGGGCGTGCGCCTCTCGCGCGGCGCCGAGGAGCTGCAGAAGGCCCTCCACGAGAACGGCCTGCTGGCCAACCGCACCGGCGGCGACACGATCCGCCTGCTGCCGCCCTTCGTCGTCACCGAGGACGACGTGTCCAAGGCGCTGGACATCTTCGCCAAGAGCCTCTCGGAGACCTTGGCCGCCTGATCCGCCCACGCCCCCGGGAGTCGCACGCGTCCGGAGATCCTCGCGGAGGATCGGAGCGCGGCGGGAACCCCGGTCGGGCGCCGCTTCGTTCCCGCCGCGTCGTCCGCAGATCGAGAGACAGACAACGATGCCCGTCATCCTGACCCCCGCCCGTCCCCCGCAAGCCTTCGGCCGCCTCGCCAAGAAGGACCTGCTCACCATCCAGCAACTCGGCCCCGGCGACGTGGAGACCATCTTCGCCACCGCGGCGGAGTTGAAGAAGAACCGCGAGCAGCACAACGCGCTGCTCAAGGGCAAGCGCCTCGCCATGATCTTCGAGAAGGACTCGCTGCGCACGCGCTTCACCTTCGACGTGGGCATGCAGGACCTCGGCGGCAGCGCCGTGTTCATGGACCACCGCGACGCGCGCCTCGGCCAGCGCGAGGCGGTCAAGGACATGGCGAGGAACCTCGAGCGCTGGGTGCACGGCATCGTCGCGCGCACCTACAAGCACCGCGCCGTCGAGGAGCTCGCGGCCAACTGCGGCATCCCCGTGATCAACGGCCTGACCGACTACCTGCATCCCTGCCAGGCGCTGTCGGACCTGTTCACGCTGCACGAGCGCTTCGGCTCCGTGAAGGGCCGTCGGGTGGTGTACGTCGGCGACGGCAACAACACCTGCCACTCGCTGATGCACGTCTGCGCGCTGATGGGCGCGCACATCGTCGTGTGCTCGCCCGAGGGCTACGAGCCCAACGCGCGCGTCGTCAGCGAGGCGATGATCATGGCGCGCGAGTCCGGGTCGGACGTCGAGATCGTCAACGACCCCGAGGAGGCGGTGCGCGGCGCGGACGCGGTCTACACGGACGTGTGGGCGAGCATGGGCCAGGAGGACGAGACCGAGGAGCGCGCCTCGATCTTCGAGCAGTACCGCGTCGACGAGGAGATGATGGCGCTCGCCAAGCCCGACTGCGCGTTCATGCACTGCCTGCCCGCGCACCGCGGCCAGGAAGTGACCTCCCCGGTGATCGACGGCCCGAACTCGATCGTCTTCGACATCGCCGAGAACCGGCTGCACATCCAGAAGGCCATCCTCGTGCTGCTCATGGGAGCGAAGGGCTGACATGGCCGGACTGCAGGAGTTCGCGCTCGACTGGGCGCACCACCGTTCGGAGACGCTCAAGCTGCTCTCCGCGCTCGACGACGCCTCGCTGGCGACGCGCGTCGACGCGCACGGCGGCCGCACGCTCGGCCGCATCGCCTGGCACCTCGCGCAGACGCTGCCCGAGATGCTCGGCATGGCCGGCATCCACATCGCGGGCCCCGCGGCGGACGAACCGGCGCCCGCCAGCGCGGCTGCGATCGTCGCGGCGTACGACAAGGCGAGCGCGCAGGTCGCGCCCGCGGTGCAGGCCGCCTGGGCCGACGCCGACCTGGCCGGGACGATCCCCATGTACGGACAGGAATGGCCGCGGCGCCTCGTGCTCTCCGGCCTCATGTACCACGAGTCGCACCACCGCGGGCAGATGACCGTGCTGATGCGCCAGGCCGGGCTCAAGGTGCCCGGCGTCTTCGGTCCGGCCCGCGAGGAGTGGGCCGCCTACGGCATGCCGACGCAGGACTGAGCGCGGCCGCGTTCCTTCATCCTCCCCTCACGCAAGACACCCAAGCTGGATCCCGACCAACCATCATGGCCAAGAACAAAGTCGTCCTCGCCTATTCCGGCGGCCTAGACACCTCCATCATCATCCCCTGGCTCATCGAGAACAAAGGCCTCGAAGTCCACGCCGTCTGCGGCGACGTGGGACAGGGCGGCGAGGAACTGGAAGGGCTCGCCGAGAAGGCGAAGAAGACCGGCGCGAAGAGCTGCAAGATCGTCGACCTGCGGCGCGAGTTCCTGGTCGACTACGTGTGGCCGTGCCTGCGCGCGATGACGGTCTACGAGGGCCGCTACCTGCTCGGCACATCGATGGCGCGCCCGATCCTGGCCAAGGCGCAGGTCGACTACGCGCGCGAGATCGGCGCCACGCACGTGGCCCACGGCTGCACCGGCAAGGGCAACGACCAGGTGCGCTTCGAGCTGACATACATGGCGCTCGCGCCGGACCTGAAGATCGAGGCGCCGTGGCGCGAGTGGAACATCCGCTCGCGCGAGGACGCGATCGACTACGCCGAGGCGAAGAAGATCCCGATCACCGCGTCGCGCACGAAGATCTACTCGCGCGACCGCAACTTGTGGCACATCAGCCACGAGGGCGGCGCGCTCGAGTCGCCGGCCAACATGCCGCCGGACGACGTGTGGATGCTGACCGTGTCGCCGGAAAAGGCCCCCGACCAGCCGCGGATCGTCACCATCGGCTACGAGAAGGGCGCGCCCGTCTCGGTCGACGGCAAGAAGATGGCGCCGGAGGCGCTGGTCGCGCACCTCAACGAGATCGGCGGCCGCCACGGGGTGGGCCGCGTCGACATCACCGAGAACCGCCTCGTGGGCATGAAGTCGCGCGGCGTCTACGAGACCCCGGGCGGCACGATCATCCTCGAAGGGCTGAAGACCCTGCGGTCCTTGACGATGGACCGCGACACGGCGCGCATGTGCGAGAAGCTGATGCCCGAGTACGCCGACCTCGTCTACACGGGCCGCTGGTTCGCGCCGCTGCGGGAGGCCATGGACGTGTTCTACGCCAAGGCCTGCGAGACGGTCTCCGGCTCGGTGCAGGTCAAGCTCTACAAGGGCTCGGCGACCGCCGTCGCCGCCACGAGCCCCTGGTCGCTCTACAGCGAGGACCTCGCCACCTTCGGCCACTCGGCGAGCTTCAGCCACGCCGACAGCAAGGGCTTCGTCAAGCTCTACGGCCTGCCGGGCATGGTCGCGGCGACGGTGCGCCGCGGCGCGGAGAAGAAGGCCGCCAAGCCGAGCGCGAAGAAGCCCGCCAAGGTCGTCGCGAAGGCGCTGGTCGCCGGGAAGTCCCGCTCGTGACGCAGGTCGCGGGCGGACAGGGCGCGAAGCCCGGAGATCAGGGCGCCAAGCCCGAATCGCAGGGCGCCAAGCTCTGGGGCGGGCGCTTCGCGGGCGAGCAGGACCCGCGCTTCGAGACCTTCAACCGCAGCCTGCCGTTCGACCGGCGGCTGTGGGCCGAGGATGTCGTGGGCAGCATCGCGTGGGCGGGCGCTCTGCACGGCGCCGGCGTGCTGACGGCCGAGGAGGCCAAGGGCATCGTCGGCGCGCTCGAGGCGATCGGCGCCGAACTCGACCGCGATCCTTCGCCGCTGGCGTCGTCGACGGCGGAGGACGTGCACGCCTTCGTCGAGGCCGCGCTCTTCGCGCGCGTCGGCGACCTCGCCAAGAAGCTGCACACCGGCCGCTCGCGCAACGACCAGGTCGCGACCGACTTGAAGTTGTGGTGTCGCGCGGCCGGGGCCAGCCTCGAGGCCGCGCTGGCGGAGGCGATGACCGCGCTGGTGGCGATCGCCGAGCGGCACGCGGCGACGCCCATGCCGGGCTACACGCACCTGCAACGGGCGCAGGTCGTCACCGCCGGCCACCACGCCCTGGCCTACGTCGAGATGCTCGAGCGCGACCGCACCCGCATCGTGGACGCCCTGGCGCGCATGGACACCTGCCCGCTCGGCAGCGGCGCGCTCGCCGGGACGGCCTTCGCGATCGACCGCGAGGAGCTGGCCGCCTCGCTGGGCTTCGGCTCGCCCACATCCAACAGCCTCGACGCCGTCAGCGACCGCGACCATGTCAGCGAGCTCGCCTTCGCATGCGCGATGGTCGGCGTCCACATCTCGCGGCTCGCGGAGGATTGGATCTTCTTCGCCTCCACCGAGGCGCGCTTCCTCGCGATGTCGGACGCGATCAGCACCGGCAGCTCGCTCATGCCGCAGAAGAAGAACCCCGATGCGCTGGAACTGCTGCGCGGCAAGTGCGGACGCCTCGTCGGACGCCTCGTGGGCACGCTCGTCATGCAGAAGGGCATCCCGCTCGCGTACGACAAGGACCTGCAGGAGGACAAGGAGGCGCTCTTCGAGGTCGTCGACACGACGAGGGAGTGCCTCGCGATCTGCGCCATCGTGGCGCGCAACGTCGAGTACGACGCGCGCCGCTGCCTCGCGGAGAGTTCCAAGGGCCACCTCAACGCCACGGACCTCGCCGACCTCCTCGTGCGGCGCGGCACGCCGTTCCGCCACGCGCACGAGCTCGCCGGCAGGGCGGTGCGCCTCGCCCTCGAGCGCGGCTGCGAAGTCGAGGGACTGCCGAAGGACTTGCGCGACGAGCTGATGCCGCAGCTCGCCGACATCTCCGACGCCCAGCTCGGCGTCGAACTTTCGCCCCAAGCCTGCCTCGCGCGCCGCGCCGCGCATGGCGGCACATCCCCCGCGCGCGTCGTCGAACAAGTGAAGCTTTGGAAGGAGCGCCTCGCCTCGTGGAACAGCCCATCCTGAATCGCGGTCGCGTCAGCGACCCTCGTCCCGTCCTGCCCGCGGGCTTCAAGGCCTCCGCGGTCCATGCCGGCATCCGCGCCAAGAAGAGCAAGCTCGACCTCGGCTTCGTCGTCGCGCCGGAAGCCCTGCCCGCGGCCGCCATCTACACCACGAACAAGCTCGTGGGAGCGCACGTCACCGTGTGCCGCGAGTCGCTCGCCAAGTCCGGCGGCCTCGTGCGCGCGCTGCTCGTCAACAGCGGCAACGCCAACTGCTCGACGGGCGAGGCGGGCCTCGAGGACGCCCGCGCGGTGCAGCGCGCGGTGGCCGAGCTGGTCGGCTGCCCGCCCGAACAGGTGCTGTTCATGAGCACCGGCGTGATCGGCGCGCGCCTGCCCATGGAGAAGCTGCTCGCCGCGCTGCCGAACCTCGTCGGCACCGCCTCCGAGCGGGGCCTCGGCGACTTCGCCACCGCCATCATGACCACCGACCTCGTGCCGAAGGTGCGCACGGTCGCCGTCGAGGACAAGAGCGGCGCGCCCTTCCGCGTCACCGGCGTCGCCAAGGGCTCGGGCATGATCCACCCGAACATGGCGACGATGCTCGGCTACCTCTTCACCGACGCCGCCTTGCCCAAGGAACCGCACGCCTTCCTGCGCAAGGTCGCCGACCGCAGCTTCCACCGCCTGACCGTCGACGGCGACACCTCGCCCAACGACACCGTGCTCCTGTGGAGCAGCCGGGTCGGCTCCGCTCCGACCTCGGAGGAGCTGCTCGCGCGCACCGTGACCGACGTCGCGCAGGAACTGTGCCGCACGATCGCGGCCGACGGCGAAGGCGCCACGCGCCTCATGACCGTCCAGGTGCTCGGCGCCCCCAGCGAAGCCGCCGCCACCCAAGTCGCGCGCACCATCGCCACCAGCCCCCTGACGAAGACCGCCGTCCACGGCCGCGACCCGAACTGGGGCCGCATCCTCGCCGCCGCCGGCCGCAGCGGCATCGACTTCGACACCACGAAGGCCCGCGTCTGGATCGGCGACGCCGACGTCTACTCGGACGGCAAGCCCCACCCCGAGAACGAGAAGGAGGCGCACTTGCACCTCCTCAACAACCACGAGGTGGTGCTGGGCGTCGACTTGGCGGTGGGCAGCGCGCAGGCGGAGGCTTGGACCTGCGACTTCTCGAACGACTACGTGAGGATCAACGCGGACTACCGCTCCTGATGCTGGTCCCGCTCATTGTGCGCGCGATGCGCCGCTGACTGCCACGCTGCGCGCGGCTCGAGCGTCCTTTCCCATGGAGGGACACCGCCAGGCCTCGGCCTGGCGGACGGGCGGCAGCATTCGGATTCGATGCCCGAAGGCCGCCGAAGCCTCGCCGGTGGGAGGTCCAAGCCGCAGCTCCTGCGACTGGGCCGCCCGAGATCCCCCTCCGCAAGGGAGAACCCGCCCTCGGGCGCCGCATGCAGAACCGTCCATCCCCATCAGCCGTTCGGCCAGCGCAACTTCCGCTCGCCGGACGGTCCTGATCTCGGCCACCCGCGCAAGATTCGAACCAGGGAGCGGAAAGGTCAAACCGGGGGAACAGGTCCGCGCCCGGCGCGATCGAGCCCCCGGCCTGCGTGGCTCCCGCGACCGCGCCCGGACCCTCTGCCAGGGGGGGCAGCCAGCGGAGGCCCCGCCCGACGGCAATGGCGCCATGCGGCCGAGATGCCCGAGTCCACCCGGTCGAGGGTGCGCCCACGGCCTCGCACAATGAAAGGGGCCAGCATCGGATTCGCGCCGCCCCTCCCCTCCACCACCTCGGTCCCACTCCGCCTCCCGGCCCCGCTCGGTTAGGCTCGCGCACGGATGATCAAGCGCCTCGCACTTCCTCTCGCCTCGGCCCTGCTCCCGGTTGCCCCATGGGCGGCGCCATGCGCGTCGGCCGGGGATCCGCAGGCCGGCGCACCGCCGCGTTGGGCGGAGTTCCACGCGCAGGCCGATGGGCTGCTCGAGCCGGTCGCGGCGGCGTGGCACAAGGATGGGCTGCTCGTCGTGGCGGAGAGCTTCGGCTCGCGGCTCGCGTGGTTGCGGCCGGATGGGACGCTCGAGAAGCGCACGGAGTTGCGCGACGACGAGGGTGGCTTGATCTGGCCGCACGGAGTCGAGTGCTTGGCCGACGGGTCGGTGCTCGTGGTCGACCAGGCGCGAGCGCTCGTCGTCAAGCTGGCGCCGGACGGCACGCGGTCCACGCTCGGCGCGGGCGTGCTGGTCGAGCCTCAGGGCGCGTGCGCGGCGCGCGGCCGCGTGCTCGTGGCCGATTCGGGACACGGGCGCGTGCTCTCCTTCGGCGAGGACGGCTCCTATCCGACCACCTTCGGCGCCCCGGGACGCGGCAAGGGTCTGTTCGTCGAACCCGTCGACGTGGCCGTCGACGAAGCCGGGCGCGTGTGGGTCGTCGACGCGGGCGCGCCCAAGGTCGCCTGCTTCGCGCCTGATGGCGCCTTGCTGCTCGAGATCGAGGGCCACGGACCGCACGAGGGCCTGTTCGCGCGGCCTTCGTCGATCGACTGGGCGCTCGGCCATGTCTGGGTCTGCGACCGCGACAACCACCGCGTGCAGTGCTTCACGCCCGCCGGCGAGTTGGTGCACGCGCACGGCGCGCACGCCTTGCTGCCGCACGAGGGCAAGGGCCGCCTGCACTATCCCGCGGGCCTCGCCATCGCGCCCGATGGCGCGCGCGCGGCGCTGGTGGAACCAGCCGAGGACCGCGTGCAGTTCTTCGGCGGCGACCACGGCGAGCCGGATCCGCTGCTGAACCTGGAACGCGACACGGCGGCGCACGTGGAAGGCGGCATCGCGGCGGGGAGGCAGACGCTCGTCGCCTTGGAGCCCAGCGGGCCCGATGCGCGCTTGTACGACCTGCGCGAAGCGGAACCGATCGAGATCACGCGCTTCCTGGTGCGTGGAGCCAAGCATGGCGGCGCGCTGTCGCCCGTCGCGGTGGCGCTCTCGCCCGACGCGCGCCTCGCGTACATCGCCGATCCGCTGCTCTCGCGCGTGACCGCGATGCTCGTCGAACGGGACCTCGCCGCGCCGCTCAGGCAGGACCCCTTCCTGCCGCGCCTCGCGCGCCTCGTCGACTTGGCGGCGTTGCAGACGGTGGCCGGTATGCCCGCCGCTCCACGGCCGCAAGCGATCTACTGGAACGCCGGCGAGGTGTGGGTCGCGGATCGCCGGCGGGGCGTCGCCTGGGTCCTCGACTCGCGGTTGGAGCTCCTGCGCGAGTGGTCGCCGCGCAGCCCGCGGTGGATCGATCCGACCGCGATCGCCGTCGTCGGCGAGCGCGTGTGGGTCGTCGACCGCAAGTCGCGCGCGGTGCGCGTGCACGCCAAGCAGGACGGCGCCTTGCTGCACGAGCTCGTGGCCGCGCCCGGCGCGGCGCCGGGCGCGCGACTGCTGGCGCCGCATGGACTCGCGCCGCGTCCGGATGGCGGCGCGTGGATCTCCGACGAGGCCACCGGACGCCTGCTGCGCGGCGACGCGCAACTGCAGGTCGTGGAAGTCGTCGGCGGCCGCGGCATGGGCCGCCTGCAGTTCGAGAAGCCCCAAGGGCTGTGCGTCTCGCCCGACGGAGATCTGTGGGTCGTCGAACGCGGCAACCATCGCGTGCAACGCCTCGACGCGACGGGCGCGTACCACGACGTGTTCGGCGCGCGACTGTGGTGCCTGCCGGCGCGGCAGGCCCCTGTGGGTGCGGGCGCCGACGGAGGCAATCGATGAGCAGGCGCGCACTCTGTCCTGTTTTCCTGACAGTTCCGCTGCTCGCGGCGGCTTGCCGCGCGCCGGAAGCCGTTCCGTCCGCGAAGGATCCCCGGGCCGCCCAATCCGTTCCAGCTAGGCGATCGGAGGCCGGACGCGAGGCCGCCGCGGATGCCCCGGCGCAGGCGCGCCTCGCCCCGGAAGGACTGGCCTCCGTCGCCTCGAACATGGGCACCTTCCGCGTGCACCACAAGAGCGATCCGGCCGTGATCGAGCGCGGCAAGCCCTTCCGCCTGCAGGCGTGGATCACCCGCGAAGGCTCGAGGGAACTGGTGCCTTGGGCCTCCTTGTCGGTCGACGCCGACATGCCCGAACACCTGCACGGGATGAACCGCGTGCCCAAGGTGGCGCGACAGGCGGACGGATCCTTCCTCGTCGAAGGCATGCTGTTCCACATGCCGGGACGCTGGGATCTCCACTTCGACGTGCACGAGGCGGCGATCGTGGAGCGCGCGCAAGTGGCCATGGAGCTCCCTTGATGGCTTGCGTCGCGGCTCTGGTCGCGTTGGCCGCGATCGTCGGCGATCCGGCTCGCGAAGCCGGTTCGTTCCGCCTCGACGAACGCGTGCGGGCGGCCATCGCGCGATCGGTTCGCGAGGAGGCTCCGACCCCGGACGCGACGAACCGCCTCGAACTGGATCCGCGCGCCGCGCTCCTGGGCCAGCGCTTGTTCTTCGATCCGAGCTTGTCAGCCAACGGCAGGGTCTCGTGCGCCTCCTGCCACGATCCCGGGCAGGGATTCACCACGCGCGACCCCCAGGCCAAGGGGATCGGCGCCACGACGCGCAACGCGCCCACGCTGCTCGACGCGGCGCGCCGACGCTGGTACGGGTGGGGCGGGCGCAACGACACCCTGTGGTCGCAGGCGATCGTGCCGCTCCTCGCGCCGCACGAGATGGGTTCGAGCGCGGTGGCGCTCGCGCGCGTCATCGAGGCGGACGCGCAGCTGCGCGAGGGATGGCGCGAGTTGCATGGGCCGCGCTTGGCCGAGGGCGATGCGCTGCTCGCGCAGGCCGGCAAGCACCTCGCGGCCTACCAGCGCCAGCTCGCCACCGGTCCCTCCGCGTTCGACCGCTACGCGCGAGCGCTGCGCGAAGGCGACGCCGACGAGGAGTCGCGCTATCCGCCGCAGGCCGCGCGCGGCGCGGCGCTGTTCTTCGGCAAGGCCGACTGTCGCAGTTGCCATGCGGGCCCCGAGTTCACCGACGAGGAGTTCCACGACCTCGGCCTGCCTCCCGCCAAGGGCGCGAGGCGCGACGAGGGCCGCCGCGAAGGCCTGCGCCAACTGCTGGCGGATCGCTTCCGGGCGGACTCGCCGCACAGCGACGCGCGCGAGGGCGAGCGCGCGCGCGAACTCGCGCACTTGGCGCCCGTGGACGAGGACTGGGGACGCTTCAAGACGCCCTCGCTGCGCAACGCCACGCTCACGGCCCCGTACATGCACACGGGACAGTTCGCCACGCTGCGCGACGTGGTGCGCTTCTACTCGACGCTCGAGGGCGCCGCGGCGCGCGGGCACCATGGCGAGACCGTGCTGCGGCCGCTGAACCTGACCGAGGGCGAGATCGACGACCTCGTGGCGTTCATCGAGACCTTGGAAGGCGAGCCGCCCCCGGCGCGCTTGCTCCGAGTTCCCTGAGGCACCCACGCGGGCGGCGCGCCGCGACAAGGGCTCGGACGCTCGCCGCCGGCCTGCGGCTCGCCGCATCGTCTGGTAGCCTTGGTGCATGAGCATCCGCCTCCCCCTCGGCTTGTTCGCCTGCGCCATCCTGGTCCCCTCGCTCATGGCGCACGAGGGCGATCGCAAGCTGCGCGACAAGAAGCCGCGCTTCGAACTCGCCTCGGGCTGCGGCGGATCGGGTTCGCTGGCCCTGACCACGCCCTCCGACTACCTCGAGTTCCCGCGGAACGGAGTGCAATTGCGCTCGTGGGTGACGTTGCGCGACATCGGCTACGCGCACGAGACCGGCAATAGCTGCTTCGGCTACACCTCGCCGGCAGGCCGCGAGTACGCGCTCATCGGCACTTCGCGCGGCCTCGCCTTCGTCGAAGTGACCGATCCCGGCGCACCGCGCATCGTGGCGGTCAAGACCGGACCCGAGTCGCTGTGGCGCGACGTGCGCACCTACCAGGACAAGTGCTACGCGGTGTCGGAGGGCGGCGGAGGCATCCAGGTGTTCGACCTCGCGCAGATCGACGCCGGCATCGTCGCCGACCTTCCTTCCGTCACGACGGGCGGCATCGAAGGCACGCACACCCTGGCCGTGGACGCGGCGTCGGGCTTCCTCTACCGCGCAGGGGGCGGCAGCAACGGCATCCGCATCTATTCGCTCGCCAACCCGGCGGCGCCCGCGTACGTGGCGCAGTGGAACGGCCGCTACACGCACGAAGCCACGCCCGTGACCTACGCGAGCGGTCCCTACGCCGGCAAGCAGATCGTCTTCTCGTGCGGCGGATTCAACGGCGGCTTCTCGCAACCCGGCATCGACATCCTCGACGTCACCAACAAGCAGAACATCCAGCTCGTCAAGCGCTTCTCCTACAGCAACGCGCAGTTCAGCCACCAAGGTTGGCTGAGCCAGGACAAGCGCTACTTCTACCTCAACGACGAACTGGACGAGACGGGCGCGAACCAGCTGCGCACGCGCGTCATCGACATGCAGAGCTTGACGAACCCCGTAGAGCTGCCGTCGTTCGGCTACGGCACCACGGCGATCGACCACAACCTGTACGTCGCCGGCGACCGCATCTACCAGGCCAACTACCGCAGCGGGCTCAACATCTTCGACAACACGAATCCCGCCGCGCCTACGCGCGTGGCGTGGTTCGACACGTGGCCCGAGGACGACGCGGCGCAATTCAACTCGCTCTGGAACAACTACCCGTACTTCCCGAGCGGCACCGTCATCGGCAGCGACCTCGAGAAGGGCCTGTGGGTCTGGAAGGTCGGCGATCCGGACGTCGACTTCTCCTTCCCCGCCGGCGCCGCTCCCGACAAGGCGCATCCCTTCGGCGAGTCGGTCGATGTCGACCTCGCGCTCGCCCCCGGCGTGCAACTGGCCCCCGGCGGCGTGAAGCTGATGTGGCGCACGGCGGGCGGCACGTGGAACGAGACTCCGGCCGTGCAAGGTGCGGGCAACTCGTGGAGCCTGCGCTTCCCCGCCACCCCGTGCGGCACGAACATCACGTGGTGGATCAGCGCGCGGACGACGACGAACAAGAGCTGGAACTGGCCGCAGGGCGCGCCGACCCTGGTGCGCGAGTCGATCTCCGCCGCGTCCTGGACGCTGGCTTCGGTCGACCGCATGGACTCCGCGCTCGGTTGGAGCATGGGACAACCCGGAGACACGGCGACATCGGGCCAATGGACCCATGGCGACCCGCTGGGCACCTACGCGCAACCGGAGTTCGACCACAGCGTCGTCGGCCAAGGTTGCTTCTTCACCGGCCAAGGCGGCGAGGCGGGCGGCTACAGCGCGGCCGACGTGGACGGCGGAGCCACCACGCTGCTGTCGCCGCGCCTCCAACTCGGCGGGCTCGCCAATCCTGTCGTGAGCTACTGGCGCTGGTACTCGACCAACCTCGGCCAAGGCCCGGCGAACGAAGACCGCTTCGTGGTCGAGATCTCCAACGACGATGGCGCCACATGGTCGTTGGTCGAACAGGTCGGGCCCGGCGGCGAGGAGTGCCTCGGCGGCTGGTTCCCCCACCAATTCCGAGTGGCAGACATCGTCGCGCCCACGGACTTCGTGCGCCTGCGTTTCATCGCCTCCGACTACAACACCAACGGCAACGTGGAAGCCGCCATCGACGACCTCTACGTCGCCGACATGGCCTGCCCGCCGCTCCCGACGCGCTACTGCGCGGGCAAGCTCAACAGCCAGGGCTGCATTCCGAACGCCACATGGACCGGCCTGCCGAGCCTGTCCGGCGCGGGTTTCAACATCGGAGCCGCCAACATCCTCTCGAACAAGCCGGGAGTGATGTTCTACGGACACGCAAGAGCCACCACCCCCTTCCAAGGCGGCACCATGTGCGCCGCATCCCCCCTGCGCCGCTCCGCCATCCTGCAATCGGGCGGAAACCCGCCTCCCGTGGATTGCTCGGGCGCATTCAGCTTCGACTTCCAGTCGTGGGCGCTCTCGGGAGCGGATGCCACGCTCGTTGCCGGAGCGACAGTCAATGCGCAGTTTTGGTATCGGGATGCGTTTGATCCGGCGGGATTCGGCAGTGGGTTGTCGGATGCGGTGGAGTTCGTGTTGCAGCCCTGATCCCGATGCTGGCCCCGATGGCTGTGCGCGAGATCGCGGCAGCCTGCCTACGCGAGGGTCTTGCCGAACGTCAGTGAGGTGGAGGGGCACGATGGCGTCGCGCGCCATGGTGCCTCCCTCGCGCGGCGCGTTCCGCG
>JBKDQQ010000101.1:0-21602 GCA_046341775.1 Planctomycetia bacterium
TGCTCCTCTCGGGCCACAAGATGGACTTGTCCATCTTCAACGGCGCCGGCTTCGCCAAGGTTTGGGCCGCGCTGCGCGACTACGATCCGGTGCTCCTCGCGGCCTCGCTGGCGGCGGGCCCCCTGCTCCTCGCCGGCCTGCACCGGGCGCGCGGTTCCCGGTCCGCGTGCTCGCGACGCGAGTGGTGGACGTTGTTCGCGTGGTGCGCGGCCTACTTGCTGGCGATCGGGCTGTACCAGCGCAGCTACCAGCGCTTCGCGCTCCCACTGGTCCCGGTGGCGTGCGTGCTCGCGGCCGGCGGCGCGGCGTTCCTCGCGGCGCGCTGGAGGGCCGCGGGACTGGTCTTCGCCTCGTCCGCGCTCGCCTGCCAGGTCGCGTTGTCCATCGGCGTGGCCCGCGCGCGCGCCGGAGTCGACACGCTCGAAGAGGCGGCGCGCGCGGTCGAGCTGCACGTGCCGCCCGGCGAGCGCATCGCGTTCATGCCCACCGTCGAGCTGCCGCTGTGGATGGACGAGGCCTCCGCGCGGATCAACGCCGCCGCGATGGACGATCCGGCCTTCCCGTGGTTCCAGTGGCGATTGCGCTCGCGAGGGGGGCCGCCCGAGGGACGCGAACTGGTCGCGTTCCCCTTGTCGTTGCCGGCCGAGCGCGAGGCGGCTCGCACCGATCCCGCCGGGTTCCTGGCGCGTACCGGGGCGCGTTGGTTCGTGGTCGAGGACCAGACGGGACGGCGGCCGGTGCTCGTCGCCTTGCGCGAGGAGCTCAAGCGCAGCGCGCGCCTGGTGGCGCGTTGCAGTCCGCACGCCGATCCGGCCGAGTCCTTGCCGCTCGCCTACCAGGACGACGAGTTCGGCCGGTCGTTGCCGTGGACCTGGCGGCTCGCGAGCGGCGGGCGCGCCGGGCCGGTGGTCGAGCTGTGGAAGCTCGGCGATTGAGCGCGTCGCGTCACAGTCGCACGCCGATCCAGCGTCGAGCCGACCACACGAGGAAGAAGGCCGAGGCGCACACCGCGATGGCCGTGCCGACCGCGGCGCCTTCGAGCCCGAACGCGGGGATCAGCATGGCGTTGGCGGCCACGTTGACGACCACGGTCGCCAGCATGAGCAGCGAGTGGCGCAGCGGCTGGTTCGCCATGAGCAGGATCTGCGCCATCGGGCTCCACGCCGCGGCGCCGACGACGCCCGCGACGAGGATCCAGTACGGCGCGATCGACTCCTCGAAGCCCGCGCCGGGATCGAGCCAGGCCACGATCCATGCGTAGGCCGGCGCCGAGGCCAGGCCGAGGGCCAGCACGAGCAGGAACGAGCGGCGCTTGAACTTGCGCGAGAGCGCTTCGACTTCGCGCAGCTCGCCCGCGGCGAGGTGCTTGGCGAGCAGGGGGTTCAGGTTGTTCTGCAGCACGACGAGGATCTGCCAGAAGCCCTCGGCGAACATGGCGGCCCAGGTGTAGAAGCCCACCTTGGCGTCGGAGAGCCACAGGCCCAGCATCCAGATGTCGACCTTCGCGTTCAGCTCGAGCAGCACCGCCGCCGCCGCGCTCTTGAGCCCGAAGGACACGTGCTCGCGCATCCAAGCGGCGAGTTCGCGCGCCACCGGCCGTCCGCAATGGCGCGCCACCTCCGCTCCGGCGACCACGAAGAGCGCGAGCTCCGCCACGCTGAAGATGCCCATCAACGCGTCGGCCGGCCATCCGCGCCACGCTGCCAGCCACAGCGCGGCCAAGAGGCCGAGGTAGCGCAGCGCCGTGAGCAGCGCGAAAGTCCGCATGCGGCGCCAACCGTTGATGGCGGCCATCAGTTGCTTGTTGACGGCGAAGAGGAACAACCCGGGCGTGCAGGCCTCCATCGCGGTGGCGACGCCGGGGGAGTCGAGCCAACCGGCCACGGCGTGGCGCGCGGCCCAGAAGAGGGCGCAGACGATGGCCGCGAGGGCGAGCGTCGGAACCAGCGCGGCGACGACCAGCGTGCCCGAGCGCCGGCGATCCTCGCCGGCTCCCCCCAAGGCGCGCAGCAGCGAGTGGTTGATGCCCACCGTGGCCAGCATCGAGGCGAAGACGTACGCGGCGAGCCCTTGGTTGAAGACGCCCAGCGCCTCCGGGCTCCAGCGCGTGCCCACGAGGATGTTGAGCAAGAGCCCCGTGGCCGCCAGCACCGCCAGCGCGCCGAAGTTCCACAGCACGTCGCGCGTCATCCGTCCTTCGTCGGCCACGCGCGCACTCTAGCGATCGGCCAGCGAGAGGAGCAGCGCGCAAGGCTCGAAGCGCTCGCGCCCCCCCGGGCGCGAGCGCACGTCGCTCGCGTCCTGCGCGCGTCGCAGCTCGTCCACGACGCGCGCCAGCCCGACGGCGCGCGCATGGCGCAAGGGACCTCCGCGGAAGGGCGCGAAGCCGGTGCCCAGCACGAAGGCGAGGTCGAGTTCGTCCTCGGACCCGACCACGCGCTCCTCGAGGCAGCGGAAGGCCTCGGCCAGCGTGGCGAGCACGAGTCGGTTCGCGATGGCCTCGGGATCCGACGCGGTCGCGCGCGCCTCCGACGCCGGCACCAGCGAGTCGGCTTCGGCGCGCAGGCGCGCCTTGCCGGACCCGTGCGCGTAGAAGCCTCGTCCGGACTTCCTGCCCAGGGCCCCGGCCGCGACGGCCGCGTCGAGGCGGTCGCCGGGACCCATGCGCGCTCCGTAGGCCGAAGCGAGCGTGCGCGCCGCGTGCGCCGCCACGTCGAAGCCGACCTCGTCCAGCAACTCGAGCGGCCCCATGGGCATGCCGAAGGCGCGCAGCGCCGCGTCGATCCTGCGCGCGGACACGCCGGCCGCCACCAACGCCAGCGCCTCGTCGAGGTAGGGGCCCAGCACGCGGTTGACTAGGAAGCCCGGCACGTCGGCCACGACCACCGGGGTCTTCTCCAACCTCAGCGCCAGGGCGGCCGCGCGCGCGATGGAGGACTCGTCGGTCCGCGCGCCGCGCACGACTTCCACCAAGGGCATGCGTTCGACGGGATTGAAGAAGTGCAGGCCCACGACGCGGCCGGGATGCACGAGTCCGGCTTGCAATGCGCCCACGGAGAGCGAGCTGGTGTTCGTCGCCAGCAGGCAGTCGGCGGCCACATGGCGCTCGAGCGAGGCCAGCAACTCGCGCTTGGGAGCCAACTGCTCGACGATCGCCTCGACCACCGCGTCGCAGTGGCGCAGCGTCGCCGGTTCCAGCGTCGCGTCGAGGCGGTCGAGCGCCGCGCGCGCGTCGTGGCCGTCGTTCCGCACGGCGCGCAGGCGCCGATCGAGGCCCGCGCGATGGGCGGAGAGCGCCGCGTCCAGCGCGCCCAGCCGCGCGTCCACGAGCCGCACGGCGAAGCCGCGCCGGGCGGCCAGGCTCGCGATCCCCGCGCCCATCACGCCCGCGCCGACCACCCCCACGCGGCGCGGGAGCGCGACCTGGGCGCCTCCCGCAGTGGCGCCGAGCTTCTTGGCTCGCTCCTGGCCCCTGAACACGCGCAGCAGGTTGCGCGTGGTCGGCGACGCGACGAGGCGAGCCGCGGCCGAGGCTTCGGCGCGCAGCGAAGCGGCGCGGCTCGAGCAGGCCGCCCAAGGCACGATGCGCGCGATGTCCAGTGGCGCCTGGTAGTGGCCGCCCGTGGAGCGCAGCACCGCGCGCCGCGCCGCGCCCGCGGCCAGCGCGCAGGCGAGCGGGTTCCGGTCGACGAGGATCGCCGCGACGCCGCGCCGGCGCCGCGCCAGGGGTCGCGCGCCCCGCGCGACATCCGCCGCGATGCGCAGCAGGTCCTCGGGCGCGCACAGGCGATCGACCAGCCCGGCGCGCAGCGCGTCCTTGGCCGAGTGGAGGCGGCCCTCGAGGATGATGTCAAGCGCCCTTGACACGCCGATCCGGCGCGGCAGGCGCGTCGCGCCGCCCCAAGCGGGCAGGATGCCGAGCTTGACCTCGGGCAGCCCGATCCTGGTGCCGGGCGCGTCCGCCGCGACCACGAGGTCGAGCGCCAGGCACAGCTCGTAGGCGCCGCCGGCGCAGGCTCCGCCCACCGCGGCCACCATGCGACCGCGCCGGGGCCTCGCGCGCAGGTCCTCCAGCCGCGAGTGCAGCGCCTGCCCGCGCTCGACGAGCCGCCGCCCCTCCGCTTCGTCTTCGAGCGCCTCGAGGGCGTCCAGGTCGGCGCCCGCGGCGAAGGTGCGTTCGTCGCGCCCGCGCACCAGCAGCCCCTGCCAATCCGCGCGGCGCTCCAACTCGGCCACCGCGCGCTCGAGGTCTTCGAGCATGGCGAGGTCGATCACCGGCATGGAGCGGTGCGGCGCGACGAGCGAGAGCACGGCCAGGTCGCCGTCGAAGGCCAGCGTGGCGACCGTGCCGGGGGCGTGCTCCGCGCTCATGCCGCGTTCTCCAGCAGGAACGCCCCGCCCTGGCCGCCGCCGATGCACAAGGTCGCCAGCGCCTGGCCGCCGCCGCGGGCCTGCAGTTCGTGCGCCGCGGTCAGCAGCAGGCGCGCGCCCGTGGCGCCGACGGGATGGCCGAGCGCGATCGCGCCGCCGTTGGGATTCGTGCGCGACCAGTCGAGCTGGCCGAGCGGCGCGCCGCCCCAGTGCTCGCGCGCGTACGTCGCGCTGTCGAAGGCCTTCTCGCAGGCCAGCACCTGCGCGGCGAAGGCTTCGTTGATCTCCACCACGTCCATCTCGGCGAGGCTCCGTCCGCTCGCGCGCAGCAGTCGCGCGGAAGCGTGCACCGGTCCCAGGCCCATGCGCGCCGGATCGCAGCCCGACCAGGCCCGTCCTACGAGGCGAGCGAGGGGCGCGAGGCCCGCCGCGCGCGCGAACGACTCGCGGCAGGCGAAGAGCGCGCAGGCCCCGTCGGTGATGCCGCAGCTGTTGCCCACCGTCACGCGCCCGTCGGGCTTCTCGAACCACGGGGTCAGCTTGGCGAGGGCCTCGAGCGTCTGGCCGTCGCGGATCGAGTCGTCGTGCGCCAGCGCGCCCGCGCCGGGCGGCGCCCCTAGCGGCAGCACCGGCGCGATCTCGCGCGCCAAGCGGCCGGAGTCGCGCGCGGCGCGCGCGCGCTGGTGGCTGCGCACCGCGAAGGCGTCGGCTTCCTCGCGGGTGATCGACCACTCGCGCGCCAGGATCTCGGCCGTCCGCCCCATGATCAGCCCCGAGAGGGGATCGGTCAGGCCCTCGAGCAGCGCCACCTTGGGCGCGAGCATCGACGGGCGCAGCGCGGCGAAGGAGGCGAGCTTCGCCCAGAGCGACTTGGCGCGCGAGAGGCGCTCGAACCAGGCGACGGCCGCGTCGCCGAAGCACAGCGGGTAGCGCGACATGACTTCGACTCCCACGCAGAGCACGAGTCGCGCGCGTCCCGACTCGATCGCCATGGCCGCGCAATCGACCGCCTCCATGCCGCTGGCGCAGTTTCTCTGGACCGTGCGCGCCGGAACGGAGGCGGAGAGCCCCGCGCGCACGGCGACCACGCGCGCCACGTTGGCCTGGTCGTGCGGCACGCCGACGCATCCCGCGACGACCTCGTCCACGTCCTCGGGCTTCCACGGCGAGCGCGCCAGGAGCTCGCGCGCGACGAGCGCGCCGAGGTGCGCGGCGTCCTCCTTGGCGAAGGCGCCTCCGGCGCGCGCCAGCGGCGTGCGGATCCCCGCCGCCAGCACCAGCGGATCCGCGCTCACGCCTTGGGCCTCAGGTCCAGGAAGCGCTTCTCCTTCAGCTCGGTCTCCATGCCGAGCAACTCGAGCATGCGCGCGTCGTCGAGCACCTCGACCGCGTTGGGCGTCACTTCCAGCGCATCGTGCAGCTCGCGGCGGATCTTCTCCTTGGCGAGTGTCGCGTCGGCGCCGGGCTTGAGCGAGACGCGCACGGTGAACACGTCGAGCTCCAAGGGGTCGTCGCGCAACTTGGCGATGGCGACCTGCCACTCGACCACTTCCGCGATGCCCGACAGGATCGCGCCCATCGCGGACAGGTCGACCAGCGTGCCGCGGATCTTGGTCAGCTCCAGCGCGCGCTGGTCCGACACGCGTCGCAGGTCGGAGTGGATGCGCGGCACGGTGCGTCCGCACCAGGGGCATGGTTCCGTCGAGACGCCGCCGATGGCGAGGTCGCCCGTCCTGTAGCGCAGCACCGTCGTGCCGCGCCCGTCGAGCGGCGTGTAGACGAGCTCGCCCTTGGCGCCTTCCTGCACGGGTTCGCCCGTCTCGGGATCCACGACCTCGAACACGCACAGGTCCGGGTAGGTGTGGTAGCCGCTCGAGTGCTCGTGGCCCGTCGGGCATTCGGAGAAGGCCATGCGCGCCTCGGTGAAGCCGTAGGTGCCCGACACCACGGCGCGGTCGCTGCCCATCTCCGCCAGCACTTCGGCGATCTTCTTCTTCAAGCCGGGCGGCACCTTCTCGGCGCCCAGGATCACGCGTTCGACCTTCGAGAAGCGCTTGCCTTCCTCGCGCGCCTGGCGCAGCAGGTGGTAGAGGAAGCCGGGCGTGCCGATCAGGGCCTGCGGCTGGATGCGCTCGACCAGGCGGATGTTGCCGCTGGTGCCCATCACCTTGCCGCCGCCGGTCGACAGCACGAAGCGCCCCGTCTCCAGGCCCGCGAACGAGGCCTGCCAGAAGGCGAGGTGCGGAGCGAAGGGGAACAGGTTGACGATGCGCGCCGCGGGATCGGCGATGTCGTGCACGTCGAGCATGCGCCCGCCGACCTTGTGGAGCGCGTCGATGTCGTGCGGCGTGTACGCGAAGGCCACCGGCTCGCTGCTGCGTCCGGTGGTGAAGGTGACGAAGTTGGGCGTGTACTCGCGCCGCAGCTCCTCCTTGGCCTCCTTGGACAACAAGGCGAGCTTCCGGCCCAGGGGCCAATGCTGCTTGACGAGCTCCGGGGTGGGTTGGAGCACGAAGTCGCGCCGCGTGCGCTCGTCGGATGCCGCTTGCAGCAGGTCGTGCTTGGTCGTGAAGGGCAGGCGGCGCAGGTCGTCCACGCCCTTGATCGAGCGCGGATCGACGCGCGCCTCGCGCATCACCCGCCGGTAGTGCGCGCTGAAGGGATGCACGCGCTCGACCACCAGCCGGCGCACGAGCGCGTCCTGCATGCGGCGCAACTCCCGCCACGGCGTGCGCGACAGCCTGGCCCACTCCGACGCGCGGCGCGCGATCGCGGCGGCCGGCTTCGAGGGAGCGGGGATGATGATCGGGATCACGGCCATGCCTGCAAGTTGCTCCATGGGACCGGCCGACTCAAGCGCGTCGACGCGCCCTTCGCCCTTCGGCCACCCTGCTAGGATGGGGACCATGCGAGGGCTGCGATCCCGCGGGAGGACGGCATGAGCGGCCAGCGGACGCTGGTTGTCAAGTTGCATGGACAGCGCCTCGTCCATGCGCGTCACGCGGCGCAGGCGCCCTGGGAGGAGCGACTGCTGCGCTTCGGCGGCTCCGCGGCGGGACGGGTGCTGGCCGCGCGTTGCTCGCCGGACGCGATCGTGCTGGCGACGGGCGGCGCGGTGGCGCGCGGACTGCCCGGGGCGGAGCGCACGAGCTTCCTGTGGCGCGATCCCGCCTCCGGCATCCCGCAGCAGGCCCAGGGCGGAGGCGCGTTCGCCCGCCGCTTCGCGCGCCACCATGACGCGCTCGCCGTCGAGGGGCGGCTCGACCGGCCGTCCGTGCTCGTGATGGACGAGGGAGTCGATGCCGTGCCGGTCCCCGCGGGCTTCGCGGCGTGGGACGTCTCCGAGCGCGCGCGCTGGATCGCCGCCGAACGGGGCGGCGACGGCTGGACCAGCGGACCAGCGGCGCAGGCAGGGCTCCCGTTCGCCACGCTCATGTCCTTGCGCGAACCCCGCGGCAGCGTGGGACGCGGAGGATTGGGCGCGGCGCTGGCGCGCGCCAACCTCGTCGCCATCGTCGCCCGCGACCAGCCCATCGAGCCCGTGGTGGACGAGCGCTTCCGCGCCTGGATCGCCGCCTGCCGCGCGTCGCCGCGCCTCGCCGCGCGCGCCGCGGGCGGCACCTTCGAGGCCGCGGCCGCCGCGCAGGCGAGCGGCGAGCTGCCGCTCGAGGAGGCGCGTGCGCTCCTCGAGCTGGTCGAGCAGGCGCGCGCCGCGCGCCACGGGTGCGCCGGATGCCCGACTCCATGCGGGCTGGTGTTCGACCGCCCGCACGCCCGCCAAGGCGGACGCTACGGAGCCGTGCACCTCCTCGCGTCGCGCCTTGGACTCGACGCCGAGTCCGACGGCCTCGACGCGCTGCGCGCGTGCGACGAGCTCGGCCTCGACGCGAAGGAGGCGGCGTTGCGCCTCGAGGAACGCCTCGGGGACGCGCCCCGGGACGGCCGCGCCCGGGCCGGTTGGATCCGCGATTCGCTGGCGAGTTGGATCGCGCGTCCGGAGCTCGCCGCGGGTCCGCTGGCGCGCGACGTGGAGCGCCTCGCCGGCGGCTCGCTCGCGACGCGGCTCGCCCTGCGCGTGTCGATGCGCGGCACGGACCCCATGCGCGTGCAGCCGTTCCTCGTGGAGATGGCCGCGGAAGGCCGCGTCGCCCGTCTGCTGGCGCCGCTCGAGCTGCCCGAGGGCGCGCTCGACCCGCGCGATCCGCGCGGCAAGGGGCGCATCGCGTGGTGGTGCGAGAACTTGGCAATGGCGCTGGATGCCACCGGCGCGTGCTCCTTCTCCGCGGCGGGATTGCTCGCCGACGGAGTCGTCGACCTCGACGGGCTGGCGCGCATGGTCGCCGCCGAAGGCGCGCCGGGCGACGCGCCGGGACGCGATCTGCTGGCCGTGGGCGGCGCGTTGGCGGCGATGGCGCGCGTCGCGTCGCGACCGCTCGAGGCGCGCCCCGACGACCTGCCCGAGGATCGCGCCATGCTCGAGGAGTACAAGCGACTGAGGGGCGAGGGACTCGATTGGCTGGATCCGGCCTGGGGCCTCGAGCAGGCTTGGCGGCGCCAGGCCGAGCACGACCAGCAGCAAGCGCTGGCCGCGGCGACCTTGCCCCTCGAGGTGCCGAGGCCCGTGGGGGGCGTGGTGCGCGTGCGCGCCTTGGACGCGGGCTTCGCCGCGTTCGACGGCACGAGCTGGGCCTTCCGGGAAGGCGACACGGCGCGTTCGCTGCTCGACCGGCTGGCCGAGTCCGATCCCGCCGCGAGGACCAGGCTCGAGGCCGCCAGCCTCTGGTCGGACGGCCGTCGCGTCGCGCACGCCGAGGCGCTGCGCCACGACGCCACCTACGACCTCGTGCTCGCGCTGGCCGGCGGTTGAGGGCGGGGACCGAGACCACCGCCGCCGCGGCGAGTAGACTGCGCGCCGCCGAATGGACCGCATCCTGATCCTCAAGACCGCGGCGCTGGGCGACGTGCTGCGCACCACCTCGATCCTGCCGGGACTGCACGCCGCGCACGGCGCGCCGCGCATCGAATGGGTGGCCGCCCGCGGCGCCGTGGACCTGGTGCGCACGCATCCGCTCGTCGCGCGCGTGCACGCCCTCGATCCGGCCGATCCGGCGGCCTGCTCGGCGCTGCGGGCGGAGCTTTGTCAAACAAACTGGACACTTGTGGTGTCCTTGGACGACGAGGCGCCCTTGTGCGAACTGGCCGCCGCGCTGCCGTGCGCGCGGCTGGCGGGAGCCACGCTCGTCGACGGGGCGCGCGGCTACACGGACGACGTCGCCGAGTGGTTCGACATGGGCCTCCTGTCGCGGCACGGCAAGCGCCGCGCCGACGAGTTGAAGGTCCTGAACCGGCGCAGCCAGCCGGCGATCTACGCGAGCATGCTCGGCATCGCCATGGGGCGGCCGCGGCTCGAGCTGCCCTCGACCGAACTCGACGGCGCCAGGGTCTTCTGGCGCGACCACGGATTGGACGATGGCGTGCCGGTGGTCGGCCTCAACACGGGCGCGGGCGGCCGCTGGCGCGGGAAGATGCTGCCGCACGAGGCCACCGTGGAGACCTGCGCGCGGTTGCAGGAGGAACTCGGACGCCCGTTGCGATTCCTCGTGCTCGGCGGCGCGGCGGAGGCGGAGCGGAACCGAACGTTGCTCGGCGCCCTGCTCGCCGCGCGCCTGGACGCGCGCGACGCGGGGGTCGACCACTCGCTGCTGTTCTTCGCCGCGCTGATCGACAGGCTCGACGCGCTGCTGACATCGGACAGCCTCGCGTTGCACATGGCCATCGCGCGCGGCACGCCGAACGTCAGCTTCTACGCGCCCACTTCGTCCGCCGAAATCGAGACCTACGGCACCGGAGAAAAGGTTGCCTCCACGGCCGCGGACTACTGCTCCTACCTGCCAGACGCGGACAACACGACCTTGACTCCGGATCGTCTAGTGCCGGCGCTACGGCGCAGGTTGGAGCTGGGTCGTGCCCCGGCGGGGTGAATTGTATTCAAATCATTAACTGACAGGTGTTTACGTGTGATCGAGGCGCTGGCCTCAGTCGTCCTGCCCCCAAGTCGCCCGGGTCGTTTCCGCCAGTACGCCTGACGCGTCCGTTCGCATTCCGAGGAACCTGCGGACCGACTCGGTTCGTCGGAAAGGCGTTCCGGCCACCTGGGATCGGATCCGACGAATCAGAGCCGGCCGCACCGCGGCCCATCTGCCGTGGATCGCGCTTTCGGGGTAGCCTTGGAACGCGCTCGAGGCGACATCCGGATCGTCGCGGGCCAGTTCCCTCCACTCAGGACCCACCCTCGGGCGCGCGGCCGCGCGTCCGCCTCCCCACCCCATGAAGCTCCACCTCCGCTCCGTCGCGCTGGGCCTCGGCGTACTCGCCGCCGGGCTCGCCACCGAGGTCGCCGCGCAGCAGATGCCGCGCAACACGACCGACGTCCCGACTTCCACCGGCTACACGGAGAACGTCGACTTCGGCGACGTCGACAACGACGGCGACTGGGACGCGATCTTCGCGGACGGCGGCGACAACGGCAACGACCAGAGCAAGATCTGGATCAACCAAGGCTTCGCCCAAGGCGGCACGGTCGGCATCTTCGTGAACCGCACCGCGCAGCAGTTCCCCGTCGTCCAATCGAGCGGTCGCGACATCGAGTTCGTGGACTTCGACAACGACGCGGACCTCGACATCTACGTGTCGAACACCTCGCAGATCACCCAGCAGTCCAACAAGTGGTGGACGAACATGGGGGGCACCCAAGGCGGCACCATCGGCTTCTACCAGGATCAGACCGCGGCCCGCTGGTCCGGCCTCGGCGGCGCGGGATCCTCGATCGCTCCGTCGCAGGTGCTGGTCTCCGGCGGCTACATCGACTTCAGCTGCGACTGCGACTTCGGCGACCTCGACTACGACGGCGACCTCGACCTCGTGCACTCGAGCTACGGCGGCGCCTTCGGCGGACAGTTGCCCACGCGCCTCTTCCTGAACAACGGCGCGGGCGTCTTCAGCGAGTTCAACCCGAGCGGCTTCCAACTCGCGGGCCAGACGATCGCGGTCGGCAACCCGGCCGTCTGGGCGCAGGGCACGCAGGCCACGAACACGACCAACGCCACCGGGGCCAACGCCGACATCGCGTCCCGCGCGCTCGACATCGACCTCGCCGACATCGACGGCGACATGGACCTCGACATCCTCCACGGCGCCCGCCAGGAAGTGCCGCGCCTGTTCCAGAGCCGCTTCGCCGACAGTGGCAACGTGCTGACGGCGTTCCGCGACGTGACCGGCTCGAACTTCCCGGCTGGCTACTCGACGGGCGACGGCCACTACGAGCAGGAGATGGGCGACTTCGACGCCGACGGCGACGTCGACATCTACGGCCTCAACTGGGCTGCGAGCTTCGGCTTCACCGACGTCACGATGAAGAACACCGGCGCCGGCGTGTTCAACACGTTGACCAACCTGACCAACTCGGACTCGGACGACAACGAAGGCGACTTCTTCGACTACGACAACGACGGCGACATCGACCTGTTCGTGGCCAACTTCGCCGGCCAGGAGCGCGTGTACCGCAACAACGGAACGGGCGCCTTGACCTACCAGACGACCGGCGTGGTCGTGCCCACCGACGGCACCATCTCGCTGGACGCCGACTGCTGCGACGTCGACGGCGACCAGGACTACGACGTGTTCGTGGCCAACGACACGAACACCGCCGAGTGGTACTTGAAGAACTCGACCGCGGCCAACGACACCTTCGCCCCGGTCATGTACCGCCTGACGCAGGCCGCCAACCGCGTCGCCGGTCCGGCGCCGACGGCGATCCTCGTGCAGGTGTACGACAACGCCCCGTACTACATCACCTGGTACAACAACACGCGCCTCGAGTACCAGGTCAACGGCGGCCCGGTGCAGACCGTGACGATGCAGTCCTCGGCCGGCCAGATCTTCCGCGGCCTGATCCCCGGTTCCGTCGTCGGCACGATCACCTACCGCGTCGTTTCCAGCGACAAGTACAACAACACCGGCAACACGGGCACCCTGTCCTACACCGCCACGTCCGGCGCGACGGGCACGCCCTTCTGCTTCGGCGACGGCTCGGGCGCGGCTTGCCCGTGCGCCAACAACGCCGCCGCCGGTTCGGGCACGGGTTGCCTCAGCTCGCTGGGCTTCGGTGGCCGCATCGCGGGCACCGGCTCGGCCAGCGTGGCCGCCGACAGCCTCGTCCTGACCGGCACGGGCATGCCGAACAGCTCGGCCCTGTACTTCCAAGGCACCGCCCAAGCCGGCTCCGGCGCGGGCACTGCCTTCGGCGACGGCTTGCGTTGCGCCGCTGGCTCGGTGATCCGCCTCGGCACCAAGAACAACGTGGCCGGCACCTCGAGCTACCCGGTTGGCGGCGACACGAGCATCTCGGTGCGCGGCGCCGTCACGGCCGGCGCGACGCGCTACTACCAGGTCTGGTACCGCAACGCCGCGGCGTTCTGCACCACCAGCACCTTCAACCTCACGAACGGCCTGTCCGTGACGTGGGCGCCTTGATCTGACGGATCGCCGAGGCGATCCGAGGCGGGCGGGGCGTCGCGCGAGCGGCGCCCCGCCTGCTTTGCGCCGCTGAGGAAGCGCGACCAAGGCGCGTGCGGAGGTCGGCGCGCGCGAGGACTTCTGCATCGCGCCCTCGCGCCCGACCGGCGAGGCGCGGCACAATGTCACGGGATGGACGCGAGCCGCTACTTGCCTTTCGCCAAGCGCGTGCTGCGTCGCGCGGGCCCGCCCGTGCACTTGACGCTCTATGTCACTGGGCGCTGCAACCTGCGCTGCCGGCATTGCTTCCACCACGAGGAGGTCGCCGCGGGAGTGGAGGGAGCGGAGCTCGCGCGCTACGAGGCGCTGGCGGAGTCGTGCGCGCGCCTCGGGCCCTTGGCGTGGGTCTCCATCGGCGGTGGCGAGCCGTTCCTCCGGCGCGATCTGGCCTCGATCGCGGCGTGCTTCGCTTCGCGCGGCTTGCGGCACCTCGCCATCCCGACGAACGGCACGCTGCACGAACGCTACGCGCCCTTCGTCGAGGAGGTCTGCGAGCGGCACCCGGAACTGCACGTCGCCATCTCGGTCTCCTTCGACGGTCCGCCGCCGATCCACGATGCGATCCGCGCCGCGCAAGGCGCGCACGCAGAGGCCAAGGAGGGCGTGCGCAGGTTGAAGGCGCTGCAGGCGCGCCACCCGAACCTAGGCGTCGGCATCCTCGTGTGCGTGACGAGCGAGAACCAGCACGCGCTGGCCGACCACTTGGAGGAGCTGGTCGACGAGCTGCGGCCGGACAACGCGACGATCAACTTGGCGCGCGGCACGGCGCTGGACCCGGCACTGCTCGCCGTCGACGTGGCGCGCTACGAGGAGGTGGTGGCCCGCAAGGAGGCCTTGCGGCGCGCGGGCAAGTTGCCCTACTTCGACTTCCCGCTGGCGCGCCTCGCGGTGGCGCGCGACGCGTTGATGTACGAGCACGTGGCGCGCGTGGCGCGCGGCGAGCACGAGCGCCGGCATCTGCCCTGCACCGCCGGCAGCCTGTCGTGCGTGGTGATGGAGGACGGCTCGGTGCGCGCCTGCGAGATCCTTCCGGATTCCATCGGCAACCTGAACGAGGTTGGCTGGGACCTCGCCCGCCTATGGGATGGCGAACGAGCCAGGGAGCTGCGCGAGCGCATCGAGCGCACGCGTTGCGCCTGCACTTGGGAATGCGCGCAGGCGGACAACGTGTTGTTCCACGCGCCTTCGTGGCCGCGCCTCGTCGCGCGGACGCTCCGATCGTGACGCGCCTGCTCGTGGTCGTGCCATGCCGCGACGAGGAGCGCGTCGTCGAGCGCCGTCTCGCGAACCTCGCGCTCGGCTCGTGGCCCGCGTGCGAGCGTCCGCACCTCCTGGTGGTGGTCGACGACGGCTCCGTGGACGGAACCGCCGAGCTGGCGCGCGCCGCCTGCGCGCGGCTCTTCGACCCGGCGCGCGTCGCCTGCGAGGTGGTCGCCAACGCCTCGCGCGGCGGGAAGGCGGGCGCGGTGCGGAGCGCGGTCGAGTCGCGCGAGGCGCAAGTAGACCTCGTCGTGCTCACCGACGCCGACGTGGTGCACGAGCGCGATTCGCTGCTCGCCTTGTCCGGCGCCTTCGAGCGCGACGCGCGACTCGCGCTGGCGTGCGCGCGACAACTGTTCGTCGAGGACCTCGCCCGCGACGGCACGACGAGGGGGGAGGATGGAGGAATCCCGCGTCCGGCCGGCGCGCCGTTCGACCTCGCCACCGCGCGCGTGCGCGCCTTCGAGTCGCGCTTCGGCGCCTTGTACAGCCTGCACGGGCAGTTGTGCGCGTGGCGCGCAGGATCGGGCCTCGCGCCCACGCTGGGCGTCGCGGCCGACGACCTCGATCTCGTCGGGCAGGTGCGGGCGCGCGCGGCGGGGCCGCGTCGGGTGGAGGTGGTGCAGGGAGCGCTGTTCCTCGAGGTCAAGGCGCGCGGCGACGCCGCGCGAGGCCAGTCGCTGCGTCGCGCGCGGGCCTACTTCCAAGCCGTGCGGCGCATGCCGCCGGACGCGGGTGGCCCGCTGGCGCGCCTGCAGTCGTTCGCCTACCGCGTCGGCCCCGGACTGGCGCCGCCCTGCCTCGGGGCGGCGCTCGTCTTCGGCCTGGTCGCGCTCGCATGGTGGCATGGCGTCATGGGGGCGCTCGCGGCGCTGGCGTTGGGCGCGCTCTCCTCGGCCGTTCCCGCTCTCTCGCATTGGGTCGGGCTGGTCGCGACCATCTTCCGGGCGTCGCGCCTCGAACGCCGCGCGACGCTCGCGGACCAATGGAGCATGGAGCGCCGATGAAGGAGCAGGAAGCGCGCCGCATCGACTTCGCGTGGCTCGCCGCGATCGCGCTCGCCGCCGTGCTGCTGCGTCTCGTGGCGCTCGCCTCGTACGAGTCCGCGCATCCCCTGGCCGGGACGCCGGTGATCGACGAGGAGAGCTACGACCAGTGGGCGCGCCGCATCGCGGCCGGCGATTGGCTGGGCGGGCGCGAGGTCTGGTTCCAGGAGCCGCTCTACCCGTACGCGTTGGCGCTGATCTACAAGTTCCTCGGCGACACGCTGCACGCCGCGCGCGTGGTCCAATGCGTCCTGTGGGGGCTCGCCGCCTTCCTCGTGGGCGCGACGACTCGACGACTGTTCGGGCGCGCGGCGTGCTTCGTCGCGGCCAGCATGGTCGCGCTGCACGGGGCGGGGATGGTCTTCCCCGCGCTGCTGCTGAAGGAGAACTTGTTCCTCCCGCTGTGCGCGGCGACCGCGTGGTTGCTGGTCGCTTCGCGCTCCGCGCGAGGGGCGCGCGCCGCGGGCGCCTGGTGGTTGCTCGGCGCCTGCGTCGGCGCGGGCGCGCTGCTGCGCGGCAACATGCTCGTGCTCGCGCCCGCCTTCGCGCTGTGGCCGGTCGCGCGCGCGTTCGTCGAACGGCGCCGCGGCTGGACGCCTTGGGTGCACGCGGCGCTCGTGGTGCTGGGCGTGTCGAGCTTCCTCGCTCCCGTGCTGTGGCGCAACCACGCCGTGGGCGGCGTGGCAGTGCTGACGACTTCGGGCGCAGGGACCAACCTGTACGGCGGGAACAACGCCGAGAATCCGTGGGGGCGCGCGACGGAGTTCAGCTTCATCCGCGGCATCCCCGAGCACGAGGCCGGCGACTGGCGGCGCGAGGCCGAGCGCCGCACGGGGCGCGCGCTCGATCCCAAGGAGACGAGCGACTACTGGATGGGCGAGGTGCTGCGCTCGGCGCGCCGCGATCCGCTGCTGCACGCGCGCATCCTGTGGAACAAGCTGCGCCTGACGCTGGGGGCCTACGAGGTGCCCGACAACCACATGATCGACTGGGATGCGCGCTTCGTGCCGCTGGCGCGCGCGCTGCCGTCGTGGGGGACCTTCGGCCTGCTGGGACTCGCCGGCGCCCTGTGCTTCGCCATGCTCGCCTTGGCGCGTCGCGCGCCGACGCTCGCCGTGCGTTGCCGAGGCGGCGCGGTGGAGCTCCTCCTGTTCCTGCTGCTGTACCTCGGCACCATCGTGCTCACGGTGACGAGCGACCGCTCGCGCCTGCCGCTGCTCGCGCTCTTGGCGCCCTTCGGAGGCTGGCTCGCGGCGGCCGCGTGGGCGCTCGCGCGCGAGCGTCGCTGGCGCGCGTTGTCGATGCCGATCCTCGCCTCGTGCGGTGCCGCGCTGTTCGTGCACCTGCCTTCGTTGCCCGCCGGCGAGCGCGCCAAGGACATGGACGAGCGCGAGTACAACCTGTGCGTCGTCCTGCGCGACCGGGGCGGCGAGGAGGAGGCGCGCCAACGCGCCATGGCGCTCGCCGAGCGGCATCCGCGCAGCGCGCGCGTGCGCCTCCTGCTGCACGAGCTCGACTTCCGCGCGGCCGCGCGGCGCAAGGACGCGGCGCGCCTCGCGGAGTTGGCGCGCCTGTGCGAAGCCTTGTGCGCCGGAGACGTCCTCGTGCCGCGCGAACGCTTCCGCGCCTCTGCGTTGGCGGCCTGGTGCAGGCTGGAACTGGGCGAAGGCGCCGCCGCCTTGGCGGCTTTCGCCTCGGCGCGCCAGTTCGATGGCGACGCCCTCGACTTGCGCCTGGGCTCCGCGCGGGCGCTGCTGCTGCTGGCGGAATCCGAGCCTGCGCGCCGCGCGGAACGCGCGCAGGAAGCCGAGCTGCTCCTGCGCGGCGCGGCGGCGGACACCGAAGCGCGGCTGCTGTTGGCGCAGGCGGCTTTCGAGCGCGCGCGCAGCCTCGAGCGCGGCTCGCCCGTCGCCGTGCAAGCGACGCGCGAGGCGTTGGCGCGCCTCGAGCCGTTGGCCCTGTCCGATTCCGCGCCGCGCTCGGTGCGTGCCGAAGCGCGTCGCCTGGCGGGCTGGATCCAGCTGTGGCTCGGCAACGCCAAGTCGGCCTCGAACCACTTCCGCGCCGCGCTGGATCTCGGCGACGCGGGCACGGCCGAGTTGGGCCTCGTCTCGGCCCTGCTGGCGCGCGCGGAGGCGGGCGAGCAGGACGACACCCTGCTCGCGGAGGTCGACGGCCGCCTGCAGGCCATGCCGGTCCCCGGCGGCCCGGCGCTCGAGGAGTTGCGCGCCCGCCGCCAGCGCCTCGGCGGCGCTCGACGCTAGGCCGCCGGTTCCGCGTCGCCGAACTGCAGGGCGTGCAGGCGCGCGTACAACCCGCCGCGCGCCAGCAGCTCCTCGTGCCGGCCGCGTTCGCGGATGCGGCCCTTGTGCAGCACGAGGATCTCGTCGGCGCGGCGCACGGTCGAGAGGCGATGCGCCACGACCAGCGCCGAGCGTCCCGCGAGCAGCTTGCGCGTCGCGTCCTCGATCTTCGCCTCGGTGCCGGAATCGACGCTCGCCGTGGCCTCGTCGAGCACGACCAGCGGCGGTCGCGCCGCCAAGGCGCGCGCGATGGCGAGCAGTTGCCGTTCGCCGGTGCTGAAGGTCGCGCCGCGTTCGGCGACCGGCGCCTCCAACCCGCCGGGCAGTCGCGCCACGACTTCGTCGGCGTGGCTGGCGCGCAGTGCTTCGCGCAGCGCCGCGTCGTCGACTCCTGCTCGTCCCATCACGAGGTTGTCGCGCACCGTGCCGGAGAACAGGAAGTCCTCCTGGAGCACTAGGCCCATCCGCGCATGCAGCGTGTCGAGCGGGATGTCGCGCAAGTCGACTCCGTCGAGCGTGATGCGGCCGGCCGTGGGGTCGTAGAAGCGCAGCAGCAGGTTGACGAGGGTCGACTTGCCCGATCCGGTCGCCCCGACGAGCGCGATGGTGCGCCCGGGCGCGATCTCGAAGTCGGCGTCCTCCAGCACCATGTTGCCGCCGTCGTAGGCGAACGACACGCCCTCGAAGCGGATGCGACCGTCGAACGCGGCGCGCGGGCTGGTCGCCGGCCCGACGACCTTGGGGCGCGTGTCGAGCACCTCGAAGATGCGCTCGGCCGAGGCGAAGGCGCTCTGCAGGATGTTGTAGCGCTCGCCCAGTTCGCGGATGGGGGACACGAGCAGCGCCACGTAGAACCAGAACTGCACGAACTCGCCCGTGCTCATGCGGCCGTCGGCGATGGAGATGCCGCCCACCCACAGCGTTCCGCCCTGGATGATCGACACCGCGAAGTCGATCGCCGGGAAGAACAGCGCGAAGAGGAAGATCGTGCGCAGGTTGGCCGCGAGGTAGGAGGACAGGCGGGCGGCGAAGCGCTCGCCCACCTGCCGCTCGCGGCGGAACACCTGGACCACGCGGATCCCCTGCAGGACCTCCTGCAGGTATCCGTTCAGCCGAGCCAGTTCCGCGCGCACGGCGCGGTGCGCGTTGCGCGCGCCGCCGCGGAAGACGATGGATGTGCCCACCAGCACCGGGACGCCCGCGGCGACGACCAGCGCCAGCCGCCAATCGAGCAGGAAGATCGCCACCAGCAGCACGAGCACCTTCACGGAGTCGAACAGCAGCGTGATGATGCCGCTGGTGAACATCTCGTTCAGGTTCTCCACGTCGCTCGTCACGCGCGTCACCAGCGCGCCGGTCGGCCGCCGATCGTGGAAGGACAAGTCGAGCGCCTGGATGTGTCCGTACAGCGCCTCGCGCAGGTCCGCGATCACGGCCTGGCCCGTGCGGTTCAGCTGCGCCACCTCGAAGTGCCGCAGCGCGACCTGCGCCACGACCAGCAACCCGTAGCCGCCGATCCACCACCAGAATTCGCGCACGTGCGCCGCCGCGTCGCCGCCGGTTCCGCGCGCGGCGACGGCCTGCGCCACCGGGCCGTCGAGGATGTGGCGCCACATCCACGGTCCGACCAGGTCGAGCGCGAACAACCCGACCAGCACGCCGAAGCTGGCGGCGAACAGGCGCCAGTGCGGACGCGCCCAACCGGACAGTCGGCGCACGACCACGCCGTCCCAGGCCTTGCCGGCCACGTTCTCGTCGTGGTCGCTCACAAGACCTCCAATTCCTCGCGCATCTGCTGGGTCCGCCAGGTGTCGCGATACCAACCAGGTCGCGCCACCAGTTCCTCGTGCCGGCCGACCGCTTCCACCGAACCGTCGCGGCGCAGCACGACGATCGCGTCGGCGCGCCGCACCGAGGACAAGCGGTGGGCCGCGACGACCACGGTGCGGCCGGCGCCGGCGCGGCGCAGGTTCTCGATCAGGCGCGCCTCCGTCTCGGTGTCGACGGCGGACAAGGCGTCGTCGAGCACGAGCACGCGCGGATCGCGCGCCAAGGCGCGCGCGATGCAGGTGCGCTGGCGCTGGCCGCCGGAGAGCGTGACTCCGCGTTCGCCGATCAGCACGTCCATGCCGGCGGGGAAGCGCTCGAGCTCCTCGTCCATGCAGGCGATCCGGGCGAGCTCGCGCAGGCGTTCGTCGGAGAGCGGCGCGTCGGAGCCGAACTGCACGTTCGCGCGCCAGGAGTCGCTGAACAGGAACCCGTCCTGCGGCACGTAGCCCAGCGCCGTGCGCAGCTGCTCCAGCGGCAGGCGCCGCACGTCGGTCCCGTCGAGCTCGATCGAGCCGCGCGTCGCCTCGTGCAGCCGGCCGAGCAGCAGCAGCAGCGTCGACTTGCCGCTGCCGGTGGGGCCGACCACGCCCAGCACGCCGCCGGCGTGGATGGCGACGTCCACGCCCGACAGGGCGTCGCGCTCGGCGCCTTCGTGCCGGAAGCCGACGCCGGACAAGCGCAGCGCGCCGCGCACCGCGTCCAGCGGGCGCGCGTCGGGCGCGTCGACGATGTCCGAGCGCGTCGACAGCAGCTCGTCGATGCGTTCGGCGGAGGTCAGCGCCCGCGGATACATGCCGGCGATCCAGCCGAGGGCGATGATCGGCCAGAAGACCTTGAAGGTCAGGTCGATGAACTTGAAGACGTCGCCGGCGGGCAGGTCTCGATCGATCATCGCCCAGCCGCCGAGCACGAGGATCAGCACGAAGGTCGAATCGAAGGCCGCGTGGGTCAGCGCGTGCGTCGCGCCGCGGACGCGCCCGAGGTCGACCTGGTGCCGCTCCACCTCGCGGCTCTGCGCGCGGAAGCGCTCCGCCATCGAGCGCTCCAGCGCGTAGCCCTTGACGACGCGCACGCCGGAGAAGCTCTCCTGCGCGCGGTGCGAGAGCTCGGCCAGCGACTCCTGCACGGCGGTGCTGATCTTGTGCAGGCGCGGGGTGAAGGCCTTCATGCCGAGGCCCATCAGCGCGAGCGGCACCATCATCGCCAGCGCGAGGCGCCATTCGAGGTCGAAGAGCACCCACAGGCTCGCCGGCACCATCACGAACGCGCCGGCCGAGTACATCAGTCCCGGACCGAGGAACATGCGCACGTTCTCGACGTCGCTGGTGGCGCGCGAGGCGAGTTCGCCCGACTTGCGCTTGGCGTGGAACGAGAAGGGCAGCGAGACCAGCTTGTCGAAGATCTCCTGCTTGAGCTGGTTCTCCACGTAGCGCGACACGGCCACGATCCACCAGCGCTGGAAGTAGCGGAACACGCCGCGCAGCGCGGCCACGCCGACCAGCAGGAGGAACAGGTTCCGGAGGAAGCCCGCGTCCTCCCCGGCGCGCAGCCGGTCGAGCGCGTCCCCGATCCGCACCGTGAAGTAGATGTCGAGCAGCTGCGCCGCGGGGATGCAGGCGAAGCCCAGCAGCAGGTCGCGTCGGTGCCCCAGGAAGCGGCCGAAGTGGCGCCAGAGGATCCTCATCGCCTGCGTCCTGCGACGAACGTGCGCATGCGCCCTCAGCCGCCCAGGCGCGCGATGCGCGCCACGAGCTCGTCGGCGCGCGCCCGCAGCGCGGCCATGTCGCCCGAGGATGCCGCGGCGCGCAGCACGGGGAAGGTCTCGCTGCCGTAGCCGAGCTCCAGCCCGGGAGCCCAGAGTTGGTTCTTGAACCACGGCCGGCCGGGAAGCTCCGACTCCAAGGCCGAGTAGAACGCGCCGCCTTCCATGGGCCGCGACTTCAGCCGCTCCGACGCGGCCTCGAAGGCGTCCGCGACCGCCGCCAGCGCTCCGGCGAGCGGCGCTGCGTCTCCTTGCCCGCCGTGCGCGGCCGCGGCGTCCGCGCGCGCGCGCGCCGCCAGCGCGCGCGCCGCCTCGCTCGCGTCGAAGGCCGCGGAGCCGCGTACGGCGAGCTCGGCCAGCAGCTCGGCCATGAAGCGACCGGCCAGTTCATGACCGACGAAGCCCGGATCGAGATGGGCTTCCACCTGCGCGAAGTCGTCGAAGGCCGTGTGGTAC
>JBKDQQ010000102.1:0-9501 GCA_046341775.1 Planctomycetia bacterium
TTCGAATCGCTTGGCCAGGGCCGGGAAAGCCGCCGCGCTTGGAGGTGAACTGGCGCTCGACTTCGAATGGCACGATTGGCAATACTGACATTAGACCGCCCCATAAGGTGTCCGCGGACGGTATTTATGAGTCCAAGATTACTCTCGCCGAGGGCGAATACGAGTTGTTCGTCCATGCGCATACTCAGTCAGAGCCGCGCGACGATCATGGTTGGTACTGGACTGGATCGATGAGCGTCTCGTCGGCGAACACCACGACGGGTCTGATCGAACTGCTACCCGGAAGCGCCCTCAGTGGACGCGTGCTCTCAAAGGAAGGCTCGCCGCTCGCGGGGGAGCTAGTCAATGTCGCCGTGCCAGGTTGGACCACCGGCTCCGACGAACTGCGTTCAATGTATAAAGTGGTGACGGATGCCGAGGGCCGTTACTGGATCTCAAGCCTGCCGCCCCATGGCGAGTTCAGTGTCCACTTGGGCAGCAAGAAATATGTTGTCCCCGCGCGGACGGGTCCGGTTGGCTCGACGCGCTCGTTGGATCTGCGCAACCCATTTGACAGCCAGACACACGGGTTCTTTAAGCAGAGGAGCAGACCTCGATGAATGGCGGGTTGCGTCGCGCGACCATGATAGGCCGCTGGTCGCCGCGCCAAGCAATGCACGCCTTGCGCCACGGCGCGGGATGAGCGCCACTCAACGACGCCTACGGCCTCCGCAGTGCTGCGCCTAGGCGATATGCGGTGCGCCGCTGGTCCAGATGTGCCTGCGGATCACTTGCCACCAAGCCGACGCCGAAGATGCGGTGCAGGAGACCTGGATCGATGTCGATCGCGGCATCGCGGGCTTCCGGAGCGAGTCGAAGCTCTCGACGTGGCTGTTCCGCATCGCGATCCGCCACGCCACGCGCATCCGCAACCGCCGCCGTCCGGAGTCCGCGACGGCCTTGGAGGACTCCGTCGACCCGGGCGAGGGCGCGGATCCTCTACGGCGGCTCGCGGAGTTGGATGCCGTGCGCAAGCTGCTCGCGGCCATCGCTGCGCTGCCGCTCGAACAACGCGTGGTGCTGGGTCTAGCGACGGGTGATGGTCTGCCACACGCCGAGATCGCCGCCATCCTCGGTGTCCCCGAAGGCACCGTGGGCTCGCGGCTGCACTCGGCGCGTGCGAACCTGAAACAGCGACTCGGCCTCCAGGACTGAGGCAAGGACTTGCGGCGTGGCCGCCCGCGGGCGCTCGAGGCCGCGAGTCGCGCCGCGGTCGGCTCAGGGTTGCCAAGTCGCCGAGAGGCCGTTCGTCAGGTTGAACGTGCTCGCTGTGCAGAACACGGCCGCGTTGCGGTACCACGCCTGGTAGTGGCGCACCTGTCCCGCCTGCGCGATGCCGCCGCGCACCGAGATGGCGGGATCGCCCGCGCGCGGATGGCTCGCGATTCCGCCGATCGCGTTGCCGGTGCCGAGGCGCACGAGGGTGCCGCTCGCGCAACGCAGGCCGTCGCCGAAGGTCGCTCCCGTCTGTTGCGTGCCTTGGAAGAACAGCACGGGCGTGTTGGGCAGGCCGGACGATTGGAGCACGAAGGTGTCGTTGGCGAGGCGCGCGGCGCCGAAGCCTCGCAGCAAGGCGCCATCGGGGTTGACGGAGCTCGCGCAACCGCGTCCGGTGGCGCCATTGTTGCCGCACGGGCAGGCGACTCCGCTGCCGTCGCCGAAGCAGTACGACGACAGGAAGGACGGCGTGGTGCGGTACGCGAGCACGTTCGTGCCGACACCTGCGACGACGAGCGTGCCATCGCCCGCGATGGCGGGGGCGCCGATGTTGATGTTCGGGACGGCCACGGTCCAACGCTGGGTCAAGTCGGCGTCGAAGCTCCAGAAGCGCCCGTTCGGGAAGCCGCCGTTCGACACGTACACCTTGCCCATGGCATCCACGCCGAGGCGTGGTTCCCAGGTGTCGGCCACCAAGGTGGCGCTCGTGTGCAGCAACGCGCCGGTGGCTCCGTCGACGCGCTCGATCTGGCTCGCTTGGTTCAGCATGTACACGCTGTTGTCCGGCGCGACGGCGAACTCGCTGGCGTAGCAATAGCCGGCGGGACGGCTCCACAGCGGCGCGATGGCTGCGCCCGTGTCGCGGAACGCGTACATGAAGTCCACGACCGCGCTGTTCTGCACGCGCGGCAGGTAGATCGTCCCGTCGGGTCCGACCATCGGCGTGGTCTGGTGCAAGAAGCCGTTCATCGTCGGCCCCGTGTAGACCTGCGCGCCGGTGTTGGCGTCCCATCTGCGGATGGCGTGTCCTCCACCCACGACTTCGGCGGTGTAGAACGCGTCGCCGTTCAATGCGCCGCCGCAATGGCCGCTGACCGATCCGACCCGCGGGCTGCTCCAGACGGTCTGCCCCGTGGCGTGGTCGAAACGCCAGATGCGCGTGTGCGTCGAGACGATCGGATCGCCATTCGCCGCGAACACGACCCCGTCGTAGGCGCCGCCGTTCTGCGCTTCGACGCTGGTCCAGAGCAAGGCGCCCGTGGCGGCGTCGAAGCACTGCAAGCGCGCGGACACGCTGCCGCCGTTGCCGCTGCGCGACGCATAGAGGCGGCCACCCTCGACGCCCGCGATCCACGTCGTCCAATCACCCGTGTTGGCGGGGATGTTCGCCGTCCACAGCTCCGCGCCGGTGGCGAGGTCCTGGCACACGATGGGCGAGCCGGTTTGCTCCGGCGGGAAGCCCGTCTGGCGCACCATGTAGACGCGCGAGCCCTCGATCACCGGTTGCCAGGCGATGGCGGACGAGCGCCCACCGCTCCAGGCGATGGCGGGTGCTTCCGGACCGACCGCGGGTGTCAAGCCGTTGCGACGAGCGTTGCCGCCGTTGTTCGACCAATCGCGCGGTGCAGCGACGAGGGGACTTGCGATCGACAGACACAGCAGGGCGCGAACAAGCGAGTTCCTGGTAACCATGGTTGCATGAGGCTAACACCAATGCCCGGAACCCGCAGCTTGCGGGGATGCCGCGACCCGGGGTGGGGGGATGGTCGGCGGCCCCCGACCCACTCGCGGCACGGCGCTCGGGACTGTTCGTTTTCGGCTGCCGGCGCTGGCCAAACCCGGGGGAGTGCTCCACCAGGCTGGCCGGCGTCGATGGTTGCCGACTACGCGCAAGTCGCTTGCGCATGGTGCAAGGCTCGTGGGACCCGGCCCGCTTGGGACGCACCGCAGATGCGAGGCACTGGGTCTGAGGCACTGCGTCTTCGGGCGTGGCGTGCCCGCCATGGGCAAGACGAGCACGGCGTCGGCATCTAGCCCGCAGGAGACGCTCCGCGGCAAGGAGAGACCCCCTGAACCTTGTCGATGACGAGGTTCAGGGGGCCTTGCCTGATTCACGCCCTTCGCGCGCAGCGGCGCGCTGGGGCAAACCCTCTCAGGGCAGGATGACGGTGTCGATCACGTGGATGACGCCATTGCCAGCCAGGATGTCGGTGGCGGTGATCGTGGCGTTGCCGATCTTGGCGACGCCGTCGGCGACTTGGATGCCAGCGGACTTGCCTTGGAGCGTGGCCACTTCCTTCATGCCGACCACGTCCTTGGCGAGCTTGCGGCCGGACACGACGTGATACTTGAGGATGCCGGCGAGACGCTCCTTGTTCTCCGGCTTCAACAGGTCTTCGACGGTGCCCTTCGGCAGCTTGGCGAAGGCCGCGTCGGTCGGCGCGAACACGGTCAGCGGATCCTTGCCGCCGAGGGCCTCGGCGAGGCCGGCGGCCTTGGCGGCGGCCAGCAGCGTGGCGAAGGTGCCAGCCTCGGAAGCAGTCTCGACGATGTTCTTGCGCGGCATGACGACCGCGTCGATGACGTGGATCACGCCGTTGGAGCAATCGATGTCGGCCTTGACCACCTTGGCGCCGTCGACTTGCAGGGCGCTGTCCGCCTCGCCGGCCTTGACGACTTGCAGGCGCAGGGCTTGTCCCTGGACGGTGTTGGCGAAGTCGACCTTGACGGCTTGGGTGCTCATCACCTTGCCGGGCACCACGTGGTAGGTGAGCAGGTTGGCCAGTTGCTGCTTGTTCTCGGGCTTGAGCAGGCCTTCGACGGTGCCCTTGGGCAGTTTCGCGAAGGCTTCGTCGCTAGGCGCGAAGACGGTGAACGGACCGGGCCCCTTGAGCGTCTCGACGAGTCCGGCGGCCTGGGCGGCGGCGACGAGCGTCTTGAAAGAGCCGGCGCCGATGGCGGTGTCGACGACGTCCTTGGCGGCGGCGGGCTTGCTTGCCGCGACGGCGGTGGTCGCGTCGGCGCGGACGGTGGAATGGACCAGCGGCGCGACGAGGCCCGCGAGGATGGCGAGGGTGAGGATCTTCTTCATGCCGCGCACTACGCGCGGCGGCACGGGCGTGGATTGCAGGCCTCGGGAGGAACTGTGTAAGGCCTCCGTCCGCACGCGCGTCGCGGCTTGGCGACCCGCGGTCGAGGGGGGCCGCTCCTCATGGGCGTGCCGGGTCGCGGCGCTCCGCGGCTCGGGCGTGGGCTTCCAGACCCTCCAACCGCGCCAGCGCGGCCGCATCGCGCGCATCGCGCGCGTCGTCGAGTTGCAGCCAGGTGCGCACGCGCAGGAAGTCGAGCACGCTCAAGCCGCCCTTGCGCCGCGCGGCGCCGCCGGTCGGCAGCACGTGGTTGGGTCCCGAGCCGTAGTCGCCGAAGACCTCGGCGCCCGCCCTGCCGCGGAACAGGGCTCCGTAGTGGCGCACTCGCGCGGCCAACCACGCGTCGTCCCGCAGCGAGAGTTGCAGGTGCTCCGGGGCCAGTGCGTCCACCGCGAGGGCCGCGGCCTCGAGCGTGGACACGACGAGGCTCGATCCGCTGCGCAACGATGTCGCGGCCGTGGTGGCGGAAGGCAGCCCGACAAGTTGTTCGGCGAGTTCGCGGCGCACGGCGTGCACGAAGCGTTCGTCGAAGGCGACGAGCACGCAACGCGCGTCGTCGTCGTGCTCCGCCTGGGCGAGGAGGTCGGCGGCGACCTGCCCCGGGTCGGCATGCACGTCCGCGACGACGACGAGTTCGGACGGCCCCGCCAGCGAATCGATCGAGGCCCAAGGAGAGATCAAGGCCTTGGCCGCGTTGACCCAGCGGTTGCCGGGTCCGACCACGATGTCCGCGGCGGCGAAGCGCGAGGTGCCGAAGGCGAGGGCCGCGATCGCTTGCGCCCCTCCCGCGGCGACCAGCGAGTCGGCGCCCGCCTCGGCGGCCGCGGCGAGGGTGATGGGCGCCGGGCGCGGACTGGCGACGACGACTTGCTCGACGCCGGCGACGCGCGCGGTGACGACGGTCATCAGCACCGACGACGGCAGGGGATGGCGACCACCCGGCGCGTAGCATCCCGCGCGTTCCAGCGGAGCCACGCGCTGGCAAGCGAATCCTCCCGGGATCGGTAGGTCGAACTCGGAGAGCGAGCGCAGTTGCGCGCGCGCGAAGGTCTCGATGCGCGAACGCACGCGCGCCAGCAGCTCGCGCTCGGAGGGCGCGAGGCGCGCATGCGCCTCCGCCAGCATGGCGCGGTCCCAGTGGAGCGGCTCGTCGCCGCGCAGGTCGCCGAACCTGCGCGCCTGGCGCTCCAAGGCCTCGTCGCCGTGCAGGCGCACGTCGTCGACGATCGGGCGCGCTTGCTCGAGCAGCTCGTGGTCCATGTCGAAGCGCGCCGCCTTGATCGACGCCAAGTCGCGCGTGGGCAGCAGCTCGCTCACGGCTTGGCCTCCCCGCCGCGGCGGCTGACCTTGCGTGCGCGCTGGTCCAGCACGCGCTCCACCTCGTGCCACGCGACCTCCTTGCGCGCCAGTTGCACGCTGGCGAAGTACAGGAGGTCGGCCGCCTCCTGCGCCGCTTCGCCCGGATCCCGGGCCCGCGCCAACTCGCCGGCCTCCTCGACCAGCTTGCGGCCGAGGAGGTCTTGATCCGCGAGCAGTCGCCGCGTGTACGAGCCCGGGTGGTCCACCGCGGCGCGCGCGCGCAACTTCGCCTCGAGTCCGGGCAAGCCGCGCCGATCGCCGAAGCAGCTCCACGATCCTTCGTGGCAGTGGCCCGAACCGGTCGGCTCGACCGTGAAGCACAGCGCATCGCGATCGCAGTCGACCTCGATGCGCAGCACGCGTTGCGTGTTGCCCGAGTTCGCGCCCTTGCGCCACAGTCCGCGCTTGCGCGAGTGGTAGACGCCCTCGCCGGTGCGCAGCGTCTCGCGCAGGCTCTCCACGCTGCTCCAGACGAGCCCCAGCACGCGTCCTCCGGGCGCCGCGAGGACCGTCGGGACGAGTCCGTCGGAGCGCTCGCTCGATAGCGGCGCCCAATACGCGTCGGCCAGGTCCAGCGCGCCGGAGTACAGCGCCATGCCGACTTGCGCGTCGACGCCCATGGCGTCGAGCTCGCGGATCTCCGCCGCGTCGCGCACTCCACCGGCCACGACGAGCTCGTGCCCGGGACAGGCGGCCTTCAGCCGTCGCGCTTGTTCGAGGTCGCAGCCTTGCATGCGACCTTCGCGCTCGACGAAGGTGACGAGGAAGCCCGAGCACAGATCGCGCAGTTCCGCCATGCGTTCCTCGATCGCGTGGCCGGTGCGCGTCCTCCATCCGTCCACGACCACCTCGCCGTGCCGAGCGTCGAGGGCGACCACCACGCGCTCGCGCGGCAACTCGCGCAAGACGTCGGCGCGCGCCGCCGTCCCGAGCACCACCTTGGCGGCGCCGCGGTCGAGCCACTCGAGCGCGGCCCGCGCCGTGCGGATGCCGCCACCCACGCGGCAGTCGTGCCGTTCGCACAGGCGCGCGATCGCGGCCGTGTTGTCGCCCGTGCCCAGCGCCGCGTCGAGGTCGACCACCGCCATCTCGCCGAGCAGGCCGAAGCGCCCGGCGTGCGCGCCCGGGTCGCCGGCCTCGATCGCCAACGTTTCGCCGCCCACGAGCTGCACCGCCTGGCCTCCACGCACGTCGATCGATGTCACGAGCATCCTCGCACCTCCACTCCTTCCTCGCCCGCCGCTTCCTTCAACCCGCGCACCGTCCACGCGCCGTCGTGCAGGATCGAAGCCACCAAGGCCCCCTGCGCTCCGGCGCGCCATGCAGCCACGAGGTCGCGCGGACCAGCCGCGCCTCCCGAGGCGACCACCGGCACCGTCACGGCGGCGACGACCTCGCGCAGCAGATCCAGGTCGTACCCCGACTGCATGCCGTCGCGGTCCCACGCCGTCAGCAGCACCTCGCCCGCGCCGCGTCGATTCGCCTCGACCGCCCACGCGACCACGTCGCGCTCGACGAGCTCCTGGCCGGAACGCACCGCCACCCGCGGACCTTCGCTGGTCCGCCGCGCGTCGATCGCGACGACGACGCATTGGCTGCCGAGTTCGTCGGCGAGTCGCGACAAGAGCGACGGGTCGCGCACCGCGGCGGTGTTCACCGAGACCTTGTCGGCTCCGGCTTCCACGAGCCGCAGCGCGTCTTCGAAGGACCGCACGCCGCCTCCAACCGTCAAGGGCACGGCGATGCGCTCGCGGATCGCGGAGAGCATGTGGAGGTTGGCGACGCGCTCTTCCTCCGTCGCGGAGACGTCGAGCAGCACGAGCTCGTCCGCGCCGTCCGACGCGTAGCCGCGCGCGAGCTCCACGGGATCGCCGACCTCCCTCAAGGACGAGAAGCGGCGTCCCTTGACGACGCGCCCACCCTTGACGTCGAGGCACGGGATGATGCGAGGGAAGAGCGTCATCAGCGCGCCTCCCCGAGCCAGCGGCGTAGGATCTCCGCGCCGTAGTCCCCGGACAACTCGGGATGGAACTGGCACAGGAGCACGGGTCCCGACTCCAACGCCGCGACGAACGGCGCGCCGTGCGTCGACATGCTCGCGCGCCAGCCATCGACCGGCCCGTCGAGCCGGTACGAATTGGCGTAGTACGCGCAACCGTCCATCACCACGCCACCCGCGCCGCGCACGGCGTTCCAACCCATCTGCGGCACGGAGACGCCGTCGGCGAAGCGCCGCAGCTCGCCGCGCACCACTCCCAAGCCAGGCACGCCGGGGGATTCCTCGCTCTCCTCGCACAGCAACTGGAAGCCGAGGCAGATGCCGAGCAAGGGACGGCGCAGCCGCGCGCGCTCCTGCAAGGCGACGTCGAGCCCTCGCACGGCGAGTCCGGCCATGCCCGCCGCGAAGGAGCCGACGCCGGGGACGGCGACGAGGTCCGCCTCGCGCACGGCCGCGGGCTCGCCGCAACGGAAGGGCGCGGCGCCGGCGCGGCGCAGGGCCGCTTCGACCGAGCGCAAGTTCGAGCGCCCGGTGGGGACGATGGCCACCTTCACAGGACCTCCTTTGTGCTGGGGATGTCGTCGTGGATGTCCGACGCGGCGGCCTCGCGCAGGGCCAGCGCGAGCGCCTTGAAGGCCGCTTCCGCCATGTGGTGGTTGTTCTCGCCGTGGAGCACCTCGACATGGATCGTGGCGCGCATGCCGATCGCGAGCGACCGCACGGCGTGCGACAGGTTCTCGCAAGCCACGCCGCCGATCATCTCGCGCGTCAGGTTCAGGCGCGGGAATCCGCCGGGTCGGCCGGACAAGTCGACCACGGCGCGCGCGAGGGCTTCGTCGAGCGGCGCATGGGCCGTACCGAAGCGGCGGATGCCGCGTCGCTCGCCCACGGCCATGTCGATGCACGCGCCGAGCGCCAGCGCGCAGTCCTCGATGGTGTGGTGGTCGTCGACCTCGCCGTCCCCGACGCAGGAGAGGCGCAAGTCCCAGCGCGAATGCTTGGCGAGCTGGGCGAGCATGTGGTCGAAGAACGCGAAGCCGGTGGAGATCTCCGAGGAGCCTCGTCCGTCGAGGGCCAACTCGACTTCGATCCTCGTCTCCGCCGTGGTCCTGGCGGTGGTGGCGCGACGCGTGGTGTTCACAGGAGTTCCTCCAGGTCGGGGACTTCGGACCAGACGCGGGCGGCGCCCGCCTTCGACAAGCACGCGACGTTCTCGACGAAGTGCTCGCCCGGCGGGCTCACCCCCAAGGCCAGGACGCCCGAGGCGCGCGCGGCCACGATGTCGTCGGGCGTGTCGCCCAGCATCCAGGCGCGTTCGACCCCGAGGCTGCTCAAGGCCATTCGCACCGGCGCGGGATCCGGCTTGAGGGGCGCGTCCTCGCGCGCGACGACCACGCGGAAGCAATCCACGATCGAGTGCTGCTCCAGGAAGCGCTCCGCGTCGCGGCGCGGACGGCCGGTGACGACGCACATGGGCCGCGCGCGCGACCAACGGCGCAGTCGCTCGCGATCGACGCGCAGGGACTCCTCCCGGTGCAGCTCGCGCTCGGCGTAGACCCGTTCGAAGCACTCCACGACATCCGCGAGGCTGGCTGCGATCCCTTGTTCCGCGAGCAACTTGCGCGACAACTCCCAGTCGTCGTTCGCGTCGCCCGCCCGCTTGGCGCGCGCGATGGCGCCAGGGTCCGCCACGCCGCCGAAGGCGCGCACGGTCTCGAGGATCGCCACGCGGTAGGA
>JBKDQQ010000103.1:0-3175 GCA_046341775.1 Planctomycetia bacterium
AGCGCGCCGCCACGACCGCGCCGGGAGGCGGCGTTTCGCCGCCGTCCGCCATGAGCAGCACGGTCCCCCCCTCGTCGACGAAGCGCTCCACATGCGCCAGCGACGCTTCGCTGTAGGGCACGTGCGCGTCGCCCTCCGACAACACGAGCAGGTTCGCGTTCGACAAGTCGAGCAGGTGCAACGACCCCCAGTTGCGCGCGTCGCGCCCGACGCCTTCCAAGTACTGGGCGTGGAAGCGACCATCCATGTAGAAGGTGAACTCCTGGCTGAGGTCGCTGATGGAGTGCACCACGGGCGCGGGAGCTTCCTCCGCGGCGAGGAACGTCAAGAGCAGCGCGGCGATCATCGCCGCAGTCTAGCGGCCACTTCGTCGATCACCCGGGCTTCGACCGCGAACTGGAAGCGCAGGAAGCGCGGCGCGCCGTCTTCGTCGTCGTGGAAGATGCTCGAGGGGATGGCGGCGATGTGGTGCTCGTGCAGGAGCCGCAGGCATGCCTCGCGCGGCGCGATCGGGCCGTAGACCTGGTCGTAGCCCGCGGCCATGTAGTACGCGCCGCGCGGCAAACGCGGGGTGAAGCCTCCGCCCGCGAGCGCGGCGGCGAGCTTGGCGCGGCGATCCTCGTATCCCTCGCGCTGCTTGCGGTACCAAGCCTCGGGCAGGGTGCGCAACGCGTGCGCCGCCGCGTGTTGGAAGGGGCGCGGTGCGCACACGCACAACACGTCGAAGACCGGACCAATGGCGCGCGCAAGCGGTTCAGGCGCGGCGATCCATCCGATGCGCCAGCCGGTGATCGAGTAGGCCTTCGACAGCCCCGAGATGGTGATGGTGCGCTCGAACAGTCCGGGCACGCAAGCCGGAGGCAGGTGCGTCGCGCCGTCGTAGACGAGGTCCTCGTAGATCTCGTCCGTGACGACCAGCGTCGGCGTGCCGGCCAGCGTGCGCGACAATTCCTCCAGCTCCGCGCGCGTCCACACCTTGCCGCTCGGATTCGCCGGCGTGTTGACCACGACGAGCTTCGTGCGCGGGCCAAGTCGCGCGCGCAACTTGTGGAACGGCACGCTGCCGTCTTCCGCGAGGCGCACGGTCTTCACCACCGCTCCGGCGAGCCGCGCGATGCTCTTGTGGTACGGATAGAACGGCTCGAAGAGCACGACCTCGTCGCCGGGATCGAGCAGCGTGAAGAGCGTCGCGCTGTACGCCATGCTCGATCCCACGGTCACGCACACGCCATCGGGACCGTAGTCGAGCCCGTGGCGCGCCTTGATGCGGTCCGCGACGGCCGTGCGCACCTCGGGGATGCCCGCGTACGGCGTGTAGGTCGCGCGGTCGGCGTGGATCGAGCGCGTGGCCGCGTCGCGCAATTCGACGGGCATGTCGAGGTCGCACACGCCTTGGCCGAGGTTGATGCCGTCGGCGTGCTTCTGCACTTCGAGCGTCAACTGCCGCAGGATGCCCGCTTCGCGCAGGTGCGACGAGCGCGCCGACAAGGACGAACGCGGGTCGAAGGGCACGAGCGCGCCTCCGTCACTTCGCGGGAGCGAAGGCGGCTTCGACGGCCGCCCGTCCGCCGACCACGGGCAGCTCGAGCAGCGTGCCGTCGAGGTCGATCGACAGCTTGGCGCCCTTAGCGGGCCACAGCGTGAAGTCCTTGTCGCTGGCGAAGATCATCAGCCCGATGCGCTCGCCCGCGGGGATGATCTGGTCGTCGGGCTGCAAGTCGAAGGTCACCACCACCTCCTTGCCTGGCACGAGCGGCTTCTCCTTCTCGAGCGACGCCGCGTTGCGCGGATCGGCCCAACCACGCGTGATGACATCGTCGTTGACGCGACGGCTCCCGGTCCACGGCAACGACACCAGCCACGCGGAGAGGTTCGTCGCCGGCCTGTCGCACGACATGGTCACCGTGAGGCGCGCCCAACCCGACAAGTGCAGCGGCTTCGACAAGGGCGGCGTCGCCCACAACAGCCGGTGCTCCGAGGACTCGGCCTGGGCGTGCGCCGCGCCTTCGATCGCCACGTCGTCGACCAGCGTCTCGACCACGCGCTTGCCGACGGCGCGCAAGCCCAACGCGCCGACGCCGGCGCCGCCGGGTTGCGGATGCAGCACGACGGTGGCCGCGTCGGGGTTGGGCCAATCCGCGTACGAAGTGGGCGAGTTCTGCTTGTCGCCTTCGCGCACGATCCACGCGCGCGGGCCGTCTTCGACGCCGTTGTCCACGCCGAGCAGGTGCTTGGTGAACCACTTGTTGACCAACTCGAAGGGCGGCGGCCCGCCATGCCCGCCCTGGTGGAAATACACCATGTGCGGCAGGCCCTTCTTCTTGACGGCCTCGTAGATGCGCGCGCTGTGCTCGGGCATCACGTTCCAGTCGTTGAAGCCGTGCGCCATGAACAGCGCCGCCTTCATGGGCGCCAAGTCGAGCAAGTAGTCGCGCTCGGCCCAGAACGCGTTCCAATCGCCGCGCTCGCGGTCGAGCGCCTTGCGCAGGACCTTCTCGCGCACGTTCTCGTCGCACCACTCGTCGCGCGCCGGATCGCCGCTGTGGATGAAGTCGTACAGCACGTCCGCGTCCTCGCCCATGTACCCGCCCGGGTGCCGCACGAGGCCATGGCTGCGGTAGTAGTGGTAGTACGAGGTGTTCGGCGCGATGGGCAGGATCGCTTCGAGCCCCTCCACCCCGGTCGTGGCCGCGGCCAGCGGCAGCGTCCCGTTGTACGAGGTGCCGATCATGCCGACCTTGCCCGTGCACCAATCGGCGACCACCGGATCGCCGCCCTTCGGTGCGCTCCAACCCTTGGCGCGACCGCACAACCAATCGATCACCGCCTTGGGGGCGAGCGTCTCGTTGTCGCCACCGATCGTCGGACAACCATCCGACCAACCCGTCCCCGGCGAACTCGAGTGCACCACGGCGAAGCCGCGCGGAACCCACGCGCCGACCTCCGAGTTCGCGATCATGCCCGGCTCCTTGCCGCGCGGAATGTGGGCCATCGTCTTGCGTTCGACGGGCGCGGCTCCGAGCTCCTGGTTGGGGTCCCAGAAGAAGCTCTTGTCGTCCGGACCGGTGCCCGCGAAGTACGGGGAGGTCTCGTAGATCACCGGGACCTTCAAGCCTTCTGTCGCGGTCTGTCGCGGCCGCGTGACGTCGACGTGCATGCGGTCCTTGCGCCCATC
>JBKDQQ010000104.1:0-8990 GCA_046341775.1 Planctomycetia bacterium
GCGCGGCCACGCGCCGCGCGGAGGGCGAGGCGCTGCGGGCCCTGCGGCTCGAGCGCGGTTCGGAACGCGACCTGGCGTCGGATGAACGGCGCGTGCTCGAGTGGTTGCGCCGCCAGCGCATCGATCCGTCGCGGCCCGCCGGCGACGCGACCGCGCGCTCCTGCGCGGCACGCTTGAACCTCGGCTCGGAACGCGCGCGACGCGCCTTGGTGCGCCTCGAGTTGGCGGGACTGGCGACGGGCCATGGCTCCGGGGCGGCGCGCGTGTATGTTGCGGCGCCATGACGCACCGGCGGCGCATCTACATCGGCGACATCCAGGGTTGCCGCGAGGAGCTCGAGATGCTGCTCGAGGCGCTGCGCTACGACGAGGCGCAGGATGAGTTGTGGTGCTGCGGCGATCTCGTGAATCGCGGACCCGACTCGCTGGGCGCGCTGCGCCTCCTGCGACGCCTGTCCGCGCGCGGAGTGCTGGGCAACCACGACGTGCACCTGCTGCGGTTGGCGCGCGGCCTGCGCACGGGACGCCGGCGCGACACGCTGGAGGCGGTGCTGGCGGCTTCCGACAGGGACGAATTGCTGGCCTGGCTGGAAAAGTGGCCTTTCATCTGCGACTTTTCCGATTGCCTGCTCGTGCACGCCGGGATCTCGCCGGCGTGGAGCGATCCCGTGGCGAGCTTGGCGGGCTTGTCGCCCTACGAAGAACGCGTCGAGCTCGCCTTCGCCACCAACGTGCGCCTGTGCGACGCGTCGGGCGCTCGTCCCGCCGCGGAGCCCGAGCACGCCGCGCCGCCGTGGCGGCCGTGGTGGCGCATGTGGCAGGAGCGGGAGCACGAGCGCCGCACGGTGGTCTACGGCCACTGGGCGGCGGCCGGGCTGGTGGTCGAGGATCGCGTGCGCGGACTCGACAGCGGCTGCGTCTGGGGCGGCAGCCTGAGCGCCTGGATCGCCGAGGAGGACCGCATCGTGCAGGTGCGGGCGCGCCGCGCCTGGCAGAGCCTCGACTAGGGTGGACCGCGGCGCCGGCCCTCAGGGTGCGGGTCGCAGTTCGACCCACTTCGATCCGCGCGGCGGCAACTCGACTTCGACCTCGACGCGACCACGCTCGTCCGCGGCGAGCATGCGCGCCGACGAGCCTTCGACTTCGACGAGGGCCGCGCCGCGCAACCCGGTGTACTCCAGCGGCAGGCGCACCGATCGCCGCAACACGACGGGCCTCGGGTTGTAAAGCATGGCGAGGCCCGGGACCGGTCCGGACGGATCGACATGCAGCCATCCATCCCAGTCGGCTCCGTCGGCGCGACGCAGCACGACGAGGTCCGACTCGAGGATGCGGCGGCGCGACTTGAACCAGCGCACCTCGCCCTCCAGCATCGCGCGCGTCTTTTCCGTGTCGTACAGGCGCGGACCGCGCCAGCAAGCCTGCACGCCCGCGCCGAGCAGGTTGCGCAGGCGCAGGCGGTAGTGGTCGAGATGCTCGGACAAGGGCTCGATCGTCGCCGCCGATCCGCCGCCGTGGTACTCCATCAGCGGCACGAACATCCAGCCCATCGTCGGACCCTTCGTGGCGAGCCCGTCGGCGATGTTCTGGCGCTCGATCACCTCCTGGTGCTCGCGCGGCAGCGACCAGTTGGTCTCGCGATAGCCCATGGCGCACTTCGAACTGCCGTTCATGAAGTGCCAATCGGGCACGTTCAGGTAGATGCCGCGACCGCGCGCCCAGCGATAGAAGTCCGCCAGGCGCTCGCGCTGGGTCCAGTAGCTGTCGCCCAGGCCGCGATGTCCGTCGTGCGCGGTCGAAGCGCACGCGTCGCCGGGATACGAGCCGTCGTGCTCGAGCACGTCCATGCCGGTCGCCTCGAAGAAGCCGCGCAGCGCCGCGAAGTACTCGCCGCCCCACGCGCTGGCGAGGCAAGGGCTGTTGCCGAACACGGCGCCGCCAGGAAGCCCCGTGGCGGGATCGAGCACGTCGACCTCGGGCGAGATGCTGCGCGATGCGAGCAGCGAGTAGCCGCCGAGGGCGACGCCACGCGCGTGCGCGTGGTCGGCGGCGCGCTTCATGGCGGCCAGGTAGGCGGGGTCCCGCGACTCGAGGTTCGCGCCGCTGCCGAAGGTCATCACGACCAGCTCGAAGCCGGCGTCTGCCGCCTGGTCGATGGCCGCGAGGAGCTTGCTTGGCTCGGCGCTGGCGGCGTGGAAGATGAGCGGGTTCTCCTGCGACCAGGGCGCCACGGCGCGGTAGAAGCGCGACAGGGCGAGCGAGCGGCGCGCGGCGTCGTCGCCGTCGAAGCACAGGATCCAGGTGCGATGCGACTCGAAGTCCGCCCCGTCGGCGAGCAGCACATCGGGTCCCAAGGGCGGCGCCGTCTCGAGCAGGCAAGGCGTGCGCAGCGCGTAGTTGACTTGCGTGGAGTAGCTCGGATCCTCGAGCCAACGCACGGACGAACGGCGGACGGGCTCGACCGGGCGCAGGATGGCGGGCGCGTCCGTCTCGACATGCACCGGCGGCAGCTTCCACGCGCGGGGCAGTTCGACGTCGCTCTGCGCCTCGACGAAGCCGAGCACTTCGGCCACGCACTCGGAGAGGCGCAACGCGCGTCCCGTGCGGTTCTCGACGATCAAGCGCTTGGCGACCAGCGGCAAGCCGTCGTGGATCTCGTGCTCCACCACCACGGCGAGTCCTCGCCAGCGGCCTTCGCCCTCGTGGCGGACCTGCACGGCGACGCCCTTCGGCGGCCACTGCACCGGACGCGAAAGCCACTCCGCACGCGGCTTCCACGCGAAACGCTCGCGCAGCGGGCCGCTGTTCCAGCCAACCTGGCGCAAGGCGCCCTCGAGCGGCCGCGCCGCGCGCAGCCACTCGGGATCGATGTAGTTCTGCACCTTCGGGGGCTCGAAGCCGCCCACGTGCACGACTTCGCCATCGATCACGAGCCGCGCCTCGGGCTTGACGGTGCGCAGGAGTTCGCGTCCGTCGACGACGAGCTCGAGCGAGGTCGTCGCTCCTCCCGGTCGCGTCGAGACCACGCGGCGCACGAGTCCATTCTCGAGCGAGATGGCCCGGGCGTCCTCGTCGACCACCACGCGCGCCGCGTAGGGCGAAGGATCGACCAGCCAATCCTGCGCGCCAGCCGTGGCGGGCAAGAGGACGAGCGCCAACGACGCGAGGATGGAGGAGGCGCGCATCTCGCGCGCGATCGGCCCACTAGCGGGCATCGCGCTGCTCCGCACCGCCCCCACGGGGGCCTTCTTGCTTGCCGCCGGGCGGGGCGTCCGGCGTCGCCTCGGGACCGAAGGGCTTGGGCGTCCAATCGACCACGAAGCTGCGCGTCTCCTGCTCGACGAGCGGCTCCGCGGCGCCCTCGTAGAGCGTGGTGGCGCGCGTCGTGTGCTGGTAGCGCAGCAACTTCAGTCCGGGCGCGAACTCGGCTTCGGCCTCCACCTCGCGGCGGCACCCGGAGATCGTCCTGCGCTTGTCCTCCGGCACCAGCGCGTTGCTGAGGCGGTCGACGAGGCGCGCGAACTCCTCGCCATCCTGCAAGGTGGAGAGGCGCACGACGGACGACTCGTCCGAGCGCGACGCGAGCACGAAGGTGCGCAGCGCGGCGGCAGGGACGCCGTCGGCCCCCATCGGCAACAGCAGCTCCACGCGCTCGCCCGCTCCGGGCCGCGCGACACGGCCATCCCATGCTCCGCACCATTGGTCCCACAAGTCGCGCACGGGCTTGACGAGCCCATGGCGATTGCGAGGCGAGACGAGCGTGGCGCGCTGCCGGTCGGCGTCCTCGAGCGCCAGCACGCCGCGGCGCACGCACGACTCGATGGCGCGGTTGACGGCGGGCTCGACCTCGAGCGGGCCGGCGAAGGAGCCGCGCGCGTCGACCTCGAAGTCGCACAGGCTCGTCATCTGCGCCTCGCGCGAGGAGCGCGCGAGGTTCACCTCGGGGGCGTCCGCGGGCAGTCCGTCGATGCGCGCGAGCATCGGCGCGACGAAGGTGAAGCGCGTGCGGCCCTCCGGGGCGGGCTTCCATTCGAGCCGATAGTGCAGCTCGTAGCTGCCGTCGCGCCGTCCGCGCACCTCCACCACCGCCACCGAGCCGGACTCCGGCCAGGAGCGCCGCAGGGAGAGCGGCTCCAAGGCGGGCGCGATGGCGGGCGCGGGCTCCTGCCGCGCGACGGCGGCGGAGGCCGTCGTGGCGACGAGGATCGTGGCGACGCAGGCGGAGGCGGAAAGCAGCAGGGAAGCGGCTCGCATGCGGGCCAAGCTACTCGCACCGCGGCGCGCGGCGCACCCGGAGCGCAGCGCGCGGCGCAACCGGGGCGGGGCGCGCGGCCTCAGGCGAGGGCCGCGAGATCGGCGCCGAACACGCGACGATGCTGATCCGATTGGAACAGGCCCGCGGGATCCAGCTCGCGCTTGAGCGCGCCGAACCTCGCGAGGAGCTCGCCGCCCCACATGCGCCGCGCGTCCTCGACGCCCATGACCGAGTCCTTGGCGAGGTACAGGCGACCGCCCGCCTCCAGAACGAGGCGCGTATTGCCGTCGAGATGCGCCATGAGCTCCACGCGCCGCGCGGGATCGACCTTGTAGTCGAGCGCGAGGCTCCAACCGTCGAGACCATGCGTCAACCAGAACGGATCGGCGCGATGGCGCTTGACGACGCCCAGGTAGCTCGCATGTCCCGCGCGGCGATCGCGCTCGAGCACCGCGAGAAACACCTCCTTGGCGCGCTCCTTGGGCGCGAACAACTGGTGCTGCACGAGCCCGCGCCGCTCGGCGCGACCGTAGGCCCACTTCCAATTGGGCACGTAGTCGAGCAGGAAGGCGAAGGCCGCGTGCGATTGGCGGTACCAGCCTTGCCGCTCCTCGATCTCTCCTGCGAGGTGCTTGGTGGCGTTCACGAAACGCATCCCGGACTCGTGGTTGGCGAGGCGCAGCAGGCGCCACACCTCGGACTTGGGGAACACGCCCGCGATCCTCGCAGGCAGCTCCTGGTGCGCCACGCGCAAGGTGCGCGCGGGTTGCGCGTCCTCGCCTGGACGCAGGTGGCGCGCCTCGTGGATCACGCCGCGCCCGCTGGCCTCGCCGCCCGCGAAGCAGTCGATCCACGCGACCAGGTAGTCGGCCTGCGAAAGGCGCGACTCCATCCATTCCATCGTCTCCACGAGGTTTGCCGTGCGCTTGGCGCGCACCAGCAGTTCGCCCGAATGCACGCGCTTGGTCGACAAGCGCAGCCTGGTGAACAATCCGAGCAGGCCCGCGCCGGCGATGGCCGCGTGGAAGAGCTCCGGATTCGAATCGCGCGAGCAGGTGCGCAGCTCGCCCGCCGCGTCCAGCAGGTCGAACTCGAGGATCGAATCGCCGATCGGTCCGACGCGCCAGGCGTTCTTGCCGTGGATGTTCATCGCGGCGGCGCCTGCGAGGGTCGGGTGCATCGTGCCCGACACGACGGACGGCCAATGGCCGCGCGGCAGGATCGATTGCCACAACTGGCGGACCGTGACGCCCGGATCGACATCGGCGACGCCGGTCGCGGAGTCGAAGTCGAGCCGCGCGTTCCAACGCGCCATGTCGAGCACGATGCCGCGCGAGGTCGTGTTGGCGTCTCCGTAGGAGCAGCCGCCACCGCGCGGAGCAAGGCTCGCGCCCTCGGCGCGGGCGAAGGCGAGGCATTCGCGCAGTTCATCCATGCCCCGCGGACGCAGGACGCGCGCGTGCGAGCCCGAGGCCATGCCCCAGCCTTCGCACCATTCGAACGACCGCTGCGCCGCGAGGGTCATCCGCGCATCCTCAGATCGAAAGGCGCTTGAAGAGGAAGGACGGGATGTTGCGGATGACGAAGGCCACCAGCGCCCAGCGACGCGGGACGAAGCGCTCGTTGGCGCGCGCTTCGACCGCGGCGAGGATCATGCGCGCGGCCTCGTCCGAGCCGATCAGCCACAGCGGATCGTCCATCCCGGCGGTCATGCGCGTGGCGACGAAGCCGGGCTTGATGGTCACGACATGCGCGCCGCGCTCGGAAAGGCGGTTGCGCAACGCCTCGAGGTAGTGGTTCAGCGCCGCCTTCGTAGCGCCGTAGACGGGGTTGCCCTTGCGGCCGCGCTCGCCCGCGATCGACGAGATGCCGACGAGCGTTCCGCCGCGTTGGGAAGCGAACAAGCGCGCGGCGGCGTTGCCCCAGGCGATGCAGCCGCCGACGTTGACCGCGAGCTGCTCGAGGTCGCGGACCGTGTCGTACTCGTCGGGCGCGGTCTTGGGCATGATCGCCGCGGCGTAGATCACGAGGTCCACGCCGGAGAGCGCTTCGAAGAGCTCTTCGAAGAGCGGCGCGACCTCCTCCGTGCGCGACGCGTCGTGCGCGCGGACGACGAGCCGCGCTCCGCTCGCCTCGCAAGCCGGACGCAAACGGGCCTCCAAGGCGCGCAGCTCGGCGTCGCGCCGGCCTAGGGCCGCCACGCGCGCGCCGCGCGCGACAAGCGCCTCGACCAAGGACGCGCCGATGCCGGAACTGGCTCCCACCACGATGGCGCGCGTGTGCTTGCCGAGCTTCATCGCCGCCACTATGGCATGCCGCGTCGCGCGGCTCCACAACCCGCCGGCGCGCGACCACCCGGCGCGGCCTTGATTCCAAGGCCCTGAGGCGCGAGCCTCCTCTCGACCCCCCCATGGATCGCCACCGCACCTCGCGCCGCGCAGCCTTCTGGGCCTCCGCCGCGCTGCTCTTCGTCGCCGCCTGCAAGAAGCCGCTCGACCCGGAGAAGAAGACCTTGGCGCGCGAGCGCGCCGCGGCGCTGCTCCAGCAGGACCAGTACTCGCTGGCGCGCGCCGCGCTGGCTCCGCTCCTGCTGGAGAAGGAGGTCGAAGCCGGCGACTGGCTGCGCGCGGCCGTCGTCGAGTACGCGGATGGCGCCTACGACGCCTTCGAGGCGCACCTGGCGCGTGCGCGCGAACTCGCGCCGCGCGAGCCGCAGCTCTTGTATCTCGCGGGCCAGTCCCTCAAGGAACAGGGCAAGTTCGCCGAAGCACGCGCGAACTTCGAGGCGGTGCTGGCCGCTCGACCCGACGACCTGCCCAACCGCCTGGCCTTGGGCGAGGCGTGCGACGAGCTCGGCGACATCGCCTCGGCAGAGGCGCAGTACCGCGCCGTCGTGGCGGTGGGCATCGAGAACGGCGGCTTGTGGTACTGCTCCGCGATCTACCGACTCGCGAGGCTCCTGACGCTCGATGGCCGCGAGGACCTAGCCAAGCCGCTCAATGAGCGCTGGAGCGAGTTGGAGAAGCTGGGCGTCAAGCTGCCCCAGCCCTTGGCGATGATGCTCGGCACGCTGGCGCGGCCAGCGCCGCCCACTCCCGCCGGCACGCGCATCGAGCCGCGCGCGACCACGCCGGGTTGGTCGTTGCGCGAAGTGCGACTGCCCGAGTTCGCCGGCGCCCTCGAGCTGCGCGCGCTCGATCTCGATGGCGACAACTGGACGGACCTCCTGGCGCGCAAGCCCGACGGCTGCGCCGTGGCGTACGGCAGGAACGACGGCACCTTCGAGTCGCTCGGCTTGGTCGCGGGCATCGAGGGTGCGCCGCTGGAGCGCGTCGTCGCCTTCGACGTCGACAACGACGCGGACCTGGATCTGTTGCTGCAGTCCGGCGCGCGCTTCGTGCTGCAACGGCAGGACGCGATGCGCGCGTTCGCTCCCTCGCCGTTGGCGTTCCCCGGACTCTCCGCTCCCCCGAGCGACGTGGTGGCGGTCGACCACGACCACGAAGGCGACCTGGACCTCGTCCTCGTCGGGCCCTTCGGCGCGCGCGTGTGGCGCAACGACGGCGCGGCCGAACCTGAGAAGGGCGGCGCCTACACCGACGCCACGGAGGGCTCGGGGCTGCCGACCGGCGAGGATCTGGCCTGGTGCGTCGCGGAGGACATCGACGGCGACAACGATGTCGACTTCCTCTTCGGCGGGCCGCGCGTCGTGTGGGTCGCGGATTCGTTGCGCGCCGGCAAGTTCCGCCGCGTCGAAGCGCCTTGGGACGGGTTCGCGGGAGCGGAACGCGCGCCGCTGGTCGCCGACCTCGACGGCGACGCTCGACCCGACGTGGTGCTCTCCGGCGCGGAGAACTCCTTCCTGCCGCAACGTGGTTCGCGGCGGGCGCTCAAGTCCGCGAGCGGCGCCGCGTGGCGCGCCGAGGACTGGGACAACTCGGGTGCGCTCGATCTCCTGTGGCGGCAGGACGCGAACGGCCAACTGGCGGGACTGCTGGACGCGGGCACGGCCGCCGAGCGCGCTTGGAAGGGTTCGCTGCCGCTGGTCGCGCCGCTTTGGACGAGCGGAGATCTCGACGGAGACGCCGGACTCGACCTGGTTTCGCTGCAAGGCCCGGACCTTTCGGTGTGGCGCAACGACGGTCCGCGCGGCAAGGCGGTGCGGTTGTCGTACCGCGGAGCGCGCGACAATCGCCGCGCGGTCGGCGCCGTGCTCGAGTACCGCGCGCGCGGCGTGTACCGCCGCATCTATTGGCGAGGCGAGCCGCAACTGGCGGGCGTGGGCGACTCGGAACGCATCGATGTGCTCAGGCTGACATGGCCGAACGGCGTGGTGTCGACCCAACTCGACCTGCCCTTGCAACCCACCGCGGGCGTCGACGACTTCGAAGCGGCGCTCGACGGCATGATCCAACCCTCGGGACAGATCGGCTCGTGCCCGTTCCTCTACACCTGGAACGGACGGGCCTTCGAGTTCATCAGCGACGTGCTGGGCATCACGCCGCTGGGACTGCCCATCGCGCCCGGCATGCACGTGCCGCCCGACCACGACGAATACGTGCTGGTCAAGGGCGAGCAACTCGTGCCGGACGAGGAAGGACGGTTGGTGCTGCAGTTCACCGAGGAGCTGCGCGAGGTGACCTACCTCGACCATGCCAAGCTGCTGGCGGTCGACCATCCGGCGGATTCGGAGATCTTCCCCAACGAGATGTTCTGCTTCCCGCCGTTCCCGGTGG
>JBKDQQ010000105.1:0-19029 GCA_046341775.1 Planctomycetia bacterium
GGTGCAGCACCCAATGGCCGAATGCGCGCAAGACTTGCCTTGGCGCTGCACCCGTGCGCGAGCACCCGCGCACAATGAACGGGGCCAGCATCGGTTGAACGATTGCCCCACCCCAATCTCCCGTGCGCGGCAGATTGACACTTCAACAGACCCGCGAGTTTGCTAGCCTCCTGCGCGAAGGAACACGGAGCGCACACGATGACGACCCAGGGCGAAACGACGGGCGGCCTGCAAGACCAGGTCATGGCCGAACTGCGGCAAGTCTTCGATCCGGAGATCCCGGTCAACATCGTCGACCTCGGCCTCATCTACGACGTGAAGGTCCTCGACGGCGGCGTCTGCCAGGTCGTGATGACCCTGACTTCCCAGTCCTGCCCCGAGGCGCGCACCATCCCCGAGACGATGAAGCGCCGCATCAACACCCTGCCGGGCATCGCGGGCACCGAGATCCAGATCGTGTGGGACCCGATGTGGACGCCGCACCGCATCTCGCCGGAGGGCCGCAAGCAACTCGGCATGGACGAGGAAGACGAGGGCTGAGGGCCTCGACGGGCCTCGAGCCCCAGCGACGCGAACGCGGGGAGCCGGCACCGGCTCCCCGCGCTGTTGCAAGGCGTGCGCGTCCCCTGGTCGATGACGCCAGTGGATGACGCCAGTGGATGACGCCTGCTACTGGATGACCTTGAACCCGCCCTCCGGCGGCGGCGCGTTGGGATTCGTCTTCAGCTCTTCCTTCCAATTGATCATGCGCGCCTTGGCCGCGGCCGACTCGGCCTCCGGGATCTTGCCGAGGCGCTGCAGGAAGATGCTGAGGCTCGTGTAGAAGAACGCGTCGTCGGGATTCACCGCGATCGCCTCGTTGATTGTCGCCACCGCGGCCTCGTGCTGGCCGAGCTTGCTCTGCGCGGTCGCCTTGGCGTTCAGCACATCGGTCCAGCCTGGCTTCGCCGCCAACGCACGCTCGTAGCAGGCGAGCGCCTCCTCGTGGCGGTTCTGGCCGAAATGCTTGAGGCCCTCGAGGTAGTGCGTCTTGGCGTCGGTCATGGCCCGCAGATCGTAGTCGATGGCGCGCAGGAAAGAGAGCGGCCGCGCCCCGTGGTCGGGACGCGGCCGATGGATGCGTGCTCCGCCTCGCGGCGGAGGCCGTTCACATCGCCGGCTCGATGCCCAACGCCGCGAAGTTCTTCTTGGTGAAGTTCTCGCGGAACAGGTCGCGCAGCTTGGTCGCCGCCGCGTCGTAGGCCGCCTTGTCCGCCCAAGTGTTGCGCGGGTTGAGGATCTTGGCGTCGACGCCCGGGCACGAGGTCGGCATGCGCATGTTGAAGATCGGATGCGTCTCGTACTTGACCTTGCCCTCGTCGAGGTCGCCGCGCAGGGCCGCGTTGAGCAGCGCGCGCGTGTCCTTGATCGAGATGCGCTTGCCGGTGCCGTACGCGCCGCCGCTCCAGCCCGTGTTGAGCAGGATGCAGCGCGCCTTGTGCTTCTCCATCTTCTGGCGCAGGAGCTTGGCGTACACGCTCGGCTTGTGGGCCATGAACGGCGCGCCGAAGCAGGCCGAGAAGGCCGGCTTGGGCTCGGTGACGCCGACTTCGGTGCCGGCGAGCTTCGCGGTGAAGCCCGATACGAAGTGGTACATCACGTCCTTGCCCTCGAGCACCGCCACCGGCGGCAGCACGCCGAAGGCGTCGGCCGTCAAGAGCACGATCGTCTCGGGGTGCGAGCCACGCGCGCCCGGCATCACGTTCGGATTGCAATCGAGCGGATAGCTGAAGCGCGTGTTCTCGGTGATCGACTTGTCCGTCAGGTCGAGCTCCTGCGGATCGCACTGGTCCATCGTCTTGCCCTTCACGGGCGGCACGTTCTCGATGATCGTGCCCGGCTTCGACAGCGCGGCGGCGATGACCGGCTCGGCTTCCTTGCTGAGGTCGACGAGCTTGGCGTAGCAGCCGTCCTCCAGGTTGCACAGGCCGTTGTCACTCCAGATCGTCTCGTCGTCGCCGATCAGGCGACGATCCGGGTCGGCCGAGAGCGTCGTCTTGCCCGTGCCCGAGAGGCCGAACAGGATCGCCGCATCACCGTTCGGACCGACGTTGGCCGAGCAGTGCATCGACAAGCGACCTTCGAGCGGCAGCAAGTAGTTCGCCACCGTGAAGATCGTCTTCTTGACGACGCCGCAGTAGTCCGCGCGACCCGCCACGAGGCAGATCTTGTTGCGCACGTCGATGATGATCGCCGCTTCGGCGCGCGAACCGTCGCGCTCCGGCACGCACACGAAGCTAGGCGCGTTGATCATCGTCCAACGACGCTTGGCCACGTCCTTCACGCCCACCAAGCACTTGGGGAACATGTTGTGCGCGAACATCGCGTGCGTGGCGAACTCGCCCACGAAGCGGTACGGAATCGCGAACTCGGGATCGGCGCCCACATAGACGTCCTTGACGTACAGGGTCGCCTTCTTGGCGTTCAGGTGGTCGAGCACGCGCTGCAGCAAGCCCTGGTACTTGACCGGGTCGTAGCGCTGCACGTCGTCCTTCCACCAGATGGTCTCCTCGACCTCGGGCCAGGCGACGGCGTAGGTGTCCTTGACGCGGCGACCGGTGCAATCCGGGTCCGTGTAGTAGACGAGCGGGCCGCGCACGCCGAGCTTGGTCGGGAAGGCCTTCTGCGCGTCGCTCGGACCGTCCTTCTTGACCCGGCCCCGGTCGTTCCGGATCGCCTCGTGGAAGAGGTCCTCCTTGGAAAGGTCGTACTTGTAGGTGACCGTCTTGAGGCCGATGGCCTCGAGCTCGCTGCGGAAGTCCATGTGCGTGGGTGTTCTCTTGCTCCGTCCGAGGGGTCTGGGAGGACCTTGGTGGACGCGTGACAAGGCGGGAATCGTAGGGAGGGCGCGCAACGGGGGCAAGTTAAGCCGCCACCAGCCCCGCGGACTTCGCAGGCAAGCCGTGCAGACAAGATCCGGTCGCCGTTCGGCCCGCGCCCATGCCGCGCCCCGCCGCGACCACGCCACGGCGAGGACCGGCCGAAGCCTGAAGCTGGCGCTCCGCGTGGGCGAGGCCCCCGAAGTGATGCAGCCGAGCCGAGTTGCGTCGCTCACCAGGGACCGGAATCGCGATCCCGCATGACTCGCTTGGGTGCGTGCGCCGCGCCGCGCCTCGGCGCCGCCGTTCGAACGCCGCGTTCCAAACCCGCCCGGCGCCCTTGAGGCGCACGCGGCCCTAGGACTGCAGCCGCGCCCTGTACCAATCCATCGTCTGACGCAACCCCTCGCGCCACGACACGCGCGGCTCGTAACCGAGCAATCGTCGCGCCTTCTCGATCGAGGCCAACGAGTGCTTCACATCGCCCGCGCGCTCCGGACCGTGCAAGGGAGGGCGGTCGACGCCGGCGATGCGCGCCATCTCGGCGCACAGGTCCAAGAGGCGCACGCGCTCGCCACATCCGACATTGCAGACGGTGCCAGGCGGCAGATCGCGCTGCAGCGCTGCCAGATTCGCCTGCACCACATTGGCGATGAACGTCATGTCGCGCGTCTGCTCGCCATCGCCGTGGATCGTCGGCACGCGCCCCTCCAGGAACGCGCGCGCGAAGATGGCGATGACGCCGGTGTAGGGGCTGTCGTCGACTTGGCGCGGACCGAAGACATTGAAGTAGCGCAAGCTGACGGTCGTCAGGCCATGCAGCCGGCCGTAGACCTCGAGCAAGTGCTCGCCCGCGAGCTTGCCGCTGGCGTACGGCGACAGCGGCGTGGGGCGCATGTCCTCGTGCTTGGGCAGCTCGAGCGTGTCGCCATAGGCGGCGCTGGAGGCGGCGAACACGAGGCGCCGCACGCCCGCCGCGCGCGCGGCCTCGAGCACCTGCAGCGTGCCCATGACATTGATGCGATAGCTCTCGATCGGCTCGGCGACCGACCTCGGCACGCTGACCTGTGCCGCCTCGTGCAGCACCCCGTCGCATCCGTGGACGGCGCGCGCGCAAGCCTCGGGGTCCGTGATCGAGCCGTGGACGAACTCGACCGCCCGACCACTGCCCAGCGCACCCGCGCCCAGCAGATCCAGGTTCGTCTGGCGGCCGCTCGAAAGGTCGTCGAGCACCACGACGCGCGCGCCGGAGGCCACGAGAGCCTCGCACAGGTGCGATCCGATGAAGCCGGCTCCGCCGGTGACGAGCACGCGTCGCATGGAGGCGGCATGGTAGCGGTGCGCCGCCGGCAAGGCGCGGGGCGTACCGGGTGCGCGTGCCTGAAGACCGCAGGAGCTCGGGTCCGCAGGAGCTCACGTCCAACGGGGCGCAAGACCAGAAGGACTGCACATGCCTGCGTCCCATGGGCATCGTGTGGTGAGGCGAATCACGGCGACCCCGGTCGAGCCATCCCTCGCCTGAGCCGCCCGAAGGGGGCTCGACGACGAGCCGCGCTGTGGAATGCGGGAGGCGAGTGCCAGCCCGGCTGCCAGCACCGGGTGCCCGCTCGAATGGAGCCCCCATTTCGGCCCCACTGCCGGCCCCACTGCCGGCCCCAATGTTGGCCCCAATTCCGACCCTGACATGAGTGAACCCGACCAGAAACCCGGCCGGGTTCACCCCCCTCAAATCAACCTCTTGTCCCCAGATAGCTCCCCTCTCAGGAGCGCACTCTCAGTGCGAGGAAGAGAGCCGGAAGGCGCACGAGTCCGAACCGCGTCGCTGGAGGTTTTTTCCACCTACCGGCAGCGTGGACGCAACTCGTGGATTGGCACATCGTAGGAACGCCCGACCGAGGGGCCTGCGTCGCTGGGTTCGGCTCGGCGCTTCAAGGCGCGTGTGGGAGGGCGAGGAGCGGCTGCACCAGCTTCGAGGGCGAGCGAGGCGTTCGGGGCGACTGGCGCGTCTAGACGGCAGGAGTTGGACGACGACGCCGCAATCAGCGCGAAAAGCCGACGACCCGCGAGGCGCAGGGCCAGCGGGTCGCCGTCATCGAGAAGAGTCCCCAGCGCAACCTCTCGAAAGGTTGCGAGGTAGGAAGCCGCGGCGCGGCCAAGACCGAACGGCCCAACCCGGGATTTCTCGCTCGGCCATTGGCGCCTTGGATTGCACCGGCTGGCACCGGCCGGACGCCGCAACACAAACCATGGCGACCCCGACACTGCCGCCCGGCATGCGCGAGCTCGCGACTGCAAATGGCGAACCCGCCGGGGTCAGCGGCGGGCTCGTCGAGGGGCAGGGATGGCGCGTGGCGACGCGCAGCCTGCGTTGCGGTGGCCGACCGCGGTAGCGAAGCGCGGCCGACTGGAGGATGAAGCCGGGACGCGAGCGCGAGCGAACGCGCATGCGCGCACGCTTTCGCGCCGGGCGGCTCAGTTGCCCGCCACGCGCAGGCGCCACGACGCGGCGCCTGTCGGCACTCCGGTGATCCGCACGGGCGCGCTGTCGCCGGAGGCGAGCGCCAACTGCACTTCGGTCCCCGCCTGCCCCGCGAGCACCGCGCCATCGCGGCCATACCACTCGATGCGCGTGGTGCACGCCAACGCCTCCTTGCCGTCGTTGCGCGCCGTGAAGCTCAACACGCGCGCGGCTCCCTCGCCTTCGAACTTGGCATCGAGCAGCACCAGCGACTGCGCCAAGCGTGCCTCGCTCGTGACAGGCTCGTTCGTGGCGCGGGTGGCGTGGCAGGCGCTGACGAGGCTGCTGGCGAGGACCAGGGCGAGGCGGGCGAGTTGCATGGGCGGGTCATGATGAGGGGCACCCGGCTTGGGCGCAACTTGGAGGGATGCTGGCCCCGTTCGTTGTGCGCAACCCGGTTGAGGCGCAGCGCTGAAATCAGGCGCGGGATGCCACGCGCGCCCCGCAGCGCGCGTCCTATCGAGTGGAGAGGCCCGATGCGGGCCCCGCGGAGGGCCGCCAGGCCGAGGCCTGGTGGCCTTGCGGCGGCCCGCAAGGCGTCGCGGGTCCGCGGAGATCCATCCCGTCACGCAGGGATGCGTGAAGCGCGCACGGTTTCGCGCGGCGCGACCAGTGCCTAGTCCGACCAGCACCCGAGGAGAACCGCACCAGGAGTCCCGTCACCACCACGACCAGCAGACCATGCCCGGTGCCGCCAAGGCATCGCGACGCCACGTAGGGTGCGTGCAGGCTGGCTGGCGACGAGGTCGCCAGCGGCCTGTCGCCCCCATGCGTCGGCGCATGGGGCTTGCTGTCCATCGACGAACGCCCCCGGGCGGAAGTCACGACGCAAGCGCGCACAATGAACGGGGCCAGCATCCAGCCGTGCTCTTCGCCGGTCCGTCACCGGAATTCGGATACGATCCCCCTCCCGCACGCCCCCCGCCGATGCGCAGCACCTACTTGGACAAGGACGGTCCCCCGCGGTCCTCCGGCGCCCAGTCGCCGATGATGGACCAGTTCTGGCGCGCCAAGCGCGAGGCGCCGGACGCCCTGCTGTTCTTCCGCATGGGCGACTTCTACGAGCTGTTCCACGAGGACGCCAAGATCGCCGCGCGGGAACTGGGCCTGACGCTGACCTCGCGGTCGAAGGGCGAGGACGCCATCGCCATGGCCGGGGTGCCGTGGCGCAACGCCGATGCGTACCTCGTGCGGCTGGTCAAGAAGGGCTTCAAGGTCGCGATCTGCGAGCAGATGCAGGATCCGCGCGAGGCCAAGGGGCTGGTCGAGCGCGCGGTGGTGCGCATCGTCACGCCGGGCACCTTGACCGAGGAGAACGCGCTCGACGCGCGCGAGCACAACTGGCTCTTGTGCATCGCGGTGGCCGGCGAGCTCGCGGGCCTGGCATGGGCCGATGTGTCGACCGGGCGGCTGTGCGTGGCGGACGTGCCGCTCGCCAAGCTCGTCGACGAGGTCGCGCGCATCGCGCCGGCGGAGATCCTCGTGGCGCCGCGCTTCGACGAGGCGGCCGGCGCGGCGGCGGCGGAGCTGCGCGCCACGCACGGCGTGCGCATGGGCGAGCGCGAGGCGTGGCACTACGACCGCGAGAGCGCGCGGCGCATCCTGCACGCGCGCCTCAAGGTGCACAGCCTCGAGGGCTTCGGCCTCGACGAGGAGCAAGCCGTCTGCGTGGGCGCGGCGGGCGCCTTGCTGTCGTACCTCGAGGAGACGCAGAAGAACGCCTGCGCGCACCTGTCGGGGCTCGAGCACGTGCAAGGCGCGCGGCACCTCGTGCTCGATCGCGCCACGCGCTCCTGCCTAGAGCTGTTCCGCACCCAACGCGACGGCGCGCGCGAAGGCAGCTTGATCGAGGTGCTCGACGCGACGCTGACGCCGATGGGCGGGCGGTTGCTGCACGAGTGGCTCGCGAGCCCGCTGCGCGAGGTCGAACCGATCCTCCTGCGCCAGCGCGCCGTGGCCGAGTTCCACGGCTCGCCCTTCCTGCGCGAGGACGCGCGCGCGGCCCTCGGGCCGGTGCTCGACATCGAGCGCTTGGCGGCCAAGGTGGCCACGCTGCGCGCCAACGCGCGCGACCTCGTGGCGCTGGCGAACTCGCTGGCGCAGGCGCGCCTCCTGAAGGAAAGGCTCGCGCAATGCAACGCGACGCTGCTCGCGCATTTGGTGGAGCGCGTCGATCCCCTCGAAGAACTAGTCGAGCGCGTGCGCTCGACGCTGGTGGACGCCCCGCCGATGGCGCTCAAGGACGGCGGGCTGGTGCGCGCCGGCGTCGACGCCGAGCTGGACGAGCTGCGCGCCATCGCGGGCGACGCCAAGAGCTGGATGGCGCGCTTTCAAGCGGAGGAGATCGAGAAGAGCGGCATGCCCGGCCTCAAGGTCGGCTTCAACTCGGTCTTCGGCTACTTCATCGAGGTGCCGCGCGGCCAGGTCGAGCGCGTGCCCGCCAGCTACATCCGCAAGCAGACGGTCAAGAACGCCGAGCGCTACATCACGCCCGAACTGAAGGAGATGGAGGACAAGGTCCTGCACGCCGAGGAGCGCGCCAAGGACCTCGAGTTCCGCCTCTTCGAGCGGCTGCGCGACGAAGCGGGGCGCGAGCTCGAGCGCATCCTGCGCACCGCGGCGGCCGTGGCGGAGATCGACGTGCTCGCCGCGCTGGCGCAGCGCGCCGCCGAACACCGCTACTGCGCGCCGGTGGTCGACGACGGCGACACGATCCGCGTCATCGACGGGCGCCACCCGGTGGTCGAGCGCAACCCGCGCGCCGAGAGCTTCGTGCCCAACGACGCCAAGCTCAACCGCTCCGACCGGCTCGTGACGATCATCACCGGCCCCAACATGGCGGGCAAGTCGACCTACATCCGCCAAGTGGCGCTGATCGTCATCCTCGCGCAGATCGGCTCGTTCGTGCCGGCGGCCGAGGCGCGCGTCGGCGTGGTCGACCGCGTGTTCACGCGCATCGGCGCCGCCGACGACATCGCGCGCAACGCCTCGACCTTCATGGTCGAGATGCTCGAGATCGCCAACATCCTCAACAACGCCACGCCGCGCTCGCTGGTCGTGCTGGACGAGGTGGGCCGCGGCACGAGCACCTTCGACGGACTCGCCTTGGCGTGGGCCATCGTCGAGCACCTGCACGAGTCGATCCGCGCGCGCAGCCTGTTCGCCACGCACTACCACCAACTGGTGGACCTCGCCGATCGCCACAAGGGCGTCTGCAACATGCACGTCGCCGTGCGCGAGTGGAACGACGAGATCGTCTTCCTCCACAAGCTCGTCGAGGGCGGCACGGACCGCTCGTGGGGCATCCATGTCGCGCGCCTCGCGGGCGTGCCGCGTCCCGTGCTCGAACGCGCGAAGCAGGTGCTCTCCGACGTCGAGAAGGACGCCGAAGACCTCGCGCCCCGCCTCGCGCGCGGCGCCAAGGCGAAGAAGGACGACGCGCAGCAGCTGTCCTTGTTCGCGCCGCGTCCCTCGGAGGTGGAATCCGAGATCAAGGCGCTCGACCTCGACCGCGTCACGCCCATCGAGGCGCTGATGCTCCTGCGCGAGTTGCGCTCGAAGCTCTCCTGATTCGCGCATGGCCGTCCGCGAGTTATCCACCTCCGTGCGGTTGGCGGCGCTCTTCGGTTCCGCGCTGCAGCAGTTCGGCTGGGCCTTCGCCACGTTCGGCCTGGTGTTCTGCGGGATCTTCCTGCCGGCCGCGGACTTGTCCTTCGCCACCTTCCGCGGCGCACAGGGCGAGGCGGAGGCGCGCATCGTGGCCGTCGAGCCCACCTCGTACTCGATCGGCGGCGGCAAGTCGCGCCGCGGCGCGCCGATCCTGCGCCACGACTACGAGTGGACCGACGCGCAGGGCGTCGTGCGGCGCGGAAGTTCCTACTCCACGGCGCGCGGCCTCGAGGCGGGCTCCACGGCGCGCGTGGCGCACCTCGTCGACGATCCCGGCCGATCCGTGCTGCAGGGCCAGCGCCCCGCGCCATTGCCGCCCTTCGTGCTGTTCGTGCTGATCTTCCCACTGGCCGGGTTGGGATTCGTCTTCATCGCGCGCGGCGTCGCGCGGCGCCAACTGGCGGCGATGGAACGAGGTCGCGTGGTCGAGGCCCTGGTGCTGGGATCGGTCCTGAGGCACCACCGTCGCGGCAACACGCGCGCCACGCTGCAACTGCGCCTGCCCGCGGAAGGCGAGCCGCACGAGGTGCGCGAGCTGGCGACCATGCACGCCACGCACGCCGCCCCTGGATCGCGCTTGCAGGTGCTGTCGCGCGAGGACGAACGACGCGACTGCTTCCTCGTCTCGGACCTCCCGTGCCGCGCGCGCGTCGTGGACGGCGACCTCGTCGTGCAGGAACCGAGCGTGGCGGCCGTGGTCGCGCGCCTGTTCCTGCCGCTGCTGTTCGCGACCGGCGCGCTGGCCCTGCTGCTCGCGACCTGAGCCTCGTCGCGCCGGACGCGAGCGCGCCGCGCATCGGCGGGCAGGGCCCCGCCGCCCTTCGGAGTGGACGCGGCGAAATGCCGGTGGAGCGGGACTCTATAGGACGGCCCAATTTCGACACCGACCCAGCCGGACCCTCCTCTCCAACGCCGGCTCGCCCGATGGTACGGGTGGCGCGTCCGCGCATCCCCAAGCGGCAGAGCTGCACCATCGCCCGGCGGCACGACGACTCCTCGTGCCGCATCCCTCGCGTGCGGCTCGCCGGTGGATGCGCGGCGCGTCTCCATCCAGCCCAGAGGGTCCACCGTGCTTCGATTGCTCGCCACCGTCGCCGTCCCGCTCGCGGCCATGGCGCATCCGGGCGTCGCGCCCGAGACGCGCCACGCGCTGCCGAACGGCGACTTCGCGGCGGGAGCGGCGCAATGGACCGCCCTCGGCGCGACCTTCGCTCCCGCGGCGGACCTCGAGCGCCCCACGCACCTCGCAGCCGCGGTCGTCGGTCAAGCGTTCTTGACACAGTCGCTGGCGCTGGGCGGGACCTTCGACGTGGCGGGTCGGCCCGGCGCCGGACAGCTCGGCGCCAAGCTCGAGGCGCAAGCCTGGTTCAAGCTCGACGCCGGGCACTTCGGCGACGCGCGCCTCGAGATCGTCTCGCGCGAGGCGGGCGGCGAGGTCGTGCTGGCGCGCAGCGATTCCCTCTCCAACGCGCCGCGCGGGCGCTGGATCCCCGTGCGCACGCGCCCGCTCGCGCCGCACGACGCCCGCGTCCGCGCCGCGAGCCTCGCGCTCGAACTGCGCGTCGCCTGCCAAGGATCGGGCGTCGTGCGCGTGGACGACGCGCGCATCGGCCACCACGAACGCGAGCAGTGGGCGCTCGTCGACGCGGGGTTCGAAGCACAGGGCGGTTGGACCACCTTCGGCGCCGCCGCGCGCGCGACGCACGACGAGGCCTGGCAGGGCTCGCGTTGGCTGGCGCTGTCGGGGACGGGCCGGGCCGCGGCCACGCAATCGATCGTGCTCGGCTCCCACGAGCGCGCGCCGCGCGCGGGCGACAAGCCGCAGGCCGGCGCGTGGGTGCGCATCGATCCGGCGACGCCGCTGCCAGGCGTCCCCGACCCGCGCGTGCGCGTCGACTTGGTCGTGCGCGCGGCCTCGGGCGCGACCCCCGACCACATGGGCCAGGTGCTCGCGCAAGCGAGCCTCCTGCCCGTCGCGTCCCAACGCGGACGCTGGATCTGGCTGGCCACGGAACGCGCGACCGCGAGCACCATCGGATTCGACCACGAGCGCGTGGTCGTCGAGGTGCGCAAGCAACTGCGCGGCGGCGTGCAGGTCGACGAGGTCCAACTCGGCGAGACCGGCGCCGCGCACGGCATGGCCCGCCGCCATGCGATGGCGAGCTATGTCGGCCGCTACCGCTCGTTCCGCCATCCGCAGGCGGGGCCGGTCGCCAACGACCTCGCCGCGCGTTGGGGCACGTGGGCGTGGGCCACGCCGCCGTTCTGCGCGCCGACGATGTGGACCTTGGCGCACCTGCCCGACGACTTGCGCGCCAACGGACGACGCGACCTGGCCATCAGCACGCTGCGCGGCTCCGACTGGTTGCCCTTGGCGGGAGCCTACGACTCGCGCGATCCGGACGTGCTGGCGTGGCACGCGCGACTCGTGCAGGCGACGGGCTTCGACAGCGTGCTGTACACCTTCGACGGCCATCGACTAGCGCAGCACGAGGTCGCCATCGGGCGCGAGTCGGTCAACCTCCAGACGCTGCGCGCGTTGTACGACGCCTGCGAAGCCGGCGGAGGCGACTTGAAGATCGGCCTGATGATCGAGCCCAAGGTGCACATGGCCGGCTGGATCCCGGGCGCGGGCGGCTTCGCGGACCGCGTGCGGGCCATCGAGGACGATCTCGTGCAGGCGCTGGTCGAGTTCGGGCCGCGCCGCGCCACGCTGCGACGCGACGGCGCCGTCGTCGTGCACGCCTTCCACAACGCGGTCTGCTCCAGCGACGGCTCCGGCTGCCTCGCCGACGCGGACTGGGCCGGCATCGTCGCTCGCGCCGAGCAACGCAGCGGCGAACGCGTGCACCTGGTGGCCGACGACATCCCCCAAGGAGGCGCGGCGTTCCGCTCGACGGCGCGCTGGAGCCTCGTCACGCAGGAGATCCTCCAACACCGCTCCTGGGCCGACTTCGCCTCCGGGCAGTCGAGCCGCACCAGCGCGGAGGCGCTGCGCGGATTCTGCGACGCGATCCACGACGCCTCGCGCCAATGGGCCGCGCAGGACGACGAGTCGCGCGGCACGATCGGCATCGCCTGGCCCGGCTTCGACGACTCCGGCGTGGCGGGTTGGAGCGGACCGAACATCCCCGGCGTCGACGGGAACGCCGTGTGCGTGCGGGTGATGGGCGACTGCGGCGGCGACCCGCTGGGGACGACTTGGCGCTCCGCCACGCGCGGCGCGCGCGATTGGACGCTCGTCGCGACCTTCAACGATTGGAACGAGTGGACGCAGATCGAGCCGCGCTGGAGCCAGGCGTACGCGCAAGCGGCCATGCAGGGTCTCGAGCCCGCGCCGGGCGCGCGCGCCGACGCGCTGGGTCGCATCGAGGCCATGCAAGGCCACCTCGCGGTGTGGAAGGAAGCCCTGCTCGATCCGGACGAGCCCCACCGCGCGACGATGGAGTACCTGTGGCGCGCCCATTGGGGTCTCGCGACGCGCTACGACTGACGCGCCACGACCGACGCGCGACGGCCCGGTGCGCGACGGCCCGGTGCGCGACCGCGCCCAGCGCGGTCAACGCGTCGTGGGCGGCGTCGCTTCCAGCAACTCGACCTGCCGGCGTGCCACCACGCTCCACGCGGCCCGCGCGCGCACATATTCGTCGGCGGCGCGCTCCATGGCCCGCAGGCGCTCCGGCTCGTCGTGGGCCCGCACGAGCCAACGCGCGAGGCGATCCACCTCGTCGGCGTCCTGCGGCAGCTTCAAGACGCACGCATCGGGCAGCTCGCGCTGCTCGGCGAGGGCGCTGGCCACGACCGCGCGGCGCGCGGCGAGGGCGCGGTGCACGCCGCCCGAAGTACCGCCGGTCGAAGGGCCGCGCAACTGCACGCACAAGTCGGATGCGGCGAGCACGAGCGGGATGCGCTCCTCCTCGACGCGCCCGAGCCGGTGGACCATGTCGCGCGCGCCATGGCGCGCCAGCAGTGCGTCGAGGTCCAGTTCGGGATCGGTCGCCCCGGCGAGCAGGAGCTCCAGCGCCGGGCGTTCGCGCCGGGCGCGTGCGCACGCCTCGACCAGCACGGCGATGCGCTTGTGCGCCTGCACCCCGCCGAAGCTCGCCACGATGAACGCGCCGGGCGCGATGCCGAGCGACCTGCGCGCGTCCTCGCGGTCGATCCCCGCGGGCTCTTCGGCGGCGCCATGCTCGACGACGTGGACGGGGAGCCCGCCTCGCGCGGCGCGCACGCGCGCGGCGAGTTCCTCGCTGTGGACGAAGCACGCCCGCGCGGCCCGCAGCGCCGATCGGTTGAGCGCGAGCTCGAAGCGTCGCGTCGACAAGGCGGGCGGCGCGGGATGGCGCGAGGGCCGCGTCCAATCCACTTGACGCGCGCCGGAAGCGTCGCGGACCTCGACGCCGACGATGTGCGCGCCAAGATCCCGCGCGTCGCCGCAGGCGGCTTGGCCCGCGAGCAAGCGCGATCCCGTCGCGGAGAATTCCAGGGTGCATGGCAGGCGCACCGCGAGCTCGAGCTCGTGCCGTGCGTCGTCGCCCTGCACGCGGGCCTCGTCCATGTCGCGGGCCACGAGGCGGATCCGGCGACCGCGCGGCGCGTGCAGCGCGACGAGCACGCTCGCGGGGCCGCCGCGGCCGCGCGAACCGACGCGCAGGCGGGCGACGCGTCCGCTCCAGCGCCCGCCGGCCTCGGGCTCGTGCCACCCGTCGAGCCAGATGTCCGCGTCCTCGGCGCAGGCGGGAGGGTGCAGCTTCCAGTCGCGGCGCGCGCGCGCATGGTCGAGCACGACGCGCGCGGCCTCGGCGCCGCCTTCGCGCCAGGCGCGCCAGACGGCCGCCGCTCCGCCGCGCGCGAGTTCCGGCCAACGCGCGCAAGCAAGATCGAACAGCACCCAGTCGTGCAAGGTCAGCACGCCGCCATGGCGCTCGAGGCCGGCGGCGAGCGGCGCTTGTCCGCGTTCGTTGCCGAGTTGCCACCAGACGTGGTCGTGGCGCGCGGGGTCCAGCGCGTCGAGCGGCGCCTCGCCCGCGAGCGGCGCGGGGCTGTGCACAAGGAGCTCGCACAAGGGCCGCAAGGCCGCCGCCAAGGCGCGCGCGTAGTCGCCGATCCCCGAGCCCGGCGACGGCGCGACCAGCGCGACGCGCAGGCCGCTCACGCCGTCAGGATCTCGACGCCGTCGGGGCCGAGGTACATCGAGTGCTCGTACTGCGCGACCATCACGCCCTCCTCCTCGACGAGGGGCGGATAGCGCACGAGCGAGCCCTGCTTGGCGAGTTGCGTGAAGGCGTGCTCGACCGCCTCGCGGTCGAGGTGGTTGAAGTAGCGGCGCGCGATGGGCAAGCCGCGCCAAGCGTCGATGGCCTTGAGCACGTCGCGGTCGAGGCCCTTGGCCTTCATCGGCGGGCGCACCATCATGAACACCTCGGCCTTGCCCGCCTCGCGGATCCAGCCGCGACCGGTGGAGGCGAACGGCTCGATGGCGAAGACGGTTCCGCGGCGGAAGCTGCCGCCGCCCTTCTCGCCGTAGTTCGGGATCTGCGGCGCGGTGTGCACCTTCCAACGCGCGAGTCCATGGCCGGTCAGGTTGCGCACGGGCTGGAACCCCGCGGCGAGGATCGTGCGCTCGATCGCGGCCCCCACATCGCCCACCGCGACACCCTCGCCCACTGTGGCGATGGCGGCGGCGAGCGCCGAGCGCGAGGCTTCGATCAACGGCGTCCAGCGCTTGTCCTTCGAAAGGTCGATCGTGGCCGCCGTGTCGGCGATGTAGCCGTCGACGTGCACGCCGAAGTCGACCTTGACGCAGTCGCCCTCCTCGTAGGTCTGCTCGTCGAAGGGCGACGAGCAGTAGTGCGCCGCGACGTAGTTGCGCGAGCTCTGGGCCGGGAAGCCGGGCTCCCCGCCGCGCTCGCGGATCATCGTCTCGACGGTCTCGAGCACGCTGCGGATGGTGACGCCGGGCTTGACGTTCACCTTGGCCCATTCGCGGCACTCGGAGGCGATGCGGCCGGCCTTGCGGAAACAGCTGAGTGCGTAGTCGTCCACTTGGCGGGCGATTGTAGCCCGATTCGAGGGCGATCCGCGGACGCCAATCCCGCGACACTGCGGCTTCCGGCCGCGATCGGTCGATCTAGGGAGGGCGGGATCGCCAACCGGCGTCCGTCCCGGAGTCGCCGCCATGTCGCGCAGCAACCCTTCGTCCACCTCGGCCGCTTGCAGGACCACCCGCTGGTCCGGAATCGCCATGGCTGCGTGCCTCGCCGCCTGCGCCACCACGAGCACCCGCTCGCCCGCGGGTGGTTCCGTGGCGGTGGTCGAGCAGGCCCAGGCCGTGCGGCGCCTGGTCGTGGTCCACGCGGGGCGCCAACTCGGCGAACTGGTGCGCTTCGAAGCCGCCTCGCAGGGCCAAGGGGACTACTGGTCCGTGCGCAACCGCCACGGCCAGGAGCTCGGACTGGTCGATGGACTGGGTCGCGCATGGCGCCGGCGCGCGCACGCGCAGCCGGAGTGGCTGGCGACCGGCACGGTCGAGGAGGGCACGCGCGCCATCCTGTCCGCGCCGCTTGACAGCGAATTGATCCCGGCGCCCATGGACAACCCCGGCGGCTGAGTCGAGAGTGGGGCCATGGACTTCCTCGCCTGGCTCGTCTTCGCCGCCTCGTTCGTCGGACTCGTCCTGTTCGTCAAGGGCCGCGGGCGCGGCTGCTGAGGACGCTGAGCACGCCCTCGGTCGAGGGCGGCAAGAGAAGTGGGGAATGGCGCCAAATTCCGGCGGCCATTTAGAGCGTCTCCACGCAAAGAATGCGGCGCGCAAACGGCTATCTGGATTGCTTTTACGCTTCGCGCACTCCTGAATTCCCGCATTTGACTTGAGCTGGGCCGGCGCCTGAACCGGGTTGCCCTCAATGACCCGCCGCGGAGGGGCCGAAACACAGTCCTGACGGGTTCGAGCGCCGTGGGCGCCGGACCCTCGTCCCCTGCCCAACGCACACAGGTCGAGTCCATGATCAAGCTGGAAGCTGGCGAGCGCATCGGTGCCTATCGCGTGGTCGAATTCGTGGCCCGCGGCGGCTTCGCCCTCGTCTACCTCGCCGAAGACGAAGCCGGCAACAAGTTCGCCTTGAAGCTCGGCGACGTGGCCGGCGGAGGCCGCTACGTGACGCGCTTCCTCGAAGTGACGCCGTCCAAGAAGCCCGAAGGCGTCAGCCCCGACGAGACTCCGGCCGAGGCGATCTTCTTCCGCCACGACGGCGTGCGCATCGACTTCCTCGACGTGCACGAGATCGACGACGCGCTGCGCAGCGAGGCCGAGACGCTCAAGCAGGCCAAGCACGCCAACGTGGTCGCGTTGAAGGAGGTCTTCGAGCACGAAGGCCGTCCCGTGCTCGTGCTCGACTACGCGCGCGGCAAGACGCTGCGCGAGAAGATCCGCGCGCTCGAGGGCATCCGCCTCAACTGGTTCCTGACCATCGTGCGCGCCCTGCAGAAGCTCGAGAGGTCGGGCCAGCTCGCCTACCACGGCGACCTCAAGCCGGAGAACATCATCGTCAAGCCGTCGGGCAGCGTGGTGCTGATCGATCCGGCCCTGCGGCTCGACGAGCGCGGCGTGACGACCACTACACCGCACTACAACCCGCTGCTCTTGCGCGACAGCAAGGCGGACGTGATGGGCATCGGCGTGATGCTCTACGAGATCCTCACCGGTGTCCTGCCGTTCGACGAGGTCCCGTGGCAATACGCGGGCCGCGAGCAAGGCGGCGAAGTCGAGCGCCTGAGCCTCTCGTACTTCCTCTCCTACCCGCCGCCGCGCGAGATGAACCCGAACACGCCCGAGGCGCTGTCGAAGATGGTCTACAACTGCCTCGTCGTGCCCGAGTACGGCCTCGCGCAGCTCGAGAAGGACCTGGTCGACTTCCTGCGCAAGGAGTGAAGGACGCGGGCGGCTGCTCCTGCGCGAATCCCGTCTCCTCGAAATTCAGAACTGCCACACCAAGGCGAGCGAGACTTCGGCCTCGAAGTCGTCGCGTGCGATGGGACTGTCGGCGATCTGCGAGTTGTAGAGCTCCACGCCGGTCTGGGCCAGAAGCTGCACGTTCTCCGTGAAGCGCTGACGATGCACCACCTGCAAGCCGGTGGAGCGGTATCCGCCGTCGAGCTTCGTCTCGGCGAGACCGGAGCCCGCCGCATCCTCGGCGCTCACGCCGAAGTCCTTGTTCACGAAGGAGCTGTCGCCGAAGGTCGCGAACAAGTACGCCTCGGTCCCCATGCCGTCGAGGGCTTCTCCGAAGCGATGCCCGGCCGCCAGCACACCCAACGCGCCGAAGTCGCTCTCGCCCGCCAGCACGCGGCCACCGATCCAGTTGCGCCACTCGTCGTCGAGCGCCCAGCGCGCCTCGAAGAAGCCGGTCAAGTGCGAGTCGCGCTTCTCGATGCCGTCCAGCGCGCCATCCTCAGAGTCGGAGGGATCGAGTCCGTCCTCGTAGCGCAAACCCGCCTGCAACAACCAACGCTGTTCGACAACTCCACGCCAACCAAGCTCGGTGCCCTCGTAGAAGACCATGTGGTCTCCGCTCCGCCACTGGATAGCACCTGCCGGGTCCAGCTCGATCTCGTACTCGTCCGATCCGTCGTAGGCGGCTTCGTACTCGACGCCAAGCCCTAGCGCGACGCCCCATCCACCACCGCGCGTGAAGTCGAGCACGGAAGGCAGGGGAACGAGCGCGTCTCGCTCGGACGATGGAACGGTCGGAGGGACTTGCGTTTCCTGCAGGAAGCCGACTGCTTCCGCCAGGCGCGCGGAGGAGGTGCTCGCGACGGGCTGATTGGCGATCGCGGAATTGGAGGCTGCCAGGCACGACAGGAGGAGCTGGAGTTTCATGCGCGGCATCATGCACGCGCACGCGTCGCAGCCACCGTCGATTCCGCGTCGACGGGGAGTGGAATCCACCACGCGCGACAAGCGCCGCCACTCGTGCTCGCGGGCGCGCCGTACCATGGGCGCGTGCGCATCCTCCTGATCGAAGACAACCCTTCGCTCCACGCGAACCTGACCGAACAGCTCGAGCAGGCCGGACACGAGGTCGACCTGGCCGTCGATGGACAGAGCGGACTGAGACTCGCGCTCGCGGGCGACCATGATGTGGTCGTCCTCGACCTTGGGCTGCCACGACTCGATGGAATCGAAGTCTGCCGGAGGCTGCGCGCCCAACGCGGCGCGGGCCCGCTCGTGCTCATGCTGACCGCGCGCGACACGCTCGACGACAAGCTCGAAGGCTTCGCGGCCGGCGCCGACGACTACCTCGTCAAGCCGTTCGAAGGCGCGGAACTGCTGGTCCGGCTGAACGCCTTGTCCCGGCGCACCACCCGCGTCGAGCGCGACGTGCTGGCGGTCGACGACTTGCGCTACGACCTGGGTCAAGTGCGCGTCGAGCGAGCAGGACGCCCGCTCGCCCTCAACCGCGTGGGCTTGCGCATCCTGCGCGAGCTCATGCGCGCCTCGCCCAACGTCGTCACGCGCGAGCAGCTCGAGGGTGTCCTTTGGGACGGGTTCTCGCCCGAGGGCAGCGTCCTGCGCTCGCACATCTACGCCCTGCGCAAGGCGATCGACCAGGATGGCGGTCCGCCGTTGCTGCACACGGTGCGCGGCATCGGGTATCGCCTCGCGCGCGAGGAGCAGCAGTGAATTCCCCGCCGCGCCTCCGGCGTGGGCTGGTGCTGCTCATCGCCGCATTCGGCGTCGCGCTGGCGCTGACCTACGCGTGGGTCGTGCCGCGCCTCGTGCTCGACACCGAGGACATCGTCTTCGCCCGCCAACTCGAGCGGTTGCGCGCCCAGGCCGAGCAACGCGGAGGCGCCGAGGGCGCGCTCGACGCACCGGGCGCGCGGGTCGTCCGCGACTTGTCGCGCGAGCCGGCCGAGTTCGCCGCGTTCCTGCGCGCGCTCGCACCGGGCGTGCACGAGTTCAACGACGATGCGCTGCCGGGG
>JBKDQQ010000106.1:0-5954 GCA_046341775.1 Planctomycetia bacterium
CCGAGGGCGGGCCTAGACCGAGAACTCGACCTCGACCGCGGCGCGCTCGAAGCCCTCGGCCGAGAGCAGCGGCTCCGGGCGCAACCCCGAGAGCGCCGCGGCGTAGCGGTCGGGCACGACCAGCAGGCGCGTGTTGTAGGCGCTGGCGATGTCGGTGTAGTAGGCGCGCGCCAAGGCGATCCTGGTCTCCGTGTCGGCGAGTTCGCGCTGCAGCGCGAGGAAGCCCTCTTGCGCCACGAGCCGCGGATGGGCCTCGCGCAGGGCGACGAGTCGCGGCGCCAGCGCCTCGAGCCGCGAACCCTCCCCGCGCTCGGCGCCGGGCGCGATGGTCGCCTGCGCGCGCAACGCGGCCAGGAGTTCCTGCACCGACCGCTCGTGCTGCGCCAATCCCGCCACGACGGCCACGAGTCGCGGGACCAGGTCGTGGCGGCGCTTCAATTGCACTTCGAGGTTGCCCCAACCTTGGCGCACCCGCTGGCGCAAGCCCACGATCGAGTTGTGCACCATCCACGCCCAGCCGGCGAGCAGCGCCAGCAGGAAGGCGGACAAGAGCGCCGCGTAGCCGACGACTCGCTCGTCGGGCGCGAAGCCCAGCGACTGCTCGTACCAGGCGAAGGTCCCGCCGGCGAGCAGCAATCCGAGCGCCGACCACAGCCAGTAGCCGACCGCGTGCGAGCGGCTGATCTCCTCCTCGCTGCGCACCGAGATCAGGTACATCTCGGCGCGCTTGTCGCTGGCGATCTCGGGCGCCACGGCGTCCTTGCGCTCGCGCGCGCGCCCCACGAGGTAGACGGGCTTGCCCACGACGATGGCCGACTCGAGGAAGTCGCGCTGGTGGGTCGAGTCCATCACGGCCGAACGCGGTCCCTTGCCGTAGTACAGCGGGTGCCCGCGCCCCACGGTGGCGGACACCACCGTGGCACCCTCCGTCTCGGCGCCTTGCGGCCGCACCAGCACGGCTCCCGTGTCGTCGCGCAGCAGGAAGGGCGTCGACTCGCCGCCGCTCGCCACGATGGTCGTGCCGCTCTCGACCCGCGTGCGCGTGCGCGTGTTGCCCTTCTCGTCGGTGTAGGTCTCGCGGACGATGCGCCGCCAATGCTCGGCGATCGACCAGCTGTACCAGACGCAGCTCGCCTCGGCGAGGTGGCTCGTCAACGGCCGCGCGCATTCGACGACCCCCTTCAGCTCCACGTCGCCGATGAACACGCCGCGCGCCTTGGACGTCGGCGTGTCGTCGATGAAGCGGCGCCTGCGTCCGCTGCGCAGGGCCATGAGGATGCTGCCGAGGCCGAGGACGCCCCCGACCACCGGCACCCAGGCTTCATCGGCCATGGCGCGTCGCGTCGCCGCTCAGAAGACGACCTTGGGCGCCTCGCGCTCGGCGGCGGGCGTTTCGAACAGCGGCTCCGCCGCGAAGCCGAACAGGCCGGCGAGCAGCACCGCGGGGAACACGTGGATCGCCGTGTTGTAGGCGGTGGCGGCGTCGTTGTAGCCCTGGCGCGAGTACGCGATCTTGTCCTCGGTCTGGGTCAGCTCGCCCTGCAGTTGGAGGAAGTTCGTGTTGGCCTTCAGCTCCGGGTAGCTCTCGGCCACCATCAGCAGGCGTCCCAGGGCCTGCGTCAGCTCGCCCTCCGCCTTGAGCTTGTCGGCGGGCAGCGTCGCGCTCGTGGCCCGTGCCCGGGCGTTCACGACGCGTTCGAGCGTGTCCTTCTCGTGCGCCGCGTAGCCCTTGACCGTGTTGACCAGGTTCGGGATCAGATCGTGCCGCCGCTTGAGCTGCACATCGATGTTGGCAAAGGCGTTCTTGACCGCCTGGCGCAGGCGCACGAGCCCGTTGTAGAGGCCCATCAGCCACAAGCCGACGAGCAGCGCGATACCGAGGAGGACGAGGAAGGCGACGAGTAGCGGTCCCATGGCGCCGAGGATACGCCACGGGACCGCTCGCATTCACGCCAGTTCGCGCCTCACTCCAGCGCCCCGCCCGCCTCGAGCGTCACGGGGGCTCCGACGACGAGCGCTCCAAAGAACGCGCCGTGGCTGGTCAGGGAGCCCTTGTAGTCGGCATTGGTGAGCAACTCGCGATCGGCGTTCTCCGCGCGGCTGGAGCGCAAGTAGTCGATCTTCGCAACATACTTGCCGGCGGGCAGGTTCGCTCCCACCGCCGGCATGTCGACGGAGATGGCACTGCCCCCGATCCAGCCCCCGTTGGAGCTCATGAAGATCGCCGGCGTGGCGCTGGAGAGCCGCACGGGGTCGATTTGCGGGTCAAACCGGCCGTTGTTGTCAAGGTCCTCGGCCACGATCACCGTGCACGCAGGCAGTGCGTTCTCCCAGTAGGTGAGGTCGATCGCCACCGCACTGGTGTCGAGGTGCACGTCGCTTGTCGAGACATGGCTCTCCTGCCGCAGCACGAAGGGCATCTGCAAGGAGCAGGACGCCGAATAGAAGTCGATGGCGGAGCCCTTGATGGTCTGTCCGAATCCACCGCCGCCCGAGCCTCCTTGGGTGCTGGTCGTGATCGTCAGGTAGTCGACGCCGCCGTTGTCGAGCACGGCGAAGGTGATGGCGCGCGGCGTGCCCTTGATGTTGGCGTAGCCGGCCTTGAAGGCGTGCGCCCGCAGGTGCGAGGAGACGCTCCAGACGCCGTTGGCGTCGTTGTACTGCTGCTCGGGACACACGCCCACCGCCCATTGCAGGCGGTTGGATCCACCCGTGGGGGAAAGGCCCAACTGGCTGACGAGCGGCGCGATGGACCTCTCCTCCACCATGCCCGCTGGGCTTGTCACCAAGCCGACGAGTTCCGCGTGGACCTCGACGAGCGAGGTGCGGGCCGAGTTGTAGGCGAAGGTGTGGGTCGGCGCGGTCGGCAGGCTACCGCCGGTTCGGGCCGCGACATCGGTGGCAAGCGACGCGGCAAGAACGGAGGCGATGGTCAAGGTACGGACGGGACGCGTTCGGGAATGCATGCGCAGGGATCCTTGCCGCGACGAAGCGGCGTGGGGCGCAAGGCGGGCGCCTTGCGCGTGGTTGTGGGCGGAGTCGAGCTCCGGATGGCGCGCGCCCCGCGACCGGGATCCCTTGGTCGTGTTGGCTCGCGCAGGAAGAGCGCCGCGGACCCGCGACTTGGTTCGAGGAAAATCGCGAAATCGCCCCCGTCGCGCCGTGGTGGCGCGTCGCATTCGTGAAACCGGGGCGGCGGCAAGCTATCTTCTCCGCCCGCCATGGCAGATAGGATCATCCTGCAGGTCCAGGACCTGCGAAAGTTCTACGGGCAGAAGGAAGTCCTCAAGGGGATCACCCTGTCGTTCCTCGAAGGCGCCAAGATCGGCATCATCGGGCACAACGGCTCGGGCAAGTCGACGCTGCTGAAGATCCTCGCGGGCGTCGACAAGAACTTCGAAGGCGTCGTCAAGCCCATCGGCGCGCTGTCGATCGGCTACCTGGCCCAGGAACCGCCGCTGAACGACTCGCTCGACGTCCTCGGCAACTTGCGCGAGGCGTGCAGCCACCTGCTGGCGATCGAGCAGCGCTACAACGAGCTCGCCGAGGCGGGCGACATGGGCGACGAGTTCGAGCGCCTGTCCGAGGAGATGACCGCCAAGGGCATCTGGGACCTCGACGAACGCCTCGGGCAAGCCGCGGGCGCGCTGGGCCTGCCGGCGATGGACGCGGACGTGAGGAAGCTCTCCGGCGGCGAGCGGCGCCGCGTGGCCTTGTGCAAGCTGCTGATGCAGCAGCCCGACATGCTGCTGCTCGACGAGCCGACGAACCACCTCGACACGGACGCGGTCGAGTGGCTCGAGAACCATCTCAAGGAATACGCCGGCGCCGTGATCCTCATCACGCACGACCGCTACTTCCTCGACAACGTGGTCGGATGGATGCTCGAGATCGACCGCGGCCTCGGGCGCCCGTACAAGGGCAACTACTCCGAGTACCTCGAGCAGAAGCAGCGCGAGCTGGACGTCAAGCGCGGCCAGAACGAGACGCGCGAGAAGGTCATCTCGCGCGAGCTCGAGTGGATGAGGAAGACCCCGAAGGCGCGCACGACGCGCTCCAAGGCGCGCCTCGCGCGCTTCAAGGAGCTGACCGAACAGAAGGCCGAGGAGGCGCTCGATCCGGTCGACCTGCGCATCCCGCCCGGCCCGCGACTCGGCGACAAGGTGATCGAGCTGCGCGAGGTGACCAAGGGCTTCGGCTCGCGCGTGCTGATCAAGGACCTCTCGTTCGAGGTCCCGCCGGGCGGCGTGCTGGGCATCATCGGCCCCAATGGCCGCGGCAAGACGACGCTGCTGAAGATGATCACGGGGCGCGAGCAGCCCGACTCCGGCAAGGTCACCATCGGCGCGACGGTCAAGATGGTCTGGCTCGACCAGAGCCGCACGATCCTCGACGACGACAAGTCGGTCTACGACAACATCTGCGAAGGCAACCCGCAGATCCCCTTCGGCAACAAGATCCTCGACGGCCGGGCGTACTGCGCGCGCTTCAACTTCAAGGGCGAGGACCAGCAGAAGTTGCTGTCGGAATGCTCGGGCGGCATGCGCAACCGCGTGCTGCTCGCCAAGATGCTGCGCGAACCCGCGAACGTGCTGCTGCTCGACGAGCCGACGAACGACCTCGACCTCGAGACGCTGCGCGTGCTCGAGGAGGCGATCCAGGAGTACACCGGCTCCGCGATCGTCGTGACCCACGACCGCTTCTTCCTGAACCGCGTCGCCACGCACATCCTGTGCTTCGACGACGTGGAGGACCGCATCGTGTTCTTCGCGGGCGACTACGAGGAGTTCCACGAGTGGATCGTGAAGGACCGCGAGAAGCGCGGCATCCCGCCGCGCTCGCGCGCCGGCCGCTACCGCCAGCTCCTGCGGACCTGAGCCCGGGGACGCGATGGGCGGGATGCTGGCGCTGGGCGACCTGCGAGCCGATGGCGACCTCGCCGCGGCGCGCCGTTCGCTGCTCGAGGCCGTGCCGCGCGACGCGGCGCAGGCGCGCGAGCGCGACCGCATCGTCGCCTGGATCGACGCCCATCCCCGCGACGCGCACCTGCGCTCGAACCTCGCCGGGCACCTGACCGCCTCGGCCATCGTCGTCGACCATGCGGGCGAGCGCGTGCTGCTCACCCACCACCGCAAGCTGGGCCGTTGGCTGCAACTCGGCGGCCACTGCGACGGCGAGGCGAACCTCGCGCGCGCCGCGTTGCTCGAGTGCGTCGAGGAGAGCGGCATCGAGGACCTCGTCATCGACCCGCGACCGTTGGACCTCGACATCCACCGCATCCCGGCGCGCCCCGGGGAGCCCGAGCACGACCATCTGGACACGCGCTTCGTGGTCCACGCGCCGCCTGGCGCGGTTGAGGTGCTGTCCGAGGAGTCGCTCGAGCTGCGCTGGTTCCGGCTCGAAGAGCTCGAACGCCTGGGGACGGACGACTCGGTCCGGCGACTGGCGCGCGCGTGGACGCGACGTGCGCGTGGCGCGGCCGGAGCCTAGCCGTTCGACCACTTGAACCGCGCCCTGCGGATTGGCATCGTCCTCCCCCTCGAACCGCGGAGGAACACCCGCTTCTGGGTGCGCCCCGCACGTTTGTTTCGACGGAAAATCACACACAAGACCATGAAGAAGTCCCTCGCCGCGCTGGCGCTCGCCACCTGCGCCTTCCTGCCCGGTTGCCTCGGCCCGAACAACGCCTTCAACAACCTCCACGCCTGGAACGAGAAGGTCACCGACAGCAAGTGGGGCAACGAGGCCGTGTTCCTCGCCCTCAACATCATCCCGGTCTACGGACTGTGCTACTTCGGCGACGTCGTGATCTTCAACTCGATCGAGTTCTGGGGCGGCAAGAACCCCATCGAAGCCAGCGGCAAGTGACGCGCGTCGACTCGCCCGCGGGCGAGTCGCGTGCAGCGGCGAAGTGGCCGCGCGACACGACGGGGGCCCGCTCCTTCCTCGAAGGG